>NZ_JBQTCY010000019.1:0-63232 GCF_052663225.1 Niallia sp. 03133
ATTGCTAAACTCTAGCTTTTTTTTACTTGTTTTTTCGTTTACAACAAAGGTTATAAACGTTTATTGTTGACGTTTTGTTTGTTCAGTTTTCAAAGAGCAATTTTTCACTTAATCGCTATCGGGCGACTTTTTAATATTAACAAAAGTCGTTTTCCATGTCAACGATTTTTTAAAGTTTTTTTCATTCGCCGCTGACTTGTTTCAGCAACAGATATAAATATACCACCGTATTTAAGTTGATGCAACTACTTTTTAAAAGAAATAATATTCTTATTATTCCACCACATTCTAATCTTTTAAGATTCACTCATGCCCCCCTTAAATTAAAGCAGCATCTCAACCTTAAAGTTAATGCTTTTCAAGTACTCTCTTGATACCATTTATAATTTTAAAAAAACAGAGCACTATGCAAGCACTCTGTCTCTTTTTATTAACGATGTCTCATTAATGGGAATAACAATACGTCCCTTATAGATGGAGAGTTCGTTAACAGCATTACTAAGCGGTCAATACCGATTCCTAATCCACCAGTTGGCGGCATACCATACTCTAATGCTTCAACAAAATCATCATCCATTAAGTGCGCTTCATCATTTCCTTGCTCACGCTCTTTTAATTGCGCTTCAAATCTCTCACGTTGATCAATTGGATCATTTAGTTCTGTAAAGGCATTCGCATGTTCTCGACCTACTATAAACAGTTCAAAACGATCCGTAAATCGTGGATCTTCCTCATTTTTCTTTGCTAACGGAGAAATCTCTACAGGGTGACCATAAATAAATGTAGGCTGGATTAACTTTTCTTCAACTCTTTGTTCGAAAAACTCATTAACAATATGTCCATATGTCATATTATCATTAATCTCAATATCGTTCTCTTTCGCTAATCTTCTAGCTTCTTCTAAGCTTGTCTCAGGCCAAAAATCAACGCCAGTATACTCTTTAATTGCATCTACCATATGAAGTCTTGTCCATTCTGGTTTCAAGTCCACTTCATACTCTCCATAAGCAACCGTTGTAGCACCATGAATTTCGTTTGCAATATGCGCTACTAGATTTTCTGTTAAACTCATAATATCACGATAGTCCGCATAAGCTTCATACAGTTCAATCATAGTAAATTCAGGGTTATGTCGTGTGGAAACACCCTCGTTACGGAAAACACGCCCGATTTCATAAACTTTTTCTAATCCACCAACAATTAATCGTTTTAGATGAAGTTCGATCGCAATACGCATATATAGAGGCATATCCAACGCATTATGATGCGTAATAAACGGACGAGCAGATGCTCCCCCTGCAATAGAATGCATCATAGGCGTTTCTACTTCTAAATAGCCGTGGTCATCTAAATATCTGCGCATAGACTGAATAATTTTACTGCGAAGAATAAAAGTATTTCTGCTCTCTTCACTTGCAATTAAATCTAAATAACGTTGACGGTATCTTTGCTCAATATCTTTTAAACCATGAAATTTATCCGGGAGTGGACGAAGGGCTTTTGTTAATAAAGTAAAGTCTTTTACTTTAATAGATAACTCTCCAACATTCGTTTTAAATAAAACACCTTCTACACCAACGATATCTCCTAAATCAACAGAGCTAAAGATAGTGTATTGCTCTTCTCCTACATTATCTTTCCGAACATATAATTGAATTTGACCTTCAAGATCTTGAATGTGAGCAAAACCTGCTTTTCCTTTCCCTCTTTTCGTCATCACTCTTCCAGCGATCGTAACATGAATATCTTTTTCTTCTAATTCTTCTTTTTCAAAAGAATTATACTGTTGCTTAAGATCCTCCGATAAATTTGTTCTCTCAAATCGTTTGCCAAACGGATCTATTCCTTGTTCACGCAAGTCGTTCATTTTGTTGCGTCTTACTTGCAATTGGTCATTTAATTCTTCATGACTCATTTTTAATCATCTCCACCATTTTTTTATGTATGATCACCTAAATAAGGAATCGTAATTTTTTTCGCATACTTTATTATTCTACACAATGTCGCGAGTGCAGACACTAAAAAAGAAAAAAAACTGTCAGATTTTTCACCGACAGTTACTTTTAAAACACATTATAGAAGATAGAAACAAAAAATGTCAAAGTCAGCCTACTTGTATTTCCTTTTGTTCTTTTGCTTCTGCTTCTATTACAAGATTGTTTAATAATGTTACTAACTGTTCACGTGTGTCACACTCATTAACGGCGTTTCGAGCTTTTGCATTTCCTCTTATTCCTTTTAAATACCATGCTGCATGTTTTCTCATTTCCCTTACTGCAACATTTTCATTTTTCAAGGATATTAATCGGTCAAGGTGCAGAATGCAGACATCAATTTTTTCACGTATTGATGGCTCTCCCATTAATTCACCTGTTTCTAAGTAATTAACTGTTCGATAAATCATCCATGGATTTCCTAATGCCGCTCTTCCTATCATGACACCATCACAGCCTGTTTCCTCTAACATTCTTTTTGCATCTTGAGGTGTTTGCACATCCCCATTTCCAATTAACGGAATATTAATCGACTGTTTCACTTCACGAATAATGTCCCAATTAGCTTTCCCCTCATACATTTGTACACGAGTACGCCCATGAAGAGACACCGCACTTCCTCCAGCACGTTCTACTGCTTGAGCATTTCTCACAGCATAAATATGTTCTTCATCCCAACCCATACGCATTTTCACAGTAACTGGCTTATCTACCGCATCAACAACCGCTGCAACCATTTCATAGATCTTATTAGGATCGAGCAGCCACTTTGCTCCCGCATCACACTTTGTAATTTTAGGAACGGGGCATCCCATGTTAATATCAATGATATCTGCATTTGTATTTTTATCCACAAATTGCGCTGCTTCTACAAGTGTTTCCTTTTCACCGCCAAAAATTTGTAAACTAAGAGGATTTTCTCTTTCATCAATATAAAGCATGTTCAGCGTTTTTTCATTTTTAAAAACAATGCCTTTATCACTGATCATTTCAGCACATACTAGCCCTGCACCAAATTCTTTTACCGTTAAACGAAATGCTGAATTGCAAATACCTGCCATCGGGGCGAGCACTACTCGGTTTTGCATTTCTACATTACCTATTTTAAACACAATACTTACCTCCCTTTAGAATCCATTTTGCTATTTTGAATCAGGTTCTAACTCTTCCCTGCTTATATTTAAAACATCTACAATTAATTCTATCATATCATCAGTTGGTATTCGGTTTCCCCGCTCAATCTCTCCCAGAATGGAAACAGAAACAAGAAGTTCTTTTGCTAAACTTTCTTGTGTATATCCTTTTAGTTTTCGAAAAGCCCGAATACGTCTTCCCCATTTTTCCGCTGTCTCCATATCCTTACTCCTTCTTTATCCTGCAAAAACTTATTGCTTTCCTTTAAAGGTATTGATTTATTAGGCAATTGTACAGTTGAAGCAACCTCCAACAAAGGAATAACTACAAATGCTCTCTCTTCAATTCTTGGATGTGGGATATTTAGTTTCTCTGATTCTATATTTTCGTGATTATACAATAAAATGTCAAGGTCTATTGTTCTCGGCCCCCATCTTATCACCCTTTTTCTTCCAAGTTCACTTTCAATACGCTGGCAAGCCTCTAATAGGGAATAAGGATCCAGGGAAGTATAAAGCTGTACGACAATATTTAAAAATAAGTCCTGTTCTTCAAATCCTACCGGATCGGTTTCATAAATAGATGAAACATTTACTAATTTAATTTTTTTATGTTCAGCGAGCATATGCACCGCTTCTTTTAAAAATTCTACTCTATTTCCTATATTGGACCCTAGAGATAAATAGGCTATGTTCTTCATTGTCTTTTCCTCAAAATGTCAACTGATACAGATTGGTAGTGGCCAGGTATCGGGGGATCAGGTTTAATAACTGCAACACGTACACTGTCAAGGCGATCATACGTACCCAAAAGCTTCTTCGCTATCTTTTCAGCAAGTGCTTCTAGTAATTGGCATGGCTTTCCTTCTACTATCTCTTTGACATCAAAATAAAGCTGCCCATAATTCACCGAGTGCTCTAGGTTGTCACTTTCTCCAGCCTCTCTTAAATCAGCCTCTACTTCTAAATCAACAACAAATCTTTGGCCTAGTTTATTCTCTTCAGGGAATACTCCGTGATAACCGTAAAACTCCATTTTTGATAAGCGTATCTTATCCATTGTATTTCCCCTTTCCCATTAAAGCATCCATCATTTTTGCCATTCGTGCCATTTCTTTTACATCATGAACGCGGATTATTTGACACCCCTTTTGAATCCCGTAGCAAACTGTTGCACCAGTGCCTTCCATTCGCTCAGATACTGGCAAATCCAAAACATGGCCTATCATCGATTTTTTGGATGTCCCAAGCAGAACTGGATATCCCATCTCTACCATGGCATCAAGATGTCTCATCATTTCTAAATTATATGTAAAATTTTTGGCAAACCCTATTCCTGGATCAAGAATAATCGCTTCCTCTTTCACCCCAGCTGTTTTGGCAATCTCTATACTCTCCAAAATGTCTGAAAGAACATCCTCTATAAAATTACTATAATCCTGATTATCCCTATTATGCATTAAGATAATCGGAGCATCTTTCTTAGCTGCAATAGCTGCCATCGTTGAATCTTTTTTTGCACCCCAAATATCATTAATAATATGCGCTCCAGCACATAAAGCTTCTTTTGCCACTTTTCCTTTATAAGTATCAATTGAGATGGGGATGTCCACTTCTTTTGAAACTGCTTCAATGATAGGAATTACTCTTTCCAATTCTTCTTCTTCTGAAATTTCTACATAGCCTGGTCTAGTAGATTCACCGCCAATATCGATAATGTCAGCACCAGCGTCTATCATTTCCAACGCATGTTGAACCGCTTTATCTCTTTCCCTATATTTTCCTCCATCCGAAAAAGAATCTGGATTTACATTTAAAATACCCATTATTAATGTTTTATTTTGATAATCAAGTGTGTACGGTCCACATTTAATTGCCAACTCATTTTCCCCCTATCTCATGTATTGACCATAACCTATTGGAAAGCCTTCGATACTCTTTATGAAAAAGAGAGACAGCCCTTCCCTTTGCTCCTTTAAATTCATAACCTTCTATACTTTTCAACGGAATAATTTCTTGAATAGAATTGGTCGCAAACACTTCCACCGCCTGATTCATTTGTTCTAGAGAATAACAGCCTTCTTCTACGATCATCCCTAAATTTCTGGCATATTCCATGATAAATCTTCTTGTAATTCCATTTAAAATACCAGTATTTAAGCTTGGTGTATAAAGGATGTCCTTAATAACCCAAAACAAATTGGTTGTAACCCCTTCTGCCAAGAACTTTTCCTTTGTTAAAAAGATGCCCTCGATTCCAACATCCTCTCCTATTTCCCTTTTTGCAAGAATATTATTAAGGTAGTGATGCGATTTTAATCGTTCGTCTCCTTCTGGTGTATTGCGGTGAATCATCAAAATCTGTCCTTTTTTTTCTACCATGCCTCCTGCTGCAGGCAATGACTTCATATACATTACGATATTCGGCTTTGAATAAGGGGCTGTTTGTAAACCAATGGCACCACTGCCTGCAGAAACATTGAAGCGTATATAAGCATTTTTCAACCCATTTTTTTTTAGTAAATCTTGTAGGATGCTGTTTACTTCATCTCTTGTAAAAACTTGATTAATATTTAGCAGCTTTAAACCATGATTTAAACGTTGTAAATGATCATCAAGTAAAAATGGATGCCCCTCATAGACGCGAAACGTTTCAAATAATCCTAAACCATACATAAAGCCATGATCAAAAACTGAAATTACTGCTTCTTCTTCCTTTACGACGTCTCCGTTTAAATAAATATACATAGCTTACCCTTTTCTGTCTCGAGCATAATAATGAATAAAATTTTTTATTAGGTCCATTCCAGCTGTTGTCATGATCGATTCCGGATGAAATTGAACCCCTTCAATTGGCAATTCTTTATGGCGAATCGCCATTATTTCTCCTTCTTCTGTCCATGCAGAAACTTCAAAGCATGTTGGAAGAGTTTCTTTTTTCACTATCAAAGAATGATATCTTGTCGCTGGAAACGGATTTGGTAAATTCTCGAAAATAGTTTTACCATCATGATGCATAAGTGAAATCTTCCCATGCATCAAATTTTCAGCTTGGACAACCTCACCTCCAAAAACTTGCGCAATAGATTGATGTCCTAAACATACACCAAAAATCGGCACTTCTCTTGAAAAAACCGAAATTGCTTCCAAGCTGATTCCTGCTTCATTCGGGCTGCACGGACCTGGAGAAATCATTAAATAATCAGGATTTTCTTCTCTAATTTCTTTGATAGACGTCTGGTCGTTTCTTTTTACAACGAGCTTTTCTCCCATCGACCCTAAATATTGAACAAGATTATACGTAAATGAATCATAGTTATCGATCATATAAATCATTGTTTTTACCCCTTATGTCTTTCTGCTAATTCTTTTGCATTCCAAAGCGCTCTCGCCTTTTTCATCGATTCTTTATATTCATTACTTGGAACTGAGTCAATAACTATTCCTGCACCTGCTTGTACATATGCTATTTTGTCTTTAACAAGCATAGTGCGAATCATTATATTTAACTCCACATCCCTGTTAAATCCTATCCAGCCTAATGAACCTGTATAAGGCCCTCTTTTTACCGGCTCTAATTCTTCAATAATCTCCATTGTTCTTACTTTCGGAGCACCAGTTATCGTGCCTCCAGGGAACATGCTGTCAATTAAATCGTATTCATCTTTATCTTTCGCTAAAGTCCCTCGGACATTCGAGACAATATGCATAACATGCGAATATTTTTCGATTACCATAAACTCATTTACTTCTACTGTTCCATAGGCACAAACTCTCCCAAGGTCATTTCGTTCTAAATCCACAAGCATCACATGTTCCGCTCGTTCTTTTTCGCTTTCTATCAGCTCGTTGGCAAGCATTTGATCTTCCACATCATCTTTTCCCCTTGATCTCGTGCCGGCAATTGGCCTTGTACTTACCTCTTCCCCCTTCTTTTTTACTAATAGTTCTGGAGAACCGCATACAAGTTGAAAATCTGGCGTGTGAAAATAGCCCATATAAGGAGATGGGTTTAACGTGCGCAGCTGTTTATATACTTCAATTGCAGGTACATGCAACGGCTTTGCTTGTCGTACAGACAAATTCACTTGGAAGACATCACCTTGTGAAATATAATCATGAATTTTGCGAACAGACTGTTGAAATTCATTGTCTTTAATAGAAACTTGCAAATCATCCGTTTTTTCTGAATCTGCAGCATCTTCTTCCTGCTCCATGTTTTGGTTCCACTGATGAATGCGTTTTTCTATTTCCTGCTGAACATTTTCATATTGCCCTTTTTCATATAGAGCCATAAACCATAAACAATTTTCATCATGATCGAAAACATACCACTCATCAAAAAGAAGGAAAAACACATCCGGGATTTCTAAATCATCTTTTGTATCTTCAGGCAGCCTCTCAATATAACGGATATAATCATAGCTAATAAACCCTATCGCTCCTCCTTGAAAATCAGGCAATTCATCATTTGATTCGACATCAAATTTTCTTATTACCTCTTTCACAAGGTGCAGAGGATTACCTTCCATTACTTCTATAGATTGATTTGTCGTGACTTCCAGTTTGCCTTTTTTCCCCACCATTTTAACAATAGGATTTATGGCTGCGATACTATACCTTCCTCCCCTGCCGCTTTCCAATAGTACATAATGCTCTTTATGTTTTGTTTTATTTAAAAATTGTTTAATAAATCCTTCATAAGAAAAAGACACACTCTTACTATATAGTTTATACTGTTTCAATCCCTTTCGCCCCTTACCAAGTTCTCTTTTTTCATCATACATGATGAAGAGGGAGAAAGACAAAAAAATTTGCACTGGCTGTTCACTCTTTAGTATTTCTTATCACAAAAAACGGCATACAAAAAAACAGAGCAAACTGCTCTGTTTAGAGTGTAGAAAATTGTTATTTAAACCTCACGATTGTACAAACGCTCACTATGCGGATCGGATAATAGCTCGCCTCCAGCTTTTGTAAAAGATTATGCAGCAACTTCTATATCATCCGTATATAAGGCAAAATGCTGTAAGCCATAATCCATCCATTTTACCGGCGCCTTTTGGTCTTTCGCATCATGTTTAAACAGTTCAATCGTTGAACCTTTTTCGATTTTCATTAAGCGCATATGAATAATCTTAGAACTGATAGGCAATCCTAACTGCTTCTCCATTTCTGCTCCTTCCATTGGCAGCTGCTCCGGCTTTTGCACATCATAGCAAACTTCCGCTCCAAAAGCATCCACCAAAAACCTTGTTGCTTCCTCTATATCTGGAACAGTTATTCCGATATGGTCTATTCCACGGAAAATAGTTTTTTTATTGGACATAAAGCTTCCCTCCTTCCTTCTTTAGAATCGCTGTACTAAAAAGATTCCAGCTAAAATAAGGATAATCCCTAAAATCCTAGGCATATTGATCTCATGAACAGGAAGATGAAACCAGCCGAAGTGGTCAATAATGATCGCTATAATTAATTGTCCTGCAAGTGTAAGACCTACCGTAAGTGCCGAGCCAATTTTAGGCATGAGCATTACATTAGCTAGCACTAGTATTACCCCTAGTGCTCCGCCAGTCCAAATCCACCATGGCTTCGAAAACACTGTTCGATTTGGAATAACAGTATGGTCCATCACAAGTGAAATGCTGCATAATACTGATGCTCCCACCAGAAAAGATATCATTGCAGCTAGATATGGTGATCCAACGGCCGAACGCAATTCCGCATTAATTGCTGTTTGAAGAGGTAATGCCATTCCAGCAATAAGCGCAATCACCAAAAGGATAAAATAAGGCATTGCTCCACTCCTTTAAATGCATAAATAAATTATGTAGACTGCAAACTGAATCATACAATTACATCGTTTCAAATGAATACTTACGTTTGAGTTGTTAAAACTTCTTCATACTACAATTCCAGATAGTTCTATATACCCTTTTATTTCATTAAATAACAAAAAAAGAAGCTGTATTTCCAGTAGGGGGACAAATGCTAGATCATTTCAAGTCTTCATGTTCCGAAATACAAATGTTTTCGATCAGCCTGAAGTTTGAGCAAACACATTTTGTTTTCTTAAAGCTTCCTTTAGAAACATGCTCTTTGAAAGTAGCTATAAAAAAACAAGCAGCCATATAGACTACTTGCTTTCTTTTCATGCAATCATTCCGACAAAATCGTCGTTTTTATTCTTCATCAAATTGATATAATGGTGTACTTAAGTAGCGCTCCCCGTTACTTGGAATAATCGCTAATACTTTTTTGCCTTTTCCTAATTCTTTTGCTACTTTTAATGCTGAATAGATTGCAGCACCAGAAGAAATACCACCTAAAACGCCTTCTTCTTTACCAGCACGACGAGCATATTCAAATGCTTGTTCTGTTGTTACTTGAATAATATCATCATAAATTTCACTATTTAATGTATCTGGAAAAAATCCAGCTCCAATTCCTTGAATTTTATGAGGTCCTGGTTTTCCTCCAGATAAAACAGGAGAATCTGCTGGTTCAACCGCATATATTTTAATGTCTTTATATTTTTCTTTTAATACTTCACCGGCACCGCTGATCGTTCCGCCTGTTCCAATCCCAGAAATAAAGGCATCCAACTGAGCATCACCGAATGCAGCAATAATTTCCTGTCCAGTTGTCTTTTTATGTACTTCTGGATTGGATAGATTTTTAAATTGTTGAGGCAGGAAATAACCGTTTTCTTTTGCAAGTTCTTCTGCCTTGCGAATAGCTCCACCCATGCCCTCAGGACCTGGCGTTAATACTAGCTCAGCACCATAAGCCTTTAATAGATTGCGTCTTTCTATACTCATTGTTTCAGGCATAACAAGAATGGATTTATATCCCTTGGCTGATGCAACCATCGCAAGTCCAATTCCTGTATTTCCGCTTGTCGGTTCAATTATTGTGCTGCCTTCTTTTAAATCACCGCTTTTTTCTGCTGCTTCAATCATAGCAAGAGCAATACGATCTTTTACACTGCTGCCAGGATTCATATATTCCAATTTTAAATATACATCTGCACTTTCATCGTCCACTAAACGATTTAATTTCACAATAGGTGTTTGACCGATTAAGTCTAAAATAGAATTAGCAATACGTGACATGATGTTCTCTCCTTTTTCTTAATCCGAGTAAATTAATTGGTTTTATATAAGTAATTTATCAGTGAACTCTCATTTTGTCAATTAATATCAACTGATTTTTGAAAAATTCACACTTCAGTAAATGTATGTTAGTTCCTTGTTCTTTTTATTCTTATTTTCTTAAAAAGCAATCGCCATTTAACCGCATTTAATTTTAATAATTAGAAGCAAAAACACAACCTCTTGGAAGGATACCATGCAATGAGCAGTGCAAATGGACCAAATGCACATGAATAGAGGCAAATTGGTCCTGATAAATTGGCTTTATACTTCCCTTCTTAACGCTTTTAGCACATCTACCTTTGTTGCTCTTCTAGCTGGGCGGAGTCCAGATATAATGGTTACTGCATAACAAATAATAATACAAATAATTGGCAGACTGATTGGAATATAGCTAAACTTAAAACCTGATGGAATTTCTTCATGAAAGAAGCTTTTAACAACGATAGGGATAATAAAATTCACTAAAAAGCTTATTCCATAAGATGCGATTGTTCCAACAATAGCACCTATTAAACCAATAAAACTGCTTTCTAGTAAGAATATTTTTTTAATAGTGGAAGGGTTTGCCCCCAACGCTTTCATAATGCCGATATCTGGAGCTCTTTCGGTAACAGACATTGTCATCGTGTTATAAATTCCAATAGAGGCGATAACAATTGCAATCGTTCCAATAAAAATTAAACCAACTTTTAAAATGGCAAATACTTTATTTATTTCTTTTAATTCATTTAAAACGGAATACACATAATAATTGTTGTCCTCTAACTTCTTGGAGATGCTTTCAACGTTTTCTAATTTATCTGCATAAATGTTTACTTGATCATATAATCGCACATTACTCAGCTTTCTATTATTTTCTCCTGAATTCAACTCTCCTTTTGCCGTACCTGTAAAATCTTCAATCGATTTTAAAATATTTTCAGAAATATAAACATTAAAATCATATACCCAGTCTTTTGTTGGCTTTTTCCCTAACCCAACTATAGTTAATGCTATTTTTTTCGTTTTATCTTTTGATTTATCTTCAGATGTATGTACAGTTAACTCCATTTTTTTTCCGATTATATCCCCTTTATAGAGGTACTTATCTTTTAGATGACCTTTTTCATCATAAATTTCGTTGTAATCTATCCCATCTGGCAATAAGTTTTCCAGAAAATGATACCCCACTACTACCTCATTTTCCTTTTCGGGCAGTCTTCCTTTTGATAATTCAAAACCTGCTTTTACTTCAGATGGCATATTCGCAACAATTGTTTCAGGAGTTATTTTGTAGGAGTCTAACGAATATTCCCCCTGCTGCTGTAAAGTCTGCCTTCTTGTAACAGCTTTTACATGATCAACCGATTCAAAATAAGCTACATCCTTATCCATTAACCCTTCAGCCTCGCTATCCTTTTTTCCAGGAACCTCTATTTTTGTCACTGTCCGATTTTCAGTTGTTTCCTTTACAATCGATTCATTTAAACCAAACCCAACGGACGCCAATACAATTAAGAATGCACACCCCATTGCAGTTGCAATTATCGTCATAAATAGTCTTGTTTTATTTTTTTTCATGTTTTGCCTAACGAATGCTACTTGATCTTTCCATCTCATAAAGCAGAAACCTCCTCTACTATATTCCCATCGCTGATTTGGACAATGCGATCCCCAATTTTTGCAACATTTTCATCATGCGTAATAATTAAAAAAGTAATCCCTAAATCCCGGTTTAATTCCTTAATAAAAGTCAACAGCTCTGATTCTGTATCACTATCCAAACTTCCAGTCGGTTCATCTGCTAAAATAAGCGGGGGATTTACAACAAGTGCTCTTGCTATACTAATGCGCTGCTGCTGTCCACCGGATAATTCACTGGGATAATGATCCGCATAATCACTTAAACCGACTTTTTTTAACACTTCAAGTGTTCTTTCTTTTCGTTCTTTTTCTCCCACTCCTTTTAAAACTAATGGAAGCTGCACATTTTCAAATGCTGTCATACTCGGAATTAATTGAAAGCTTTGAAAAACAAAACCAATATGAGTCAAACGAAAATCAGAAAAAGCTGCTTCATTAAAATCATTTACCCTTTGATTATCAATCCAAATTTCTCCTTCATTAGGCTTCATAAATCCGCTAATTAAGTTTAATAAAGTAGATTTTCCCGACCCACTTCTTCCAATAATAGTGACAATTTCTCCTCTTTCTACTTCAAGATTAATTTTTTTCAATAAAGAATATGTCGTTTTTTTATTCTTTTTGCCAATTTTAAAAGAGTGGCTTACATCCTTAATTTTTATCATTTTTTTCCTCCCCAATTAACCGTTCAAATAAATAAACGAAAATGAGGAAGATTCTCCCTACACTTTCTTGAAAAAAATGGTCAAAAAAAACAAGCATAGTGTTTAGCACCATGCTTGTTTCCGTACTATATATTCTTTCAGTTCACCTTAAAAATATATTATCTTGCTTCATCTAGAAGCCCTTCTAATTCTTCTTTAGAAAAAACATATTTCTCATTACAGAAATGACAATGCGCTTCTGCTTTCCCATCTGTTGTAATCATGTCTTCGATTTCTTCTTTACCCAGACTAATGATAGCATTGGAAAATCTGTCCTTTGAACAAGTACAAGTGAAAGAAACAGGCATTGTTTCTATCACCTTCATGTTTTCTGAGCCAAAGATCTCTTCTAAAATCTCCTCTGGTGTTAAACCCTTTTGAATTAGTTTAGAAATAGGCGGTATTTCCCCTAATCGCTTTTCAATCTTTTCAATGGTTTCTTCCTCTGTGCCTGGCAGTAGTTGAAGAATAAAACCGCCAGCTGCAAGTATGGAATTATCAGGATTCACAAGAACACCTACTCCAACAGAAGAAGGAACTTGTTCAGATGTTACTAAATAATAAGTAAAATCTTCTCCTAATTCGCCTGAAACAATAGGTACTTGGCCAGTAAAATAATCACGCATTCCAATATCTTTTACAATAGATAAGGTCCCTTCTGTGCCTACCGCTCTCTTTACATCCAATTTTCCATGTTCATTTAAATCAAAATGAGTTTGTGGATTAGTAACGTATCCTCTTACTTCTCCTTTAGCATTTCCATCAACCAATATTAAACCTATTGGTCCACCGCCATCAATTTTAATCGTTAACTTTTGGTCGCCTTTTAACATTGCACCAAGCATAGCTGCCGCAGATAATGATCTCCCTAAAGCAGCTGATGCTGTCGGCCAAGTGTGATGCCTTCTTTGCGCCTCAGCCACTGTTTCCGTGCTTTTTACTGCATATGCGCGAACTTGGTCATTAAAGGCTAATGCTTTAACTAAATAATCCCCCATATTATTACTCCTTTTTAAGCCTTTTCTTCTTCAAATCATCTATAGCATAGAAAAAGCTTTATTTTAAATTTTCCTTATTTTTTTGATAAATAAGCTGAAGACCTTTTAAGGTTAAAAACGGATCAACCACATCAATGATATTCGATTCTTTCGCGATTAAATTAGCTAATCCGCCTGTTGCAATAACATTAGGATTCTCTTTGCTTTGGTCTTTCATTCGTTTTACAATACCCTCAACCTGGCCAACATAACCGTATAAGATTCCAGACTGCATAGCTGATACAGTGTTTTTGCCTATTACCCCTTCAGGTCGTGCAATTTCTATTCTTGGAAGCTTTGCCGCTTTGGAATAAAGAGCCTCTGTAGCTATATTGATTCCTGGGGAAATCGCTCCACCCATGTATTGCCTATGTTCGTTTATATAACAGAAAGTAGTAGCTGTCCCGAAGTCAACTATAATAAGCGGGCTTCCATATTCATGAATGGCAGCAACTGCATTCACAATCCTGTCAGCACCAACTTCTTTCGGATTATCATATTTAATATTTAAACCTGTTTTAGTTCCCGGTCCAACAACTAGAGGCTTAATATGAAAATATTTTTCACACATTCTTTCCAAAGCAAACATAATTGGCGGAACAACGGAGGAGATAATAATTCCATTTATATGGGAAAATTGAAAACTAACTTGATCAAATAAAGATTTAATGATCATACCATATTCATCTTCAGTTTTATAACGATTTGTTTCGATTCTCCAATGATGCTTTAATTTATCATTATCATATACTCCTAAAACAATGTTTGTATTCCCAACATCAAAGACAAAAATCATAACCTTCACCACTTTTTTATTATTAGTACTTACTTTCTTAAATTATCTATAAAAAATTATCTTTATTATAAACGGACAATTTTTTGGACTTTTCTCTTAAGAAAAGTCCAATTAAAACACTGCAAACATCATATCATAATATCCTGTTATTAGTGAAATAGGAAAGTCATTCTGCCAGGAAAAATATGCTTCAACTGTATGCTTCCTCTTATGAAGCATAACTTTAAAAGAGAATGTCTTTCCCATCTCATTCGAATTAAAAATATAATTAAGCCATAGAAAAGGGATGTGCATGATGCACATCCCTTTTCTCAAAGATCACAAATCCTCTTTCGGCTCTTGATCTTCTTTTTTCATATTTATATTCACTTTCACATCATCTGTATTAGATGAAATCGTTTCTGTTTGAACAGAACGATCTGGAAGTTTTCCGTCTTTATATAAACTGTTAATTTGTTCAGCATCTAATGTTTCTATTTCAAGAAGAGTCTCTGCAATAATATTTAATTTTTCGCGGTTTTCCGTAAGAATTGTTTTTGCTCTTTCATAAGACTCTTTAATAATTCTTTGGATTTCCTGATCAATATCATAAGCAATTGCATCTGAATAATTTTGTTCATTATTCAAATCTCTTCCTAAGAATACTTGACCTTGTGACTGACCAAATTGGAGTGGTCCAAGCTTTTCGCTCATTCCATATTCTGTTACCATTTTGCGTGCAATACTAGTCGCTCTTTGGAAATCATTATGGGCCCCAGTACTTACTTCGCCAAATACGATATCCTCAGCTACACGACCACCCAGCAAACCAGTAATTTTATCAAGAAGCTCTTTTTTTGTCATTAAGAAACGATCTTCTTTTGGTAGCATTACAGCATACCCGCCAGCTTGCCCACGAGGAACGATGGTTACTTTATGGACCATATCTGCTTCGTCCAAAACAACACCGATGATTGTATGCCCTGCTTCATGATACGCTACAATATTGCGTTCTTTTTTCGAAATGACACGGCTTTTCTTAGCAGGACCTGCAATAACACGATCCGTTGCTTCATCCATATCTTCCATGTCAATCTTTTTCTTGTTTGCTCTGGCTGCAACAAGTGCTGCTTCATTCAAAAGATTTTCTAAGTCTGCACCTGAAAATCCTGGAGTACGCATTGCAATACTCT
This sequence comes from Niallia sp. 03133, assembly GCF_052663225.1. NCBI lineage: Bacteria > Bacillati > Bacillota > Bacilli > Caryophanales > Bacillaceae > Niallia > Niallia sp. 03133. The sequence continues at coordinate 15,617 of NZ_JBQTCY010000019.1, forward strand.
TAAGATCAACTGTTTCCGCTAATGGTTTGTTTCTTGCATGAACGCGAAGAACTGCTTCACGACCCGTTACATCTGGTCTGTCTACCGTTATTTGACGGTCAAAACGACCTGGACGCAATAAAGCTGGGTCTAAAATATCTGGGCGGTTGGTTGCAGCAATAATAATAATCCCTTCATTTGCTCCGAAACCATCCATTTCCACTAACAATTGATTCAATGTTTGCTCGCGTTCATCATGTCCACCGCCAAGACCGGCGCCCCGCTGACGACCAACAGCATCAATCTCATCAATAAAGATGATACAAGGGGCATTCTTTTTCGCTGTTTCAAACAAATCACGGACACGAGAAGCACCAACACCGACAAACATTTCCACAAAATCAGAACCGCTTATAGAGAAAAACGGTACGCCAGCTTCGCCGGCAACAGCTCTTGCTAATAATGTTTTACCAGTTCCTGGAGGTCCATTTAATAAAACCCCTTTTGGTATTCTTGCTCCAAGCTCTGCAAATTTTCTTGGATCTTTTAGAAATTCCACTACTTCTACTAACTCTTGCTTTTCTTCATCAGCTCCAGCAACATCTTTAAAACGAACTTTCTTTTTCTCTTCATTATAAAGCTTTGCTTTACTTTTGCCGAAATTCATCACTCTGCTGCCGCCGCCTTGGGCTTGGTTAAGCAGGAAGAAGAATAAAATGAAAATAATCACAAAAGGAATAATTGAAGTAAAGAATGTCACCCAGCTGCTTGTTTCCTGCGCAGGCAATACATCAATTGTTGAACCTTCTTGTGCTGCTTTATCTATTCGCTGCTGAACTGTTTCATTATTCGTTACGTAGGACACAAAATACTCATCACTTTTATATGTTTTTAGTTGTCCACGTACTTCTAATACACCTCGTTCAGGCTGTGTTGTAATTGACTTTACTTCATTTTTTTCAAGATGACTGATTAACTGATTATAGGATATATGCTTGGTAGGTTCGTTATTTCCATTGAAAAAACTTACTACACCTATAATTACTAAAAATATTAATAAATAAAAGATGGTATTACGGAAAATACGGTTCATCCCTTACCTCCTCCCACGGTAAACAAACTATAGTGTATGGTATCATAGAAAATTGTGTAAATTCAAGAAATTACCCTTTTTAATTGTTACTTTTACTAATTTGCCCCTTTATTTATTATTTGTTGTATAAATTTCTGGTTTTAAAACACCAATATAAGGCAAATTACGGTATTTCTCTGCATAGTCCAATCCGTAGCCCACAACAAATGCATCTGGTACGATAAATCCTACATAATCTGCTTGAAGGTCTGCTTTTCTTCCAGTCGGTTTGTCAAGAAGTGTAACAATCTTGATAGACTTAGCTTTGCGATAACGAAATAAATCAACTAAGTAGCTAAGTGTTAAACCGCTATCAATGATATCTTCAATGATTAAAATATCTCTGCCTTCAACTGACGTATCCAAATCTTTGATTATTTTCACTTCACCAGATGAAACGGTTGAATTTCCATAACTTGACACATCCATAAAATCCATTTCCAAGTATGTATCTATACGTTTTAGAAGGTCCCCCATGAAAGGCATTGCGCCTTTAAGCACTCCAATAGCTAGTGGGAATTTGCCATCGTACTCTTCCGTCAATTGAAATGCTAAATCTTTTATCTTTCCTTGTATTTCATCTTCTGATATTAATACCTTTTCAATATCATTTTTCATTAAATGTGTGCCCCCTAGAAGATCATTGCTTTTTATATGTTATTAATAGATAACAATCACTATTCCCAAGATCATAAGAATAAATTGATTTTTTTAGGCCTGGTATCCATAAAATATTGTTATCGCTATCTGTAACAATAGGCCATGCATTTCTTTTTTGAATGGATACCTTTTCATCCATAAAAATACTTTTCACTTTTTTGGTACCGTTCATTCCTTTTACCGTTATCCTATCTCCATTTCTTCTATTGCGAATAATAAGAGGTAACGAGATAACATCTGGATTTAAAAGGATGCTTTCAGTATCATCAAATATTCTGCTTTTTATATATTCTACCTTAATATAGTGCCCATTAGGTAATAATAACTCTCCCGTTTTTGAAATTTCATAATAAAAGGTTTCTTCCTGTGAAAAATTCAATTGAAAATGAACGGATCGATAGGATTTAACCACGTTCAAACCTTCTGGGAGATCAATATTTCCTGAAGAATGAGGACTTTTCAGCAGCGTAATAATTTTATCTGTATGTATTGCGGATAAGGAAGCAGGTATATTTTTATAGAGATAGTTTAATATTAGATGAATACACCTTCTTTGTAAAGAAATAGCTAATGAAAGAAATGCATCAATGTCAACAATAATTTCATTATCATTTTTAGTCTTTACCGCTGTATTCCAGACTTCACCAGCTAATTCCATTAAAAATCGCTCGTCTTCTTGCAATTCTTCACTAAATCGTTGAAAATGCCGGGTAACATGTCGATTTTCTTTTTTCAAAAAAGGAATCACATGTTTTCTATATCTATTTCTACTATAAACTTCCTTTTCATTGCTTGGATCTCTTCTAGGGTCCAACTTGTTTTCTGAACAAAACTCCTCAATTTCTTGTCTTTCAAGACAGAGAAACGGGCGAAACAACTGCCCTTTTCCAAATGGTCTAGCAAATGGCATTCCAGCTCTTGCTTTTCCCTTGCTGCCTCGCGTTAATCTCATTAAAATTGTTTCTACTTGATCATCGCCATGATGACCTAATGCCAAATAATCGAAGCCATGCTCTTCCATCATTTCTTTGAAAAATAAATAGCGGCACTCTCTTGCTGCAGTCTGTGAATTCTTCCCCGTTTTTTCAATAACTTGAGGAACATTAATGCTTCTCATAACAAATGGAATAGATTTGTCGATACAAAAAGATTCCACAAACTTTGCCTCTTGCAATGATTCCTCACCTCTAAACATATGATCCACATGTGCTGCCATTACAGCAATGTCCCATTCTGTTCTTTTGCTCCAGAGATAATAAAGCAGTGCAAGGGAATCTGGACCACCCGATACCCCAACTAAAACCTTCTGTCCTTTAAGTGTTAATCCTTTCTCTTTTAAATAGTTTTTTATTTTTTGATCTAGCATATGCCAATCTTCCTTATTTCATTATCACTAACTACATACCCTTTTATGAATATTTATAATCGGAAATATGTAGTTTGTTATTAATATAGAATACCACTTTTATTACATGATTTTCAAAAAGATACACTTCCATATTTTTGTTCTTGCTGTATCGTGTTTAAAATCTACGAAGACTCCCACATCTATTTATATAAAAGAGGAACTGGGTTTCATAAATAAGAAGTTACGTTTCACTCCTTCTCTTATCATGTTAATTGGCCATAAATATAAAAGAAGTATAATAAAGAAATAACTAAAAGAAGGAGGAGAGACTCTATTAATCCAGTCTTTTTCTTTTGTTTAATAATCGCTCTCCTGCTGGCTGTTCTATTTTTTGGTTGATTTACACTGCTGTTGCCTGCAGAAGCAGTTCTTTTATGTTTAACAGCATTTGCTTTTACTGTTCTTGTTGCTGCTGGATTGCCGCTGGATAGCTTTAGCACCTCTCTTCTCATTTCTTCCGCACTGTTGTATTTTCCTGTAAACGCTTGAATTAATACGTCTTCATATGAGTGTAGTTCCTTCTTCTGCTGGATCATGGAACGCAATTGGTTCATTCCACCGCTTGTTTTATTAAATCTTTTTGGATATGCAATATTCATGATAATCATTCCTACAGCAAATAAATCGTAGGTAGGCTCCGCTTTCCTTGTACCCAATCCCCAATATCCTCGATCATAAAACTCAGTAAATTCTTTAATTGCCCTCCCCCGAATAGTTGTTCCTCCTACATCTATGCATCTGATTCTTGTAGGCGGTCCGGTAATAATTAAATTCTCCGGCTTTAAATCCCCAAACACCCAATTTGTTTCATGCAGCATTTGCAAATCTTTTAGCAGCTGAATGATTAAGACATTTACCCAAGAGCTATCCTTATGTTGAAGAAAGGTCAATAAATCTGGTCCTTTTATATATTCCATTACATAGAAGGATACCGTCCCGCTTTTTGTTACCCAGTCATCCACGTCAATCAAAGAAGGTCCAAGGCTGTAACCTTGGACCTTCGCAAAGGATTTTAGTACATTTACTTCTGAAATAATAGACATTCCATTGCTGCTTATCTTTAAAGCAACTTGTCCTATTTTGGATTCAGCTAAAAAAACAGTACCGTTTGCTCCATAACCAAGTTCTTTTAAGATTGTATAGTCATTCTTATGCCATTTTCCCTTCACAATTGTACCAGGATTTATTTTAAATGGACTCTTCGTAGAATTCATCATCGTCACGTGAAATCAAGCCCCTTAATGAACGTTTATTCTTAAAGTAGTGGATAGCTTCTTTTAAAGCAGGACCAGTTGGAGTGATGCCGCCTGTCGTTAGTTTAGAAAAAATACTTGTTAGTGATTCAAGTCTTGGTGTCCAATCAAGTAGTTTTTCCACCTCTTTCTTTTTCCCGGGAAATACAAAAACAGAATATTTATTTTCTCCCGATCTAGCATTTAAACTTAGGGAAAGGTCAATTAATGCCTCTTTAACTGTAGGAAGCTTATGTTTCATACTCGCACTTGTATCTACTAAAATAAGTACATCCAATTCTACTGTTTCACCTAATTCATCTACTACTTCCATTACTTCCCCACGTTTTTCTGGAGAAAGATCTTCTACCGTTTTTGAACTTCCCAATATTTGCTGCAGTTCCTTATTTACAACGCCTTGCAAGGTTTGTGTCATTGCTTTTTTTGTAACCATTTGAACCGTTTGCGCCAATTGTTGGGCATATACTACCTGACTTACACCGCCGCCAGACATGGCAATCCCCTCAATCTCCGTAATCCCTTGTTCGTCAATTGTATCATGCTCCATTACACCAATTACGTTTACAGTTATCCCTTGTTCATTAGCTAATGCAGCCATTGCGATTGGGTCCTCTCCTTGATTGGAGCATCCATCTGTAATAAGTAGAATTTGTTTGAGTTTTCCTGTTTTCATTATTTACTCCCCTCCATTCATGAGTTATCCCCATTTTCGACGGAAAAAGAAGTATTTATACCCTATTTATTCGATATACAATAACACTTATTAAAAATGCTGATTAATTTGCCTTTTGACTATATGCCATCACAGGTATAGACTTCCATTTTGGAATGTTATGGCTTATTTTTGCAACAAGTACAGTCATATCATCCTCAATCATTCCTGATCTAGAACGAATAACTTCTTCCATAATCAAATCAGATACTTCCTGTGGATCATCCGTTTTTAACTCTTTTATTTTTCTTTTCATCCATAAATCAAAGTTCTCCACATGCTTTGGACCTTCAAACACACCATCACTCATCATAATCAGTAAATCTCCAGCTTTTAACTGCTCACTCACAACATCCACATCAAACTCTTGCAATATTCCCATTGGCAAGTTGCTTGCCTGTATTTTCATCACCTTAGAGCCTCTCTTTATAAAACTTGGAGTAGAACCAACCTTTAAAAATTTCACTGCTGCATTTTGTAAATCAATCATTGCTAAATCCAAAGTAGAAAATATTTCGTCTGTTGTACGCAATGAAAGTACCGAGTTAATAGACTTTATGGCAACTTGTTCTTCTATTCCCGATTGGAGAATTTTTTGCAGAAGCTGCAGCGTTTCTTCACTCTCTATATGTGCTCTTTCTCCATTTCCCATTCCATCGCTTATTGCCATGGCATATTTGCCAAGACCTAATTCGATAGTAGAATAGCTGTCACCAGAGATAAATCCTCCATCTTTCGCAGCATGAGCCACCCCTGTTTCAACGACATATGCCTTGGCTGATCGAAAGGTGGCATGACTGTAATCATTTGTATAGCCAGATTGATCTGCCGTATTTACAATAATCGTTTCTCCAAGAATATCCGATAACATCGGAGCGATTAATTTTTCACATTCTCCGTGGCTTGTGTTATACGGAATAGTAATATCGATATCTACATTTCCTTGTTCTAAACTATATATCTCTACATTTTCAATGTGCAGTCCAAATTCCTGTATTGCTTCAAGGATTAATTCTTCTTGTTTATGGTGATTTTCTCTCTCTCTTTGTATTTCCTTGGCAAAATCCCCCATCACTTCTGAAACTCCTAAAAGTTGATCTGCTACCAGTTTTCTGCTTTCCAGGACTTGTTTTTTTAATTTTAGATTTGCTTGGTATAAAGTTAATTCTTGATGAATAGCATCTGTCACCTTTTTAGCTCTTGTACAATGCTTCTCCCACTCTCTAGATAAACCTACTGAAATAGTTCCATCTTTATCAGACATTTCTGTCATAATATCCTTCATATAGTCATATGTTGTATTAAAGTTTCTAGCCCAGCAATGCTCCTTTCTGAAACATGTTTGACATGTCTTTTCTGTTACATTGCTTAAAAAATAATCAAGCTCTCGATCACTCTCATCCTCTTCTGAGGAAGGATGATTAGCTGAGAAGCTTTTAGACAATGCTTGGAATACAGTGGAAAACTGAGAAACTCTTTGCGCTGTTACATCCCTCATTTTCCTCATATACAGCTGTTGTTCTAATGAATATTCAGTTGTGCCTGGAATATGTTTTGCCATCCGTGAAGTTAAAGCTTGAGGAGTTAACATAAATATAAGGACAGCTATGGTGGTTTCCATTATGGAGGTTGTTAGTACGCCACCCCCCTCTCCATACATTCCAATAAGGAGTGTTGCTATATAAAGACCTAATGCAACCCCGACTTTTTTTCCCTCTTTCAAAAGTCCTCCTAGAAGTCCTGAAAATGCGAGTAAACTCATATGATAAAAACTAGAAATATTCGCCAAACTAAAAATCAGTCCTGTTACAACACCTACAGTTGACCCAATTGTCGCACCTGCAACATAAGCAAAGATAAGCACTAAATATCTAGACATAATATGTTCAATCGACATATCATATACTTGCCACCCAATTGTTCCCGTCATTACAGAGGCCAGCATAATGATGAGACATACTATCTCCTCTGTTTTCAAGGCTTGCCTCCGTTTATTTATGGATAGAAGCGGCAAACTTTGTAAAAAAATAAGCGTTAATATATACCCTAGGCTCCCTTCTACGAGAGACATCATTCCACTATACAGCGTAATTTCGCCTTGAAAAATAAAAGCTTCTACTAAACTTCCTCCTACTATCGTTGACAAAACGATCAAAGGAACTAAGCTCTGTTCATTTTTTTTCCACCTGTTTACAACCTTGTAGATAATCAGAAATAAAAAACATAGTGCAAAACTTGAAAATGCTTCTTTTAAAGAAAGGGTTACAGCCCCTCCTATTAAACCTACTAAAGCAATTGGCGCCTTTTCTTTACGGGTTAAATATACGGCAGCAAAGAAAGGGAGACTAAATGGTGTTAATTTCGCTAATATTAATGCTCTTCCTAATAGGAAACCAATAAAGAACAGCATATAGCCTTTAAAAAGAAAAAGGTTTTCTAATTTGGTTTGAAATTTTTGAAAAAAAACTCCTAATCCCACTTTTGATTTACCAAAATCAACTTCACCTATTGTGTCGATTAAGTCCCTTTCAACTTTTTCCATTTATATACACTCCCTATCCTGTATCGTTTCTGAAAATTATAGAATGTATTCTTTTCAAAGTTTGTCAAAATGGCGGACAAGCAAATATTTTTCGCTCGACTTCTTTCACTTTATTTCTCAGCCAAAACCATAATTCGATAAAATACTAAAGAATGTAAAAAATCTCTTCTCTTCCTATAAATGTTGGTTCATGTCTTCCATTATCTAAATAATGGATTAATACCCAAATTTTTTCTATGTTATTTCTCCTGAATATTTTTGTCAAAAATTGCAAAAGAAATCGATAACATTTAGTAATATTTTTTATAAAAAAGTTGTTGTCCTTTATCTCGTAGTCATGAGTATATTTCAAAAAAGAATTGACTTTTTGTCTTTTGCTTTGTATTATATATCTTGTGTCTCATAAATATTATGGCGGTGTAGCTCAGCTGGCTAGAGCGTACGGTTCATACCCGTGAGGTCGGGGGTTCGATCCCCTCCGCCGCTATCAAAGTTTTTTTAAGACTATAGATAAATCTATAGTCTTTTTTTGCGTCTTCCTTATTTCGTTTGATTCTTCCATTTTCACCTATACAAAAAAGCAAGCCATGATGGCTTGCTTAAGCTACGGGAATATATAAACGATAAACCGTGCTATTTATTAGAAATTCAGCAGCAAGTTACCCTCGTCTAGCGCCTCTTCCCCCACGTTTAGACTCAGTATTTCGTTTTAGAGAAGCTAATCGATCTTCACTATCTTTTAAGAAACGAGCCATCTTCGATTCGAAATTCTCTCTAGGCGCACGATTTTCATTCTGTTTTGCATGACGTGGTCTTTGAGAATTACCTGAATATCCACCTCTAGATTCTCTTCTTTCTCCACGGTCATGTGATCTTTCTGGTCGTTCTGGTCTGTCTTTTGCTTTTTTTATGGACAGTCCGATTTTCCCGTCCTTCTCCACATTAATAACTTTTACCTCTACTTGATCGCCTACTTTTAAATGCTCGTTAATATCTTTAACATAATTGTCTGCGACCTCACTAATGTGAACAAGACCTGTTGCGCCTTCCGGGAGTTCCACAAACGCACCAAAATTAGTAATTCCTGTCACTTTTCCTTGTAACTTGCTGCCTACTTCGATTGACATAAAAAAGTTTTGCCTCCTTAAGGATATAAAAAATCATGCTTATATTATATTATACATAATGAAAAAAAAGGGTGTCAATATAACTGCAGCCCTTATTATGTTTCATTTTTTATTATTATCATCTTTTTCATTGGGAATATTAAAGATAATTTCCCCTTTTTCAGATAAAAATAATTCTTTACGTGCTAGTTTTGCTAAGTAATCTTGATCATTTAATTTCGTAATCTGTTCATTTAAATCTTTTTCCTGCTGCTGCAGCGAAGCAATTTTCACATCCAGCTTCTTTTTTTGTGCAGTCTTCTCTTCCAGGGTGGAGCTTTGAGATATGAGTGTTGAAATCATCAAAAATCCAATAGCGGCAGCAAAGAGTGTAAAAACTGTTAATCGGCGGAATAATAATTTTTTTCTTCTCGCTGCACTAATGCTGGTCGCCTCTTGTTGCATCGTGTATTCTGTTTGCAATTTTGCAATATCTGGCTTTTTTATCGCACTCACACACGGCTCCTCCTCTCACTATTGTTTCTTTCTATTTGAAATCCATGTTATCCAATACTTCTTTATCTTTTTGGAATATCCTGCAAATTCACTAGAAAACTTCTCGACGTATTTTTTTCCTCTATTCGGCATAATTAGCCATACGAGTGAAAATATCCATGTTATTGGTAAAATAAGAACCTTTACTATAAATCTTAATACCCTTAGCACAATTTTTACCAGTGCCATAAGTCCCTTATATAAAATAATCATAATCGAAACAAGAAGCAAGATGAAAGACTTTATCGGCTTGTACACAATCATGATAATTAACTTGACCATAAAATGGTAGAACTGAACACTAATAGAAATAAAGCCTTTTAATAAACGAATATAAGGGGCTTTTAAAATACTTTGATAAAAAGCAAAGCCTAGTAATAATGCTAAAGCGATGTAAATTCGCACTTCTCCTTGATTCACTAAAAAAAGAACATAAAAGATAAGCATTGCTTGAAAAGTCCAAAATAGAAGATCATGAAAAAAAACAATGATTCGTTTTCGTTGTGGTCTTTTTAAAAAATACTGATACGTATCTAAACATATCCCAAAGAATAAACCCATGCCAACCATCGCCAGCATGGTCATAAATTGCACCGATAGAGTCATCGGAAAATCTTGCTAAAGAAACCTTTAGCTTTTTCTCCATTTTGTTCATCTACATATACTAAGTCAAAAACCTTTCCCTTAATGGAAACAATGCCTTTTTCCACATCTAAATTTTTCATTTGAAGGTTCTGGCCCCTAATCGATAAAAAGCCCATCACCGTTTCTAAAAGAAACTCTTCATTATCGAAGCTCTCCACTTGTTTTACTCCAGTAATATCTAAGAGCTTTCTCCCTCTCATGATGACATCATGTTCTACCGTGCTGCTCTTAAGCGTATTAGATTCATAATTTTGGCTCATATTTATCCCTCACAATCACATAGTACAATCTACTTGTACCATTGTATGAAGGATAGAAAAGAATTAGAACGAGCTTTCAAACATGAAAAGTGCAAGCTCCTTGTTTAGCCATGGAGCACATGGGACGAATAGCGACGTAAAGGACTGATCTCTTCGAACGTTATCATAAGCTCAAGAGAGAGTTTCTTCTTTTAGAATAGTATACATATTGGCTGCATCTTCTTTTTTCGTTGAATCCTGCAAAATTTCTACCTTTGCTGTTACAACTTTCTGTCCAAATCGTACTTGAAGCTCATCCCCCACTTTTACATTAGAGCTTGCTTTTGCTTGTTGGCCATTTATTAATATTCTTCCTTGGTCCGCCACTTCTTTCGCCAATGTTCTTCTTTTTATTAATCTGGATATTTTTAAAAATTTATCTAAACGCAAGTTAATCCCTCCATTACTCTATTCTTTCTTTTTTGCGTCATTCCAAAATACATCCAACTGTTCTAAGCTGAGTTCTTTAAAATCTTTGCCAAGTTTTTTCACTTGCTCTTCTATATAATGGAAACGTTGAGTAAACTTTTGATTTGTTTGGTAGATAGCTATTTCAGGGTCTACTTTATAAAACCTTCCTATATTAACGATGGAGAAAAGAATGTCGCCAAACTCTTTTTCAACCTTTTGAGGATCATTTCCCTTTGCAAGCTCTTCTTTAAATTCAAGCAATTCTTCTTGAAGTTTTCCCCATGCTTGATCTGCTTCTGGCCAATCAAACCCTACAGCTGCTGCTTTTTTCTGCAGTTCTAACGCACGAAGCAGATTAGGAGCCGCATTATTTATTCCATCTAAAATTGATGTTCCCTTTTGGTGGGGTTCCAAACTTTTTGCTTTTTGCCAATGCTCCATTACATCCTCTACCGTTTCTGCCTGTTCGTTCCCAAACACATGAGGGTGTCTTCGGATCATTTTGGATGATATTCCCTCTATAACATCATCAATACTGAAAAACCCTTCATCCTCACCAATTTGACTGTGAAGCATTACCTGCAATAATACATCCCCTAATTCTTCTATTACATGATCGATATCATCTTCCTTAATTGCCTCAATTAATTCATAGCATTCTTCCACGAGATATTTGCACAGCGACTCATGTGTTTGCTTTCTATCCCACGGACAGCCATCTGGCCCTCTGAGTGCGGCAATAATTTGTCTTAATCTTGTAAAATCTTTGTTCAATATTTCTTGATTACGTACAGGGGGAATATAAATAGAAGTTAAATTATTTATATTTACTTCCCTGTCCAACTCATGCAGCTTTATTTCTTTTATCCACTCATCGCTGCTTCCAGCTGCCGTAATAATTTTTACAGGATAATCAAATGGAAGCTTCTCCATTAACGTTAGTTTTACCTCTGATGCTGAGAACGCATCATACACTTGTCCAATAATTAAATGATGACGAAATTGGATTTCATTACTATTTAGTGCTGTGCCATCTAAAAGTTGAAATCCATCAATTGGATCCACTTTTACTGCCTGAAAAATGCTGTCTAAAAAGCTTTGTCCCCCGCCAAATGTTAATTTCGCTATTCCCTCGTTGCTTTTTTCTATTAAAAGCTGCACTGTTTTTTCCGCCACAAGCGGGTGCCCTGGAACCGCATATATAATTTCTTCCTTAGCGGATTCTTCTAAAAGGAATTCTACTATCTCTTTATAAACCGAATCAAATTGATCATGCTTTTCATATATAGCATCTAAATAATGAAAACTTGATCCTTCTGCTTCTAAAGCCGCCACAACCGGATGATCCTTCGTTCGCATAAATACCTTTTTTTCTTTCGTTATCAAGGTTCTATACACACCTAAAGGAAGTTGATTTATATCTCCAGCACCCAAACCAATAATCTCAATGTTTTTCACTATACTCCCTCCTTTTTTTCGGTAAAAAAACCATCATTTTACTGCCAAACGGCAATAAGATCAATTCTTCTTTTTTAAAAACATTTGCTCTAATCACAATAAAAAAATAGATAACTGTACCAATCATAACTCCGCTCATTGCCTGAAAACTTGCAAAAAGTCGATCATGCTGCAAGCCAACAGCACATAAATCAGTGAATAGTAGGTAGATCTTTAACACAAGAAACATTATAAATGCTCCGAAGCAGATGACTCCCACACTTTTTTTGTTTATGATAGAGCTTCCTGATACATGTGTTAACCTCCATAACAAAAGAAGCATTATTATAACAAGTGTAATATTAGAAGCAATACTGGCTCCTATCGTTCCATACGCGTCCACCAATTTACTGTTTAAACCATATTTTATAAAAAAGGAACATAATATAATGACAGCTGGGTAAAGAGGATTTCCTAATCCTTGCAAAATCGCAGTAGATGTTACGATTATAGCATTTAATAAAATAATACAAGTTAAGATAGAAAGTACGCTAGAACCATTTGTATTTTCAAAAAGCATCGTATTCGTTTCATTTATGATACTCAGCAAACCAACTGTTGCTCCCATCCCGATAAATAAGCCAATGGTTAAGGATAATTGGATTTTTTCTACTAATTTTCTGCGATTATTTTTTATTTTTTCGCCAGTTATAAACGGTACGAGAGTAAGCGCCATCGAAGTGGATAAAATCGTCCCCATTTGTATTAACGGCTGGCCTCGATCATATACTCCCTTTAACACCTTTGCTGTATCACTGTTTACTCCAGAGGAAACCAGCTCAGCGTATAAATTTAATGAATCTGCCAGTTGCATTAATATTAACAGCATACTGCTTACGGAGATCGTTAATCCTTCAAATATAAGCTTCTTATATAGCTTTCTGCTGCTCCTTTGTTTATAAACTGCCGGCCGATAATAAGAAAAATTGCTATTAACCTTTTTATAATAGTAGAACAGCAGCAGGAAGGAAATCAAACCTCCTGTAATGGAACCAAACATAGCTCCTGCTCCTATTGTATACAAAGTATACCCCTGATACGTAAATACCAGCGCCGTAATTAAAATAGTGCTTACTCGAATAAGTTGCTCTCCTACTTGAGAAACAGCGGTAGGAATCATAGACCCTTCCCCTTGAAAAATACCTCTCATTAAAGCTGTGAACGGCGATATAAGAAAAGAAAAAGAGATAACCTTTAATAATTTGGACAGAGCAGGATCTCCCATTAATTCAGCTACATATTCCGCACAAAAAAATAATAAACAAAAAGAAATCATGCCAATGCAAGATAATAAGATAAAAGAAGACCTTATCAAATTTGATAATCCAACACTATCCTCTTCCATCTTCAATTCCATGTATAATTTAGAGAGAACAACAGGAAACCCATATGTAGAAACAGCGGCAACGACTCCATAAAAAGGGTATACTTGCTGATAAATATAAAAGCCCGTATCCCCGACAATATTTTGAAAAGGAATTCGGTAAACTGCACTTAAAACTTTTGTAATCAACGCTGCAATTGTAAGTATAAAAGCGCCTTTGAACCAGTCGCTTGATTGTAAATTAGGCTTCACCAAAAAAGCCCCTTCCTTTATTTGTATCGCTTGTATTATAGCATAGTTGCCCCTTGTATAAACAAAGTCAAATCTACAAATCACTTATTATGGACAAATTTCCCACAAAGGAACCCAAGCAAATGCTTGGGTTAAAGATAACTTTATAATTCGAGCAAAATATGCCGACAGGTTGATTATACAACAAAGCCAATAAATAAAATAAATAGCAGCGGAATAAAAATGACAACATATCCAATAGGATGGGCAAAATTTAATGTCCAGCCAATTCCAAATCTCTTTTCAACAAATATGGATGGATCATTTTTATTATAATAAAATAGCCCGCCCTTCCAAAAATGATCTTCATCAACATCCACCCATTTCTCCTTTTCTGAACACTTAACCCCACTATCAAGCTGAGCATTTAACTTTCCTACTTTTATGGCAAAAAGGAGAGAACTTGCTAAAGTAATCATTAAAAAGACTAGTGGGATAAGCATCATAAATAAAGTATTGTAAATTCCATTGTATAATGTCGTCACTTGTAATAAGGAAAATAAAACGGTGATTAGAATGGTCATCAATAGTAAAAACCAGCTTGTATATTTACGGTATAACAGTTGTCTGCTTCTAGAACCTCTCCTATTGACTGCACTCATTTTAATGCCAGATTTTTTCGTCAACTCATGAATGCCTAAAAACATCCATTGCATCGTTAATAAAACCACCAACAAAGAAATAATAGAAAAATATGTCTTTGCCACGAAATGATCCGGTTTTCCATCCGCTCCCCAATGAATAGGAATAGCTGCTGGGAATTGACTATATTGAGTGAAAGTAAAAATTCCTAGCCCGATTGTAATGATCATAGGAAATGTGAATAAGTACCAAGGAAGCATTTCATCACTTTGACGGAGGTTTAATTCCGTCACTTTCACTGCCGTCTGATCCGAATACCATTGCTGCTCCTTTTTTAAGCGCAATATTTTGCCATGTAAATAAAAATAAAAGGAAAGCGACCAAAAAATAATCCCAAATTGAATAATTAATCCTATTATGGCTAGCTGGTTATCAGCTGCATGAAATATGAAGGCCCCTATTAAAAAAAATATAAGTGCAATAATAGATCCTGACATGGCTGCTATCACATATATTTTTTTATAATAGCGGATTTTTGGAACATTAGATTTTTCATCGGGTATGCTTACTCCAAAAACAACTGTTTTTCTCATAATAAATGGCACTAATGTTTCTAGGAAGCCTAGGAAAAAAGTAACCGTTAAGAAAATAATTATCGCCATCTCTACTACTCCCCTTTCACTTCTATCGTTATATTATTCACTAGCTTGCATATTTCCTGCTCACTCATTCCTAATATTAGCGCCTCAATTACTGAAGGTTTAAATTGATTGATTAAACGATCATTGCGTTCCTCCATATTCCATTGCTTTTTTAAATAAATCATGGCACCTGACTTTGGAATAATTTTAATTATTCCTTTTTCCTCTAGCTCATGGTAACTCTTATTAACTGTATGCATGTTGATGCCTAGATCTGCTGCTAACGCTCTTACAGATGGAAGAAAGTCACCATCTTTTAAATCTCCTCGAATGATGCCTTCCATAATTTGAATGGTTAATTGTGCATATATCGGCATATTAGACTGAGGTTCGATTTTAATTAACATGTTTTCCTCCCTCTAATCTGTTCTATATTTATTATAACAGATGTATTCTTAATAGAGAAGAACCATTCGATTCATCTACTCGCTTTACAGAAAAAAGCATATGATTTATCGATGTACAAACTGACACATAATGTATTTATCAGTACCATGTTATTCTGTATGTAAGAAATAACACTACTCCTTCAAGTCATATGTATTTTTCTAACAACATAAAAAAGGGCGCTTCTTATAGAGCCCCCTTTTATCTGTTGTATAGTTTTTATGATTCCATTTGTCTTGCTAAAAATCCAGCCGCTGTTTCTACAGCCTTCTTTTCTACTTCTCCAAGTGAACCTTCTTTAGAGAAAATAATAACCGCACCGATTGGATCACCGTTAGCAATAATAGGACCAATTGTATAAGCAGAAATACTTTCACTGTTGCTGTCAACCAAAGCAACCTGATCTTGTTGATTCATTAAAATAGAAGTTCTATCTTCCATTGCTTTTTCAACTGATTCACTTATATTTTTATTCATATAGTCTTTTTTTGATCCACCTGCAACAGCAATATAGGTGTCTCTATCACAGATTAAAACAGAATTGCCTAAACTATCATACAAAGCCTCTGCATATTCTTTTGCAAAGTCACTTAGTTCACTGATAGGAGAATATTTTTTCAAGATTACTTCTCCATCTCGATCAACAAAAATTTCTAACGGATCTCCTTCACGAATACGTAAAGTTCTTCTGATTTCCTTTGGGATTACAACACGACCCAAATCATCGATTCGACGCACAATTCCGGTTGCCTTCATTTCATGTTGCCTCACTTTCATCAGATGATTGTTTTAATTTGGCAAATATTTCTTTAACTAAATATGAAATGTTCACCATATTTAAACATAGTATCTTTCATATGGAAAGTTCTATACATTTTAATGTAAATTTTTCTCTATGGTGTGATTCTTTCCAAAAAATTCTATATTTGCCCTTGTATAAGCTCGGCTTCAGATTAAACTTCCAAATTTATCTATGTTTTCTTATTCCCCTTGTCTGATGAGATTAAACATTCAAAACAAACGAATAATAGTGATGAAAAGTTGGTGCTTCCCCACTCATTTCATAAACGAAAAAAGATGCTGTCCGAAAAGTATCAATTTGTCAAAATCTATGGCTGTTTTCTAAAAGTTTGTAGCTTTTTGAATAAGATGAAATTCCTTTCTAGCTTGAACCTAGCAGCCTGTATACACGAAAACTCCTGTGGGATCAGCGAGACAGGCGAAAGCCTGATCAGAGGCGGCTCGGCGCTCTGCTCGCCCCGCCGGAAAGCGAAGTGTATACAGGGTGCGGATACAAAGCAGCAACTCGTACGAAAAGAGCAAATTAAAAATCAGGAAAGCTGATTTAGCAGTATTTTGCAACTTGAAAAGGGTGTCCAAAGGTCGAAAAAACGACTTTTGGACACCTCCTCAAAATGCAGAAAAAGTAATAATTATAGAAACATAAGGATGATACTTAACTCGCCTCTTGAGGCTCCTTTCTAAAGCTGTTTAATGCCTCTACCATTTCATAGCATGCATCCAGCCACTTATCTGTTTCAATCCCTTTTACATGAAGAACCATTTTTAATTTTTTCCCATCCATGCCCAAGCCGATCATTCTTCCATATTTAGAGCTCTTTTCAAAAATCTTCTGCCCATCGAGCAGATTGCTGCTTTCTTCAGATAAAAGAATAAGCACTTCCTCTTTTGTTTGTTTTATTAACTCTACTCCAGCTTGTTTGCCGTATACCTTCATTTCTGTTAATTTAAACAAATAAGCTACCTCAGCAGGATAATCTCCAAATCGATCAATCATTTCTTCTTGAAGCTCGCTCAATTCCTCTAAAGATGCAACAGCTCTAAACCTTTTATACATTTCAATTTTTTGCTGGCCATCATTAATATAGAAATCTGGAATATAAGCATCTATATCCAAATCCAATTCAATCATCTGATTTCGCTGTTCATCAAAAGTTCCTTTTCTTTCTTCAATGGCATTCTTCAGCATTTGTGAATATAAGTCAAAACCAACTGAATCGATAAAGCCATGCTGTTGAGCACCCAATAAATTACCAGCACCTCGAATGGTTAAATCCCTCATAGCAATCTTAAAACCAGAACCTAACTCGGTAAATTCTTTAATAGCCTGCAAACGCTTTTCCGCTACTTCTGTTAATACTTTATCTTTCCGGTAAGTGAAATAGGCGTATGCTACTCGGTTAGATCTTCCAACCCTGCCTCTCAGCTGGTAAAGCTGGGATAATCCCATACGATCTGCATCTTGCACAATAAGGGTATTAACGTTTGGTATATCTACACCTGTTTCAATAATTGTAGTACTTACCAGCACATCGTATTCCCCTTCAAGAAAACTCAGCATCACGGATTCCAGTTCATTTTCCGTCATCTTCCCATGAGCATACGTAACTTTTGCATCAGGCACTAACATAGATATTTCATCTGCTTTTCTTTCAATGTCTTCCACTCGGTTATAAAGAAAATAGATTTGTCCATTCCGAGCAAGCTCCCTCTCAATGGCTTCTCGTACAAGCCCCCCATTATACTCCATCACATATGTCTGGATAGGGAAACGATTTTCGGGCGGGGTTTCAATAACAGAAAGATCCCTTACCCCCAGCATTGACATATGCAGTGTTCTTGGAATAGGGGTAGCAGTTAATGTCAGGACATCAACATTTGTTTTTAGCTGCTTGATTTTCTCTTTATGGGTTACACCAAATCGTTGTTCTTCGTCAATGATTAATAAACCTAAATCATGATACAAAATATCCTTTGAAAGAATTCTATGTGTACCGACCACAATATCAATCGTTCCTGTTTTTAGCCCTTTTAATGTTTCTGTTTGCTGTTTTCTTGTGCGAAATCGGCTTAATAAACCAATCTCGATAGGATAATCTTGAAAACGCTCTCTCAATGTTTCATAATGCTGTTGGGCTAATATGGTTGTTGGTACTAGGAAAGCAACTTGTTTGCCGTCTGCTATTGCTTTAAATGCTGCACGAATAGCAACCTCCGTTTTTCCATAGCCCACATCCCCACAAAGAAGGCGATCCATCGGTCTTTCCCGTTCCATATCCTTTTTAATCTCCTGAATAGAGCGCAGCTGATCATCTGTTTCTTGATAGGCAAAAGTGAGCTCAAATTCTTTCTGCATCTCTCCATCTGGAGAAAACCCATATCCTACAGATGCTTCCCGCTCCGCATAAAGCTTTATTAAATCATCAGCAATATCTTGTACAGAGGATTCTACTTTCTTTTTGACCCGCTTCCAATCATTTCCCCCAAGCTTGTAAATCTTCGGTTCCTTGCTCTCTGATCCAACATATTTTTGCACTAAATCTATCTGTTCAACAGGTACATACAATTTATCGCTGCCTTGATACTTTAAATGCAAATAATCTTTATGCACTCCATTTATTTGGAGTGTCTCAATTCCTAAGTATTTTCCAATTCCATGATTAACGTGAACGACATAATCTCCGACTTTCAATTCGGAATAACTTTTAATTCTCTCCGCATTAGAAAGTTTCTGTCTTCTTTTGGAGCTTTTTTTCGTTTTTGTTTTAAATAATTCTTCTTCTGTTATCACGGTCATTTTTAATATAGGGAGCTCGAATCCTGATTGCAAGTTCCCTTCCACAATCTGAACCTTCCCTTTTAAAATAGATTGATCCGCACCTTTAATAACAGACTCAATCTCATAATCTCGGAGTACTTGCTCCAGTTTTTCTACCCGCTCTTGATCATTTCCTAATACGATAACGGAAAATTGATGTTTCTTCCACCGCTCTATTTCTGTTTTTAATACATTCATTTGTCCATGAAAACTTTGCATTGGCTTACAAGAAATATTAATGAGGTTTTGCGGGTTTGTATTTGGAACATGTCTCAAAAATAAAGACATATAGACAATGGGCTGCTTGGAATGATGCAGAAGATCATTAATATTTTGAGAAAGCGTCATCCCATGTATAATTTCTCCATTACTTAACAAACTTGTGTACCAATCCGCTTCTTCCTTTTCTAAGGTATCATTCATTTCTTGCACTCTACTAATTTCATCAATAAATATTAATCCCTGTTTGGGAAAATAATCTAGCAAACTTGTATATTCCTTATAAAGAATCGATAAATATTTATACAATTGCTCTGGCTTTTGTCCATTTTTCAGCTGTTCAATTTCATATCCAACGGTTTG
The DNA here is from genome assembly GCF_052663225.1 of Niallia sp. 03133. Taxonomy (NCBI): domain Bacteria; kingdom Bacillati; phylum Bacillota; class Bacilli; order Caryophanales; family Bacillaceae; genus Niallia; species Niallia sp. 03133. The sequence goes on from NZ_JBQTCY010000019.1 coordinate 35,302, forward strand.
TGATAATAGAGTTTTTGCTTCATTATCTTTTACTTTCTTTAAACTTTTTGCTAGGCCTGCTTCCAATTTTTCAAGCAAGGAATTAACCGCTTCCTCTTTATACAGAATTTCCGTAGCTGGCCCAATTGCTATCTTTGTCATTTTTTCTTTTGACCGTTGATCTTCCAAGGAAAAAGACCGGATTGAGTCTATTTCTGTATCAAATAACTCTATTCGCAGAGGGTCCTCTTCCGTTAAAGGAAATATATCTATAATGCCGCCTCTAACACTAAATTCGCCTGGAGCGGATACTATATCATTACGAGCATATCCCATTTCTATAAATAAGTTTAAATGCTTTTCTAAGTCTATTTCTTCCCCAACTTCTAATGCTACTTGGCTGTCTTGCCAAAGCTGTGCAGGTGGAAGCAGCTTTCTTAAACCGGCAACAGGAACAATCATGATTCCGTTTGATTCTTTGGTCCAATGATTCAAAGCCTCTATACGCTGTGCTTTTAACTCCGGACTAGCAATGCTTATTTCTGCTGCAATTAATTCATTTGCAGGATACAAATATACATCTTTTTCATCAATCAAATTCGTTATATCGTCATAAAGCTTTTGCGCTTGAAGTAAATTATGGGTAACAACCAACAAAGGTTTTTTTGTTTTTTCATATACAGTTGTCAAAAACAGCGTTCTAGAAGAGCCGGAAAGACCAGAAATTAATTGCTCATGCAATCCTGCTTCAAAACCGGAAATTAGATTTTGAATCTCTTCTTGTTGTTTAAATAAAGTTTTTAGCCCTAACAATGAATTTTTCCCTCCCTACTGAAACTAAAGAACATTAGATATATACAAAAACAAGCTTTCAGAATTCACCAAAATGCCTGTCTTCCACGTTCTTTTTCCTTGCATATCAAATCATGATCGTTTTCTGCTTAGGTTTAAGCAATGAAAACATATCAATCCATGATTATTGAACTATAAGAATCATAAGACTTTTTGTCGATTCCTATAAACATTGCAGAGTCATTATACAAACTAAAATTTCCACCAGTCTATTTATTGAGTGTTGACTGATGGTTCTAAAAAATATGTGTATTAAACTAGACATCTCTAGATAAGAAGGATATTTTAAATAAATTAGCAAGAAAGAAGCTAAAAATAGTGCTAGTGATTGTATATACGCTATTTGTTGCTAATATTCCTGCTAAATAAAGATAATTGCCCTCAATTCTATTCAAAACAAAACCAAATGGAAAAATGAGGGCGTCCTAATAATACTGATTCTCCATTTAATGAAGAACCAGACTGTCTATTAGGAATACCCTCTTTTATACAATTCTCCTTAAAAACATGTTGCCAATTTGTTAATGAATTAAATAATCATTTTGATAATAATCCGGATGTTTCGTTAACGATTCTTGACAATCTTCACATATTGACTTTATATAAACTTCTCCATCTGCACTATAATTAATCATTTCAGAGCGATCCTCATCTGTCAATACATGCAACCCTAATCGACTTGTTTCCACTGATTTGCTATCAATAGTTCCTATATTCACACCACAATGTCTACAATGATAATGTATAGCCAAGCAAAGGCCTCCTTATTCAGCAATAATACTAGTATCAGTATTTACCTAAAAGAAGAAACATATACCAAGCTGAATAAGAAAAGCGATTGTGACCGTTTAACGACGAACGGACTGGAGCTCTTCGTATGAGATAAAGGAAATACGATGAGCCTTAGCGATTCGATGTTGACTTATCGTAAGGAGAAGAGCGAAGTACGAGAGTCGTTGGTCACTAAAGCTAGACAAAGAAAAGCGATTGTGACCGTTTAACGACGAACGGACTGGAGCTCTTCGTATGAGATAAAGGAAACACGATGAGCCTTAGCGATTCGATGTTGGCTTATTGAATATTATATTTATTCATTACTTGCAAAAATGGTTCCTTCATCCATTCACCGCATGCATCTGAACATTTTTGAACAATTGCTTCGAGGCATTCTTGTTCTTCTTTTGTAAATTTGCCAAGTACATAATCAGGAACCTTCATTCCATTCTTTGGCCTGTCAATTCCAACTCTGATGCGGTTAAATTTTTCAGAACCTAAATGTGCAATGGTTGACTTGATGCCATTATGTCCTCCGGAACTTCCTTTTTGCCTTAACCTAATTTTTCCTACAGGTAAATCTAAATCATCATAAATTACAACAATATCTTCTATGGCAATATCATAATAATCTGCCAGAGGCCGTATAGACTCCCCGGAAAGATTCATATATGTAAGTGGTTTCAGTAAAATCACCTTTTCTCCGTCAATAATTCCTGTACCATATACACCTTTAAATTTTGCTTTCTCTAAAGGGATCTCATATTCTTTAGATATGTATTCAATAATGTCAAAACCTATATTATGCCTTGTATTTTCATATTGTTTCCCCGGGTTACCTAAACCAACAATTAATTTCATATAAACCACCTTTGTAAATAATGTTTACTATATAGAAAAGGAAGGTTTGACCAGAAGAAAATTTCTCGTTGGACAGAACCTTCCATTCGGCATATTCATGATTGCTGCACCATACCTTTTAATCATAACAAAATTGGTACAAAGGGTAAAAGGGAAACAATATGAAAAGAAATAATATTATTCTACTTCCTCTTTTTCCGTCTCTCTACCTTCTAGGTTATCTGGAACTCCTTCTTCTTGTTGTTCTCCTGTACTAATTTCTTCTTCCTGTCTAGGAGCAAGTATGGATGCAATAACTTCCTCTTTTTCATGATTGATTTCTACAGTTTTATACTGTTTAATATCTGCAATAGTAAGCGTTTCGCCTACTTGAAGCTCACTAATATCTATTTCTATGGCTGCTGGAATATCATTTGGCTTAGCGGTGACTTCCACTTCATGCATCGGTTGCTGTAATACTCCGCCATCCTTTACTCCTGCAGCATCTCCCACTAAAGATACTCTTACAGTAGCTGTTATTTCCTGCGATAAATCAATAGCTAAAAAATCTACATGCAGAATTTTTCTTTTAATTGGATCAGAGTCGTAATCGCTTAATACCACATTATGTTTTTGTCCATCAATCGATAATTCGATAACGCCATTTCTTCCAACATCTTTGATTACTTTTAAAAAGTCTGCTTCACTTAAATAAATAGAGGTGCTTTTTGTTTTTGATCCGTAAATAACTCCTGGAATATTCCCCTCTTTACGAATTCCTGTTAAAACTGAATGTTTAAACTCTGTGCGTTCTTTAGCTTGCAATAATGTACTCATCTAATCTTCACCTTCCATTCATTTTGTGACACCCTAAGAACAAAAGCGCAAGCGCCTTGATTATCGACGTACGTACTGGCCGATTAGTACACCACGTCCTGTGGCAACATCGGCACTTGTACATCCTTGTAAGGGCTTCGACTGAGATAAGGCGATCCTTCCATCAGGTGATGCTCTTCCACCTGATGGTTAGTTAAGCCGATCAGGTTTTTACGGACAGTCATTTAAACCTATATCCATTTCAACAAACAATATTTTACTGCCTGTAAAACGTGATAAAGGAAACTCGAAGAGCGAAAGCGAATCGATGTTGACGTATCGTAGGGAGAAGACCTGAAGTTAGATAGTCGCTAGGCGCTGGAGCTAGAAGCAGAAAACTCATTTACAGTAATCTACAAGTCCAAACAGTCTATATTATCCTTACAATAAAAAAATGCCCTAAATCAGGAAAATTTAAACATAGCAATTATTACAAAAAAGAATACAACAGAAAAGAGCCGCCTTCTATAGAAAGCGGACTATCTATTAATCAAATAAAAAACTTACAGACTGATCAGAATGAACTCTTATTATTGCTTCACCTAAAAGATCAGCAACTGATAATTGAATGACATTATCAGATAATTTTTCTTCAGCAAGTTCAATAGAATTGGTTACAACGAGTTCTTTGATTTTTGAATTTTTAATTCTTTCCATTGCTGGACCTGACAATACAGGATGAGTACAGCAAGCATATACTTCTTTTGCTCCATTTTCTGCAAGAGCATTTGCACCAAGAGTAATCGTCCCTGCTGTATCGATAATATCATCAATAAGTATGGCAATTTTTCCTTCAATATTACCAACTATATTCATAACTTCAGCCACATTTGGTCGAGGACGTCGTTTATCAATGATAGCAATTGGAGCCTTTAAACGTTCTGCCAGTTTACGTGCTCTTGTAACACCACCATGGTCTGGAGAAACAATGACAATGTCCCCATCAAATTCACGTTTGCTGAAATAATCTCCTAAAATAGGAACTCCCATAAGGTGATCAATTGGAATATCAAAGAATCCTTGAATTTGAGGAGCGTGCAGGTCTAAAGTAATGACACGTGTTGCTCCAGCAGTTTCTAAAAGGTTCGCCACTAGTTTTGCTGTAATTGGTTCACGCGCTCTAGCCTTTCTGTCTTGTCTAGCATATCCATAATACGGTATTACTAAGTTAATGGTTCTTGCTGATGCACGCTTTAAAGCATCAATCATTATTAAAAGTTCCATTATATGCTCGTTAACTGGATTACTTGTGGATTGAATGATATAGACGTCGCATCCTCGAATACTTTCTTCAATATTAATTTGGATTTCTCCATCGCTGAATCTTGTAACAGAACATTTTCCTAACTCCACTCCAATAGAATTAGCTATCTCTTCCGCTAAGGCTGGGTTTGAGTTTAAGCTAAACACCTTCAAATTTGGATCTAAATTCTTAACTGACATCCTGAACCTCCATAGACTTATTCCTAATCAATAGGTTGTCCTATTTTACTTAGAAACAAGAAGCCTTCCACCCTTCTTTAGACTGCAGTTTGTGCAAATATTGCAAGTTCTACACTCTGATAAAGACTTCCTTCTTCTTATTTCTTTCTATATTACTTTTGATTGTTCTGTAGATTATTAACATAGTTCTCTTTATTCACTTGGCGAGCCCGTGCAATGGAAAGTGCACTTGCAGGTACATCCTCCGTAATGGTAGAACCTGCTGCTACATATGCTCCCAGCCCAATAGTGACCGGCGCAATTAAATTTGAGTTGCAGCCTACAAATGCTCCATCCTCAATTGTTGTTAAAAATTTATTTTTTCCGTCATAATTAACCGTAATTGTTCCACAGCCAATATTAACATCACTGCCTACTTTTGCATCACCAATGTAGCTTAAATGAGATGCCTTGCTTCCTTTTCCAAAATCAGCTTTTTTAAGCTCAACAAAATTGCCAATCTTCACTTCATCATCGATATTCGATTGAGGGCGAATATGGGCAAATGGTCCAATATTTACTTCTGATCCAATCTTGCTGTCATGTGCAACAGATTGTTTAATGATTGTATTTTTCCCAACTGTACAGTTTTTTATTTCTGTATTTGGTCCTATGATACAATCGGAATCAATAATCGTTTGACCCGAAAGAAAGGTCCCCGGCAAGATTACTGTATCTTCTTTAATCATAACGCCAGCTTCTATATACGTATTAGATGGATCTATGATGCTGACGCCATTACGCATATGCATTTCATTTATTCTGTGCTTCATGATTCTTTCAGCTTCTGCTAAAGCAACACGATCATTTACACCCAATGTTTCTTCAAAATCACCTGTTTGAAACGCAGAGATTACTTCCCCTTGTTTCTTTAGTATTTCAATTACATCTGGCAGATAGTATTCGCCTTGAGCATTTTCGTTAGACACTTGATTTAAAGCTTGAAATAATGACACATTATCGAAGCAATAAGTGCCTGTATTGATTTCTTTTATAGCTTTTTCTTGATTTGTTGCATCTTTATGTTCAACAATCTTTTCTACATCGCCTGCTCCACTTCTAATAATCCGGCCATAACCGCTTGGATCTTGCGCCACAGCTGTTAAAATAGTAGCTTTTGCAGATGTAGTTTCATGATGTTTAAAAAGCGACTCTATTGTTTCAGACTTTATTAGAGGTGTGTCTCCACATATAACCAATGTTACTCCCTCTTTATTCTCAAGAAGCTCTTTTGTTTGTATGACTGCATGTGCTGTCCCTAACTGTTCTGCTTGATAGGCATAGCCTATTTTACTTCCAAGCTGCTGTTTTACCTTTTCGGAACCATGCCCAATAACGGCAACAACATCTTTTATTTGAAGTTTTGATACTTGGTCCACAACATGCTCTACCATCGGTTTTCCGCATACAGGATGAAGTACTTTATACAATTTTGACTTCATTCTAGTTCCTTGTCCTGCAGCTAATATGACTGCGTAACGAGTTAACATTCACAGGCCTCCAATATAACCTTTTTATCCATTAAAAATATTATCTTAAATAGTCTTCGATTTCAAGAAATGATTCTATGCTTTCAGCTTGTTTCTTGAAAAAAAGGGTTGCCAAATAAGGGTTTAACTCCTTTTACTTTTTTTATTTTTTTTTGAAATGCATCTGGACTATTCATGTATAGGAAAGTACATCCTTCATTTTTTAATAAATGACAAGGCTTTTTTGATCATAAAGGAGGAAACTGCATCATTTAGACATATCGATACGGAAGGAAAAAGAATGGAAAAAAAAACAAAAGCGCAAGCGCCTTGATCATCGCCGTACAAACTGGCCGATTAACTACGCCACGTCCTGTTGCAACATCGGCACTAGTACATCCTATACGTCGGAGCTGGACGCGAACCAAACTGCTAAGTTATCCACAACTCTATTTCGTTTATCATTTCCAAGACAGTAAAAAAAGAGCCTTACTCATTGGAAGTAGGCTCTAGCTGCAAATTATTTTTTAAGAAGCACCAGCTTCTTCAAACTCAACTTCTAATTCACCTAAACGGTGGTACTCTGCTAAAACAGCTTCTTGGATTTTACCTCTTGTGCCGGAATTAATTGGATGCGCAATATCTCTGAACTCTCCATCCGGTGTTCGCTTGCTAGGCATGGCTACAAATAATCCATTATTTCCATCTATAACTCTAATATCGTGAACAACAAATTCATTATCAAGAGTGATGGAGGCAATTGCTCTCATTCGTCCATCTGTATTAACTCGGCGCAGCCTTACGTCAGTTACTTCCATTCTGTTCACCACCTTTACTAGAAGATAAAATCTAGTTAACTAATTCAACAGAACTTTCCTATCTCCTTCTTAAATGGTGAAATTTTTTAGAATATTTAGGACAAATTGATGAAAAATGCTAAAATATAGAATGAAAACGCTAAATTTACCTTTTATTTACATTTAAAAACAGCAAATCACACAAAAAAAACCAGGGTTTTAAACAAACTATGTAAGTTTTCCTCACAGAAAGTACTTTTGGCTGTTTAATGCCTGGCTAATTTATTTTCTTATTTATTTACAAAGTGCAATAACTTCAATCTCTACTAATACATCTTTCGGCAATCTTGCTACCTCAACACAAGAACGTGCTGGTTTATGACTATGGAAATACTCTCCATATACTTCATTAATCGCTGCGAAGTCTTCCATATTTTTTATAAAAACAGTGGCTTTTACTACTGTTTCAAAGGAGGCATTTGCTGCTTCCAATACCGCACTTAAATTTTCAAATACTTGATGGGTTTGTGTTTGCACATCTCCTTCAACTAATGTTCCCTCCGCAGTCAATGGAATTTGACCCGAGCTGTAAAACATATTGTTTACAATAACACCTTGAGAATATGGTCCTATTGCTTGTGGTGCAGCATTCGTTTGTACTACTTTCATCTTTTTTCCCCCTAGTTACTATTTTTCATCAAAATAATTTCCTAATTCCACTGAAATTCTTTTTTCTTTTACATCAACACCGGATAATTTCACCAGCGATAGGTAATCATCTACAAGTCTTTCTTCTGCTTCTTCTGCCTCAACTAAAACAGCAATTCCAGCTACAACGGCATTAAACTCTTCCAATAAGCTGATCATACCATTGACTGTACCGCCAGCCTTCATAAAGTCATCCACAATCAATACCTTTGATCCATCCTCCAAACTTCTTTTGGAAAGTACCATTGTTTGTATTCTTTTTGTGGAGCCAGACACATAATTTATACTAACTGTAGAGCCTTCTGTTACTTTACTGTCCCTTCTTACCATAACAACAGGAACATTTAAATAAGTTGCAACTGCATATGCTAGTGGTATACCTTTTGTAGCTACAGTCATTACTACATCAATTTTTGTATCTGCAAAAGCAGATGCGAATAATTTTCCGACTTTTTGAACAAGAGCCGAATCACCTAATATATCGGTCATATATAGATAACCACCTGGTAAAAGTCTGTCAGGTTTTATAATAAGTTCACAAAGCTCCTCAATAAAAGGTTTTGCTTCTTCTCTGCTTACTTTCGCCTGATATTTAACTCCACCAGCTGCTCCAGGCAAAGTTTGAAGGATTCCTATCCCTCTTTGCTCAAATGTTTCTTTAATGATTGCTAAATCTTCGCTTATAGATGATTTAGCGGAACCATATCTTTCAGCAAAGTAGGATAATGATACAAGCTGCCTTGGATGCTCTAACAAATAATTCGTCATGTCTATTAAGCGCTCACTACGACGAAATTTCATACTGCGAACCTCCAAAATCCGAATATTCTACCGTTAATATTATATCATTATACGTGTTTAATCAAGGGTATGTCGACTGCCTATTATTCGGACTGCAAAAACTTGATCGCAAAATCCTCTTAAACCGTTATATACTCGATTCATTCTAGAATCATGGTGCATTAAGCCAAAAACAGTTGGACCGCTGCCACTCATCAACACTGCATCTGCACCGAATTTTTTCATTTGCTCCTTAATCTGAGCCACCTCTGAATAAAGGCTTAAAGTAACTTCTTCTAGGACATTTCCGACATTTCGACACATATAATGATAACTACCATCATATATAGATTGAATCATCTTTTTTGTATTTGGATGCTTGATCTTGGATACATCCAGCCTTTTGTAAATATCTGCAGTGGAAACACCTATAAAAGGTTTTGCCAAGACAACCCAGCATATTGGCGGAGCTGGCAATTCTTTAATTATCTCTCCCCTTCCAGTTGCAAGGGCCGTCCCACCATAAACACAAAATGATACATCTGAACCAATTTCAGCACCGATTTCAGCTAATGTATCTATCGATAACTTGAGATCCCAAAGTGTATTTAAACCTCGTAGAACAGCTGCTGCGTCACTGCTCCCGCCTGCCAGCCCTGCTGCCACCGGAATATTTTTTTCAATCCTTATTGTTACACCTTTTTTAACATCATATTTATCTTTTAATACCTTTGCTGCTTGATAGGCTAAATTCCTTTGATCATCTGGAACAAACCTATTAAGAGATATAATTTTTATTACATCCTTATCTTCTAATGTAAGCTCTAATCTATCAGCTAAGTCAATAGTTGTCATAATCATCTCTACTTCATGATAACCATCCGGCCTTTTGTTGAGTACATCTAAAGATAAATTTATCTTAGCTGGTGCTTTAACTAAAAGCTTCAATATTTCCACCTACTTCATTTTCTTTATCACCATTTTTTGTCCTATTTTACCACAAATAAGAAAAGCGCAAATAGCCGTTTTACTATAAATGGACTGGGCTTTACATAGAAGATAAAGGAAACACGAGGAGCCGTTAACTACGCAAGCGAGAAAGTCCTAAAGCCGATAGGAAAGAGGCGATACCAGATTAAAGGAGCAGAAAACCATGCTACATCCATCCGTCTTCTTCCATTGACTTGGAGACCCTTCTACCCTTATGTCAAATCGCTAGTACTTCCTAACCGTCAGAGCTGAACACCTATCTAACGTTAAAATTTTTACTTTCTTATCTTTTTTAAAAAAGGACGCGCTATCATTTATATGGATATAGTGATTTTACCATAAAATATGTAATATATAGCAGTTCCACTAATGTTTTTTACCTATTATTCTATCCTTTTATCACTTTATTTAAAAAGCATATTTTCGCAAAATTTATTTTATAAAAATGCGGCCTCACACTATTTATTGATTCGAAAGCTACGCTTACTAACCATAAAAATGTGAAGCCGCAAAATAAACCACCGTGAATAAATCAATATTGATATATTTGTGTAAACAAGATGAAATTAAGGCTGCAAAAACTTATTATTGTTTTTGATTCAGAAGACTTTGCTCAGCAATTTCAATTGCTCTTTTGACCATATTTCCAGCATCTCTTGCTCGAATACCGCCCCAACCGTCTTTTTGAACAACATCATAAAAGCCTAACTCTTTTGCTAACTCTTCTTTTAATCCTTCAGACATTACACCTTTTCGTCTACCCAAAGTGAATCACTCCTTTCATCATCCACGGCATTTATAGTATATATCTTGATTGTTTTTTCATAAGTATCATTTCTTACCAGTTAATTCACTAATATATAAAATGGAGGATGATTCCGCTGCTTTGTTTTGCCAAATGAAAAAGCAGTAAACATATTGTTCACTGCAATTCAGTAGCGATATCTATTAACTTAAAGCAACTTGTCCTGATGTATCCTCAAAGAAGGTAATTTGAACCGTTTCTGTTAAAACATCCGCATAGCTGTACGATACACGTTCAAATGCATTTTCATCCTGATCTAATTCAACCACAAATACAGATGGATAAGTCTCAGCTAATACCCCAGAACGCTCTATAGTCTTGCGGCGCCCACCATTGGCTTTTAGCATAAGCCTTTTTCCTAAATTTGAATCAAGAGCTTTTTTTATATCTGATAATGTTTTCGCCATTCGGTCCACCTCACTGTGTAAAGTATATCACACTGACACAACAGAGTCAAACAAAAATATAAATTATAACAGTCTTTTTTAGAAGTTGTCAATATTTTTTATTCTTATTTTTCTCTTATTTTTCAACAATTTTATCTTTACCTAATCGTTGCTTTTTATGTAGGAAAATACAACTTTCTGAAAAATAATGTAGAAACAGCCTAAAATATTCGTATTTCACTGACATTTCAGTTGCAGCATCCGTCACTTGTACACCCTATCTTCAAGGTAGTCTTAGACAGTTGTCTCCTTAAATTCTAACATAAGAAAAGCTCAAGCGCCCTTTCTCATCGACAGAATAAGCTGAGGTCCACAGGATGTGGATTACACAAACGTTGCCACAGGACGTGGCGGTTTTAGTTTTGTGTTCCTTGAAGAGATAAAGGAAACACGAAGAACGTAGTGATTCGATGTTGACTACGCAAGCGAGGTGAGGGAAGCGTTGAAGTCGATAGGGTGCTTGCGCTAGACACTTGTCAGACTTCAGAAAACTCATACTTTCTTATCTTTCAAAAAAAAACGAAAGAAAACAAAGTCGTTTTCTTCCGCCATTTATCACTCTATTCCGTTTCATGCAAATTATATGGCATTCCCGTTCGCAATACTCCTTTCGTTTCCAGACCCCCAAGACCTTTTTCCCCAGTTAAAGTATTTCTCAGCACATCCCAAACATTTACACGTTCCATAAATGGTGTAAAACTTATTTTGGCGACAATATAAACTGGATCTAGAGCATGAATATTAACTCTTGATGGCGAGCTTGCAAAATTTGCTCCAGCATGTATTAATGATTCAAAATGAGATTGGCATGCTCCTGCAAATATTACTAACTGATCTAAGTGAGGAATTTTCTTTCTCGCTTCTCTAACAGTCTGAACAAAGTATTTCGAATGACGGTAGGCATTAATATCCTGTTTTCCACCCATTGCTTTCGAATAGGCATCATGGCCAGTAATTACAAGTATATCGGGGCGATAATATTCAATAAATTTGCCAATCTTATTAGGCATTTCTTTTTCATTGCAATGTATTCCAGTCACGGGTATACCGATTTTTTCATATAAAGTCAAACATTTCTCCAGATAAGAAGGATCTCCGTCTAAATGAAGCACCCTCCCAGGCAGTTGAAAAAAATTTGCCTGTTTATTGTAGGAGTCTGTTGCTACATATTCTTGTTTCTGATGTAATAAATGAACATCTTGTCGAAATAATTCTAATGATTGCTCTTCTAAAAACTGAAATTCTTGTGATATCTTTCTTTGCATCGGTTTATTGATACTAACCAAGTCTTCATAAGGAGCATCTGCAATAAGCCGAAAATCCTCTCCATATAATACTGCTAGCTTTTGTCCATTTTCTACTTTAATATCAATAATTCGAAAAACAATATCACATTGATATGATTTTCTACCGACGATATCCATGGTATTCATACTCACAGTCGTCACTCCAGTTGGTCCTATTAAAGAACCTTTTGTTTCTTAACCTATCTTTCATACACTATGCAAAAGTCCATGAAGATGTGAGCATAAAGCGGAAGCAATCAGATGGACTGCAGCTCTTCGACTGAGGTAGGAAAAAAGCAAATAAAAAACCCAAACTAAAGAAGTTTAGGTTTTACTATTTATTGAAATATGTCATATAAAGCGTCGCTTAACCGCGCAAATTCTTCTATTGATAAAGACTCTCCTCTTCTAGAAGGATCAATTTCTGACTGCTGCAGCGCTTCTATTATTAATTCTTTTTTTTGTTTGCCATTCTCAAGCTGGCTGGATAAATTGTTTAATATGGTCTTTCTGCGCTGTGCAAAGCTGGCTCTTGTTATACGAAAGAAAAAATCCTCATCTTTAACAGAAACTAAAGGAGTCTCTCTTTTTGTAAGCCTAATAACAGCAGAATCAACATTCGGCTGGGGTACAAACACCGTTTTTGGAACAATCATTACAACTTCAGGAACCGTATAGTATTGGATAGCTATGGAAAGGGAACCATATTCCTTTGTTCCTGGTTGAGCTGATATCCTCTCAGCCACTTCCTTCTGAAGCATCACGACAATTCCTCTAAGGGGAAGCTTCTCTTCTAATATTTTCATGATAATTGGTGTAGTTACATAATATGGCAAGTTGGCAACTAGCATAATATCGGAAATTCCTTGGAATTCTTCCTCAACTACTTCCTTTACATTTGCTTTTAAAATATCTTCATGGATTACTTTTGTATTTTCATATGGTGCCAGTGTTTCACTTAATATCGGCAATAATCTTTGGTCAATTTCGAATGCTACAACTTTTTTACTGCGCTTCGCCAGTTGTTCTGTCAATGCTCCAATTCCAGGTCCAACCTCAATGGATCCTGATTCATTAGAAAGCATGGCATGGTCTACAATATTCCTTAATATATTTGTATCGATTAAAAAGTTTTGCCCTAAACTTTTTTTAAAAGAAAATCCATATTTCTCTAATATTTCTTTCGTTCTAACAGGTGTTGCAATATCTTTATACATCATTTTCCTCCTGGCGCATCGCTTTTAAAGCATCTGCAAAATCTTGTTTCGTGATTTGGAAAACCATAAGCCTTTTATGCAGCTGTTTTCCATTTGTATAGCCAATTTTTAATAATTTTCCCAACTGCTCACGCCGTTCCTTCGATCCTTCTCCACCAATAAGATTTGCACAAATTAAATCTTCTTGTGTAATTTGCTCCGGCACTTCTTCCCTCATTAAATGAGCATCTTTTAAAGCTTCCCTGATTGATTCAATAGAAGCATGTTCAACTCCAATCCCTTTTCCATGCTTATGCAATGCCTTGTCTTTTGTGATAAAGGCATGCTTGCATCCAGGAATATTTTTGACAATAGTATTGCGTATTTTTTGTCCGGGGTAATCAGGATCAGTAAAAATAATGACTCCTCTCATCGATTGTGCCAACTTGATTTTTTCAAGTGTTTCATTATTAATAGCTGATCCATTCGTTTCAATTGTATCTGCATCAACTGCCCGTTTAATGGCAATCGTATCATCTTTGCCTTCCACTACTATTATTTCTTTAATTTTCATGGAGCCTCCAAAAAAAATAAAATATTTGAAAAAAAAATGAAACATTTTTGTAACATGAAACGTCTATATATACAGAAAGATAATAAACACGTAGATTATACCATTCATTATAGCGTAAATAATTATTTTCAACAAAATGAAGAATTTAACCAAAAAAAAACAGAGAATAGCATTCTCTGCAGAAAAATTTATTTAATTACTTTTATTCTTACAGGCTTTGCTCCCCAACGATAAGCTTCCGCTTTTGTTGAGAAAAACACGTCGATTTTCTTTCCTTTAATAGCAGAGCCAGTATCAGCAGCTACAGCATAGCCATAGCCGTCAACATATACTTTTGTACCTAATGGGATATAGTTCGGATCGACAGCAATTACTTTTGCATTTGGATTTGCTTTTAAATTGATTCCAGTCGCAGTATACCCAGAACAGCCATTGCAGCTTGCTGTATATGCAGTTGAATTTACATACATATCTGTCCCTGCAGATTCGCTTCCACGGGATGCAACTTGTATAACTTCTGCTTTTGTACCAACCGCAATAACTTTATCCTGTTTATCTTTGATTTTTTCTTCACTGAGCAGCTTGCGGGAAACTTCTTTGCCGTTTTTTAAAGTTATCTCAAATTTTTTCGATACTAATCCTTCTTTGCCTTCAGTAACTATTTTTTCAGCACCATGTTTCAACGTATCATCTTTTTGAGTAACAACAGCATAATTAATCGGTTGTTCCACTACATCGGTGACCTTTTCTATTCGAGTAATATTTACAACATCTGTTTCTTTCACTTTTTCGTTTAGATCTGGTTCAACTCGGTCTAATTTTGTAAGTGATATTCCTTGTTGTGTTAAAAAGTCAGCGACCGTAGTCGAAGTGGACCATAGTTGTCTTTTCTTGCCTGCATCTACTAGTGTAAGCGGAAATGCGGTATGTACAACAATTTCCATATCATTTTCTATTCTATTTTTCTTATCTTGGTTTATCTGATCATGCTCGTTCAAAGAAACTTTTTGTTCTTTTAAAAACTTTTCAACATTATCAGCTGTTGTCCAAACCGTTTTCTTCTCGTCGTCTTTTCTAAATTCAACCTGTTTCGCTTGTTTCCATACGACTTTAATATCGTCTTTTATCTTTGTATCTAAAGAAGGAAACACATAATCTTCTGAGTGGACGGTAATATCAAGATCATCAAATATTTCTTGTATAGTGGATGAGTGCGTTTGGATGACCTTCTCTTCACCATCTAATGTCAGTGCCACAGTTTTTTTGGAAGTCTCGTATATAAGAAAGCCGAATGTACTTGCAAAAACTATGAAACTAGCAATAATAATGGCCCATTTTTTTCTGCTCAGAGATATGGAAAACAGGTTTTTCATGTTTGTGAATACGATGAAAAACGCCTCCTTTTCTCTCGGAGTGATTATATAGAGTATCGCGTCTGCTGTCAACCCATTAACTTTCTTTGAACGTATATCCTATTATGCAAAAAACTTTCGCGAAAGGAAAGAAAGAAATCTCGACACAATCATTCTATGAGAAAAGAAAGCATTGTAGAACTTTTTAGAACCAACTAAAAAAAGGACAAGCCTTTCTCCTTTTCGACACCATTCCTTATCAGTATATGCCGAATAATTTTTTGGCATTTTCCGTTGTTGCTGCTGCAACTTCCTCAAATGAAATCCCTTTTATTGCTGCAATTTCTTCTGCAACTAATTTGACATAGCTTGGTTCATTTCTTTTTCCTCTGAACGGTGTAGGAGCAAGATAAGGACAATCAGTTTCAATCAAAAGTTTTTCCAAAGGAATAGCCGCTGCAACTTCTTTCGGTTTTTTTGCATTTTTAAATGTTACAGTTCCTCCTAGGGAAATGTAAAAATTCATATTAATACATTCCTCTGCTGTTTCTATACTTCCACCATAACAATGCATAATTCCACCAACTTCTTTTGCATCCTCTTCTTTTAATATATTCACAATATCTGCTGTTGCCTCTCTATTATGAATAATAATCGGGAGACTTACTTTTTTTGCTAATCTTATTTGTCTTCTAAACACTTCTTTTTGTATATCCTTTGGCGATTTATCCCAATGATAATCTAACCCCATTTCTCCTATAGCTACAACCTTAGGATGGCTTGACAACTCTTCTATCCAAAGTAGGTCATCCTCCGTCATATCAATTGCATCTACTGGATGCCACCCTACGCTTGCATAAAGAAATGAGTATTTCTCTACAAGTTCCATTGCTCTTTCAATCGTCGGTCTGTCGAATCCCACAACAATCATCTTTTCCAGTCCTGCATCGAGAGCACGTTGAATCGTTTCCTCAATATCTTCCATAAATTGATCTGCATTTAAATGTGTATGAGTATCAAATAACATAAATAGTCCTTTCTAATATAAATATTTTTTGACGTGAATTATATTTAAATAATGTAATAATCTAGAAAAAACATAGAAATATTCCATACTAAAGAATGTCTGGATACCTCTATGTTTTCTCATTTTTTATTAGAACTTATATTCCTGAAACAAGGGACACAGGTCCGTCCTTCGCTCTTCTTCTTACGATAAGTCGAGAACGAAAGACTCCGTCTTTCGACACTCCTATATCTCACTCGATTCAGTCCAGCTCCTTCCGTCGATAAACAGGTCGCCTCCACTTTTCTTATTATTTTACTTTTGACCCTAGTGGTAGGGACTCGTCGACTGATGCTACTGAAAGAATTCCATCTTGACTTCCGGCAAGTATCATCCCTTGGGACAGTTCTCCTCTTAGTTTGACTGGTTTTAAATTGGTAACACAGATAACGCGTTTTCCTACTAATTCCTCTGGCTTATAATATTGTGCAATCCCAGAGACTACTTGTCTTTGCTCATATCCTAAATCCAATTGAAGCTTTAACAGTTTATCTGCTTTTTTTACTGGCTCTACTTTTAATACTTTTGCCACTCGCAGGTCTATTTTCATAAAATCATCAATTGTTATTTCTTCCGTCTCAGGGGCTTCCTGCACTTTAGGCGCTTGTTCTTCTTTAGCAGGACCCTGCATTTCTACTTTAATAAATTCCACTTCTTCTTTCATATCTAACCGTGGGAAAATAGGTTCTCCCTTTTCCACTTTCGTTTCTGTTGGAATACCTCCAAATACTTCTAAACTTTCCCATGATTTTAAAGCATTGTTTTGAATATTCAACTGTTGGAATATTTTATCAGGAGTTCTTGTTAAAAATGGTTTTAATAGTATCGCAATTCTTCTTAATGACTCAGCTAAATGTGCCATAACATCAGCTAATTGTTCTTGTTTTCCTTCTTTCGCCAATACCCATGGCTGTGTCTCATCAATATATTTATTATTCCTGCTCACTAATTGCCATAGATTTGTAAGCACAACAGAAAACTCCATTTTATCCATATGCTCTTCATATTTTTCAACGGTTTCCTCATGAGCTTTTACAAGTGACTTTTCAAAGATCCCTGCTGAACCCTTATATAATGGAATAACACCATCAAAGTACTTATTAATCATTGCTACTGTTCTATTAAGTAAATTTCCTAAGTCATTTGCTAAGTCAAAATTTACTCTTTCTACAAAACCTTCTGGTGTAAATACACCATCTGAACCAAATGGCACTTCTCGTAATAAGTAATATCGCAATGCATCTAGACCATAACGGTCGATAAGTGTTACTGGATTCACAACATTGCCTTTTGATTTTGACATTTTTCCATCTTTCATCAAAATCCAGCCATGGGCAAACACTTTTTTTGGAAGTGGCAGATCTAAAGCCATTAGCATAATCGGCCAATAGATAGTATGAAAACGAACAATTTCTTTACCAACTAAATGAACATCTGCAGGCCAATATTTAGAATATTTAGAATCATCTTCTGTACCATACCCTAATGCTGTGATATAATTAGACAATGCATCAATCCACACATATACAACATGTTTTGGATCTCCTGGTACTTTTATTCCCCAATCGAATGTTGTTCTTGATACAGCAAGATCTTCTAAACCAGGCTTAATAAAATTATTGATCATTTCATTTTTGCGGGATTCTGGCTGAATGAATCCAGGATTTTGATCATAGAACTCTAATAGGCGATCTGCGTATTTACTCATTCTGAAAAAATATGATTCTTCTTTAACCAATTCAACAGGGTGTCCACTATCTGGGCTTTTGCCGCCGACAATTTTACCAGCTTCGTCATATTCAGGATCAACTAACTGTAATTCCGTGTAATAAGTTTCATCAGATACAGAATACCAGCCTTGATATTCATCTAAATAAATATCTCCTTGATCCACTAATTGTTGAAACATTTTACTAACAACTTCTGTATGTCTTTTCTCAGTAGTACGAATAAAATCATCATACGAAATGTCTAGTTTATCCCATAGTTTTTTTATTCCTGCAACTATTTCATCCACATATTCTAGTGGCGTAATGCCTGCTTCTTCTGCTTTGCGTTGAATTTTTTGTCCATGTTCGTCTGTACCAGTTAAATATCGAACATCAAACCCTCTCATACGTTTATATCGAGCCATTGCATCCCCTGCTACTGTCGTATATGCGTGCCCTATATGTAAATTCCCGCTCGGATAATAGATAGGGGTTGTTATATAGAAAGTTTTGTTTTGATCTTTCATTTTTATCCCTCCAGAAAATAACACAATATTTTATGTAAATTACATGAATAGAAAACAAATTGTTTCATGTAATTCTTATTGTATCAATATTTTTTCGAATTCCAAAACAACAATTTCTTATTTTCTCATTATTATTAAAAGATTCATTAAATATTGCCATTTTTGCCGTTTACACCCTCAAAATATACATAAAAAATGCACTTTCTGCAACAAGATGAAGATTTTCTTTTATACCTTTGCTCGATCTTCTATAAAAGGACAAAAACTCTGTTCATGTAGAATTTTGTCGAAAAAAAACAATTAATATGCTGATTAATTTTATCATTTTATTTTTATATAAGTATTCACATATTCAAAATAATGGAAACTAATACCCTTAAAACATTGAAAAATAAACATTTATTTATTCTCAAATATTTCTAAAATAAAATAATTGACGATTATGGGAATGGCTGGTATTATATAGACAACAAAGAAATTTGTCGAATATTAGCGAAAAAAGATAAATAATAACTAATTGGGAGGAGAAAAGGAATGAAATCTACAGGTATTGTTCGTAAAGTTGATGAATTGGGACGTGTGGTTATTCCAATCGAATTAAGACGCACATTAGGAATTGCTGAAAAAGACGCATTAGAAATCTACGTAGATGATGAAAAAATCATCTTAAAAAAATATAAGCCTAATATGACTTGTCAAGTAACTGGTGAAGTTTCTGATAGTAATCTAACTTTAGCTGGTGGTAAATTAATCCTAAGCCGTGAAGGTGCAGAGCAACTATTAAATGAGATTAAAAGTTCATTTGAAGTATCTAAATAATCTAGCTTTCATTTGATTTTATATAGTATAAAAAATGTATGGAATTTAGCATTAAGCTATCGTTCCATACATTTTTTCTTTTATCCCACTCTTAACGGACAGTAAGACCCCCACGGATGGAAAGGTTCACTTTATGCTGATCTTATTATTCTTTTATATGATATTGCTGGTAGACTTCCCGTTTTTGCATTTCTCTGTCTACAGCTGTTTGTTTTATGGCTTCTTTTGTTGTATATCCTTCTTTGCTTATATACTGTTCAACATGCTCTACTACAGAAAGTTCAGTCCACCATTTTGTTTCTGGCTCCTGCCACTCTCCTTTTTCTATTACAATACAAAATTCACCCCGTATTTCGTCTTTTTCCGCCCATTCTATTACTTCAGTCACGGTGCCTCTAATAAACTCTTCATATATTTTAGTCAGTTCCCGACAAAGAGATATATTTCTGTTTCCTAATACTTCATGTATAAACAATAACGTTTCTTTTAAACGGTGTGGGGATTCATATAATAGAATAGTGCCTTGAATCTCTTTCAGAGATAATAATTCCTTTTTCTTTTCTTTTTTTTGTCTATTAAGAAACCCATAAAAGAAAAAAGGATGCGTCGGCAATCCAGACGCAATAAGTGCAGTTAATGCTGCATTTGCTCCTGGCAATGGTATAACCGGTAATTTCTCTTTTACTGCGGAGACTACTAGTTCATAGCCTGGATCTGCAATAGTTGGCATGCCTGCATCACTCACTAAAGCAACTATCTTTCCTTCTTGTATTGCTTGCATTAATTTTTGGCCGCTTGTTTCTTTATTGTGCTCATGATAACTTACAATTGGCGTTGTTATTTCAAAATAATTACATAGTTTTTTTGTATTCCTTGTATCTTCTGCAGCTATAAGATCTGCTTCTTTTAATATTCTTACAGCCCTAAAGCTCATATCTTCCAAATTTCCAATCGGCGTTGGAATTAAGTATAAACTTCCCACCATTTCTTTAAAGCTTTTTTGTTGCCACAAATCCTTCACCTGCTTTCTTATTTAAATAATTCTCTTTATTTTTCCGATCCATCTTTTTAAATCCGCATTCTGCTTTTAATGCTTCAGACTTAGTTGAAAAAGCTTCATAATATAATAAAGCAACAGGAAGCCGTCCTCTTGTATATTTAGCTCCTTTACCTTTATTATGTGTGTTCACTCTTTTTTCTAAATCATTTGTATACCCTGCATATAAGGTTCCATCTCTGCATTCCAGGACATAAAAATAATGATTAATTTTTTCCATATAAAATGTGACTCATTTCTTCTGTATATTCATTTGTGTCTTGATACACATATAATGGAGGAAGTATTTTCAAATCAGGTTTTCCATCTTTAATCGCTTCTACTAACAGTACATTCGCTTCTTTACCCTGTTTTGGATATACAAATCGAATTCGTTTAGGCTCTAATCGGTATTGTCTCATTAAAGTGATCATATCAAGCAGCCTTCCCGGTCTATGCACAAAAGCTACTTTTCCGCCTTGTTTCGCTAATTGGCTAGATATACGGATAGTATCCTCTAAAGTACATAATAACTCATGTCTTGCAATAGCAAGATGCTCGTTTCCATTGATTTCTTCTAATGAATCTGTTTGAAAATAAGGTGGATTACATGTAATAACGTCATATTTTTCATAACCTAATTCAGCAGGAGCATCTTTAATATCTCTATGGATCATCTTTATTCTATCTTGAAGATTATTATAAAGGATGCTTCGGTTTGCCATATCATATAATCGTTCTTGAATCTCCACTCCAATTATTGTCCCCTTTGTTCTAAGCGACAAAAATAGAGGAATTACTCCATTTCCACTACAAAGATCTACCAGCTTGCCTTTTTTCATTGGCACTGATACAAAGTTTGCCAAGAGAACGGCATCAAGGGAAAAGGAAAATACAGTGGGACTTTGAATAATTTTCAACTTTTCCGCTAATAAGTAGTCAAGTCTTTCATCTCCTATTAAATTAACCAATTTAGCTGCCTCCATCCTATAAAAAAACCTTCCTATTTATAAAGGAAGGTTCCAAAACATTTACTTTTTTACTGCTTTACTGCTTGTGGTACTCGACCTTTGATATTATTATTCTAGCCTTAACAATACAATTTGTTTAATTTTCTCGTTTTAAAAAGTGGCTCTTTTCGTATAGAGTGTTGTTATATAACCCACAGCCTGAGTACACTTGGCTTTCCGCGGGGCTACGCCTGATCCGCTTTGTCGTTTCACTCCTGCTTTCTTCTCTCCTGTCTCGCTAATCCGTGCTGAGAGTCTACGTGTATTCAGGCTGCTCCGTCATTCTAAAAGGTTCTTTCAACTTATTAAAAAGCTACAAACTTTTAGAAAACAGCCTAAAAAATAAAAGATAGATGATATGCAAACGGAAACCTTCCTATTATAAAGGAAGGTCCAATTTACAGATGAAGCATTTCTATTTTTCATGTAGTCGAATATATAATCAATAGACAGGGTTACTTTTTATTAAGAAATGATAAACAGAATAAACAATCTCCATCTTTTCTTGGACTTCCGAAATGAAGATTACATATATGAAAACCTTCTTGGTATAATCTTGCAAGGTTATCATATCCTTCACCCACATCTATATTTCTTTCTTCTATTTGATTATTAGATTTAGGATTTTTCTTTTTATTCATTTCTTTATTTTTTTCTTTTCCATTCGCCTGTCTTTCTAAATGTCTTCTTAAATTCTCATTTTCCAGCTTTAATGTATTGTTCTCCTCAATTAGTTCCGCAACATGCTGCTTTAACTCACCTAATTGTTGATACAAATTCCCTATTTGGCTTTCCATATTAATTACTGAATCAAAAACTTCTTTTTTATCCACTCTTCCACCTCATTAATCTGTGGATTGAACTGAAACAGCATCTTCTTGCAGTATTTCTTCCAATGTATATTCAAGCACTCGTTCTTGTTCAGAAATTTCCACTTGGAGTAAACGTTCTAAAATATTTAAACCTACTACTTTTCCCTTTCCTTGAGGAGTATCAATCCACTCTCCCAAATCTGGAAGCTGTTCTTTAGCAGATTCGTACTCATCATTTTCATATTTTAAACAGCACATTAATCTGCCGCAAAGGCCCGAAATTTTTGTAGGATTTAAAGAAAGGTTTTGGTCTTTTGCCATTTTTATAGAAACCGGCTCAAAATCTCCTAAGAAGGTAGAGCAGCAAAGCATCCTTCCACATGGTCCAATTCCACCTAACATTTTTGCCTCATCTCGAACGCCGATTTGCCGTAATTCTATTCTTGTTCTAAAAATTGCAGCTAAATCCTTTACTAATTCACGAAAATCCACACGGCCATCTGCTGTAAAATAGAAAATCACTTTATTTCGATCAAACGTATACTCTACATCTACTAACTTCATGTCCAAATTATGCAGATTTACTTTTTCACAACAAACCTCATATGCTTCTTTTGCTGCGCTTCTATTCTCGTCCACAATCATTTGGTCTTTTTGATCCGCAATCCTTAATACTTTTTTAAGTGGAAGTACTACGTCATTTTCGTCAACCTTCTTTGGAGCTATCACGACTTTCCCATACTCAACTCCACGGACTGTTTCAACGATAACAAAATCCCCTTTTTGAATGATTATCTCATTCGGATCAAAATAATATATTTTTCCAGCTTTTTTAAAGCGGATTCCTACAACATCATACAACTGAAGATCCCTCCTGCAGCCTTAGCACAAGCTGCTCCATCAATAACTGTGGATTCATATTACCTTGCAGCTTACGCTTTGCTTCAAAAATAGCTGATATTTGTTCGGTTAAACGATGATTAGATAACCTTAAAGCAGAAGCTTCCAATAGTTCTTTTTCGTTTATATGAACAATTTTGTCTTGCTTGCCAAGCTGTATATATAATAAATCCTTGTATAGTAGCAGCAATAAATCCAATCCTCTGTCATATTGGTCTTTTTCTCTAAAATGAATAAACCAATCTCTTTGAAGAGCTACTAATGCCTCTAAAGAATTTCCTTTAAGAGTCTCATATAATTTTACCACTATTTTTTGTGCTTGTACAAACCATTCATCAGAACTTAAGAGTAGTGCTTCTTCGTAATTATTGGTAAGTTGGGCAAGTTTTGGTGCTTCATTATTTTTTATGCCTTTAATCATAAGTTGTTCTACTAATTTTGAAGGGGATAAAGGAGTAAATGACAATACTTGGCATCTGGACAAAATAGTTGGAATAATTTGTTGTATCTGTTCAGTTAATAATATAGCTATCGTTTCCGCATTTGGTTCTTCTAAAAATTTTAATAAACTATTTGCTGCATTGTTAGTCATTTTATCTGCATGACTAACAATGTACATTTTCCTTTTTGATTCTACTCCCGTTTTGGCGAATTCTTCTTGCAAGCTTTGAATTTGATGTTTCTTTATGGATAGCCCTTCTGGTTCTACTATATGAATATCCGGATGATTTCCATGCATGATTCTTTTGCAGTTCGAACATGTTTCACATGGAACATATCCTTCTAGTAAATTCTCACATAAAACACTTTTTGCCAATAGTATGCTGATATCTTTTTTGCCGGTGCCTTTCATTCCTTCAAAAAGATAAGCATGTGCAAGCCGATTCTTTTTCAGGCTGTTTTTTAGCATTTTTAATACAATGGGCTGTGACTGTTCAAGTTGGTCCCATGTTTCTGTCAAGCCAATCACTCACTTACGTATATAAATTGATTAACATTCCTTTAATTTCACCAACTTTATCAAGGATTGTTAAACCGCTTTTTTCTTTATTCATAACCTCTTCTGTAAGCTCAATTAACTTCTCATCAATAACCTGTACGACTTTCAGATCTCTTCCTTGTCCAAATTGATCCCAAGATTCATCTTTTTTTAATTTTAGCCCGTATCCCACTGCCTCTTTAACAAATTGTTTTACAAGCGATTTGAATTTTGTTAAGTCTTTAATCGTCTGTGATCTGCCTAACCTATTTCCGGCATCATCTATATTTTTTATTAATATGCTTAATTGAGCTGTCTGCAGCTTTTCATTTTGTCTAATAACAAGATCTTGAAACTTTTCATCTATATTTCCGTTCTTTACATCTTGTCTTGTTCCTTCAGCTGTAAAGCGAATATCCTTATTAATCTTCATTTACTTCCTCCGATAAGAAGCATTACTAAATTTAATA
The DNA here is from genome assembly GCF_052663225.1 of Niallia sp. 03133. Lineage (NCBI taxonomy): Bacteria > Bacillati > Bacillota > Bacilli > Caryophanales > Bacillaceae > Niallia > Niallia sp. 03133. The sequence goes on from NZ_JBQTCY010000019.1 coordinate 59,836, forward strand.
TGTGAATATAGTTTTAAAAATCAGCACTTTAATTTTTAAAACTGTTTAAATTGCTCAACAGGAAGTACAAAGACAGTTGCCCCTCCTACTTCTACTTCCACTGGATAAGGAACATAAGAATCAGCATTGCCGCCCATTGGAGAAACAGGGGCTACCAACTGATCCCTGGATTGACAATTTTCTTTAATAATTTCCATGCATTTTTCAACGCGAATATCTTCTGTACCAATCATAAATGTTGTATTGCCAGATTTCAAAAATCCACCCGTACTAGCTAATTTTGTCGCTCTAAAATTATGTTCAACTAATGCATTTAATAACTTATTGCTATCTTTATCTTGAATTACAGTTAAAATTAATTTCATTTTTTTCATCCTTTACAATGTATTTTCCGATTAAATGCTTCCTTCTATTATAGCAATAAATCATATAAGAAAACATGCATTATAGATGATTTGGAGTTCTTTTTCAAAAAAGGAAATTTACTTCCTTCTTTATTGTTTTTCAGCAAATCGCTGGTAGAATATCTACGCTCGAAAAACAAACATAGTGGCTCTAGCAGAAGTTTGCAGTTTTATATTCGTCACAAAACACGCAACTATACTTGTCTATAATAAAAGTCTATTTAAGACCTTTTCTGCTTGTTGAAAAACTTTTAATATCGGTTGAGAGGCATCTATCCTCATCATTCTATTAGGAAATTTCTTCATTACTTGGTAGTAGCCTTCCTGAACACGCTCATGAAACTCTAGCTCTTCTAAATCTAAACGATTTATTTCTCTCTCCTTTGTTTTATTAATCCTTTCTAGCCCTAACTTTGGATCTATATCAAAATAAATGGTAGCATTAGGCATTAAGCCGTTTATAGCGAACTCATTGATATTTAACACCTCATCAATCCCCAAGCCTCTTGCATATCCTTGATAAGCGAGTGAGCTGTCAATAAAACGGTCACATAGAACAATATATCCTTCTTTTAAAGCCGGCATAACTTTTTCTACTAAATGCTGCCTTCTTGCAGAAGCATATAATAATGCCTCTGTTCTTGCATCCATTTCTGTATGATCAGGATCTAATATAATGTTTCTAATTTTTTCAGCAATTTTGATTCCGCCTGGTTCTCTTGTTTTTAACACTTTCATGCCACTTTTTTTATAGTGTTCCGCTAACATTTCTAATATGGATGTTTTTCCAGCTCCTTCTGGCCCCTCCAAAGTAATAAAAAGTCCATCTTTCATAAAATATTTCCTCCTGCTAGCTTATGTTATCTAATAAAAACAGTAATTTCACCCTTGTAAATGGAGGGATTTCCTTGAAACTTTGCACCGTTTTCTACTAATTTTTTTAACTGTTTAATATGATAGAAAGTTATTTCTTCCCCAGGCAGTAATAGAGGAATGCCTGGAGGATATGGAATAACAGTCTCTGCGCTAATATTGTGTAAAGCACTATCTAAACTTATCTGTCTTTTCTTCCGTTCAGCTTGTTCTTTATCACTAAGCTTTAATTCTACTATATAAGTCTCAATATTTATAGATAGTCCTTTCTCTTCCCCATTTCGATGATTAGGAGCGATGTGTTTTAATGCTTTTTTTATATTTTCAATAACCTGCTGCAAAGGATAGTCTATTCCCGTTTTAAGCAATGGAAAGATGAGCAATACATTAGCTGTATCCGCTAATTCTGAAAAAACGCCTTCTTTTTCCAATAATTTCTGAAGTTCAAAACCGCTTAAAGAGCTTGTTGACTGAATGGTGATTTTTAAAGGATCTCCATTCCCCTCTCCATAAGATAGAACTTTAATTTGTTTTATTCTGCCTAGCTCAGCGCGAAATTTATTGATTTTTTCTATGAGATATTCTCCATCCTCTTCTGTAAATGTTCCTAAATAGCTTCTTGCCAAATCCAAAGAAGCCATTATTGGATAAGAGGGACTGCTCGATTGGAGGATAGACAAGTAATGCTCTACTCTTTCTTTCTTAACCTTTTTACTATTGAAATGTAAATAAGCTCCCATTGTTAAAGCAGGCAATGTTTTATGTGCCGATTGTATAACAATATCTGCCCCCAATTCTACTGCTGATGCTGGAAAATAATCAGATCCAATAAAATGAGCGCCATGAGCTTCATCCACTAATATTGTTATTCCATGTTTATGTGCTAATTGAATAAGCCCTTTTACATCTCCTGCCATTCCATAATAATTTGGAGAAGTTATAATTAACACGTTTACATTCGGATATAAATGAATTGCTTTTTTGAATGTTTCAATAGAAATTGCACCTGCTATCCCCCATTCTGAATCATATTCTGGAGTCAGAAAAATAGGTTTTGCTTTAGCCAAACGTATTCCGTTCATGATCGATTTATGACTATTCCGTTGAACAAATACTCCTTGTCCATCCTCAACTGCTGCTAAGATCATCGCTAAATTCCCAACGGTTGATCCATTTATTAAAAAATAACTGCTCTTTGTTTTATATAGTTGAGTCAATAATTTTTCCGCATGCATAATTACTCCTTCTGGCGAGTGAAGGTCATCTAAATCAGTAAGTTCCGTTAGATCAAAACGAAATATATTCTGTTTTAATTCATTCACATGAGAAGATAACAGCATTCCATTTTTATGGCCTGGTACATGAAAAGAAATACTTTTTTGTTGCTGAAAATGAAGTAGCTTTGTATATAAGGGAGTTTCTTTTTGCAAAATCTTCACCTTTTCTTCTTTATGACTTTTTTTATTTTACCATTCGTTCCATGTGAAACAATATCTCTTTTCAATAGAGTTTTATTATATCCTCGATTGAATGGCGTTTTTCAGATTACATGCAATATCTAATGTGTCTATGTTCTATTCTAAATAAGTTTATCTATAAAGATATCACATTCACTTGAAATTTTCTGAATTTTGTATACTAGCGGTTATATATGGATAAAATGGTCCTATGGAGGTGGAGGTTTTGAATTTTTCTTTTAAAAAAACGCAGCAAACACAGCTAGAGGAAAAATGTTTAATTTGTGGTCATCATAAATTAAAGGGAATACATTTATATCATTCTTTTATTTGTTCTGATTGTGAACAGGATATTATCCATTCAAAAACGAGTGATTTGAACTATCTCTTTTACGTGAAACGTTTAAAGAAGGCTCAGACCTGCCAATAGTGTAGGACATTTATAGCAATTCTATTCATAGATATCATCTTCTTTGTCCTTTTCAAATTGTCTTAAATAAAGGAAAAATATAATTTAAAGATACAAAGAATAGATCCAAACAGCTATCGATTACCTTTACGATTATTCATTTTATCTTGATATAAAGATGATATTTCCGTTTCCCTCTTAAAATATACATGATAATCGTTTATATAATTTTTTCTACAAAAAAGCATCTAATG
>NZ_JBQTCY010000020.1:0-58946 GCF_052663225.1 Niallia sp. 03133
ACAAGAAAAAGCATCTAATGTTAATTAGATGCTTTTTTATTGCCTAAAAATAAAATATAAAATAAATGCTAACTGATCTCTATACAGGTTTTGTTCGTTTATAATTTGTCTGAACTGATGGCAATAAGGTAATGAGGAGAATAACAATACCTAGGAAAAAATAAATAAGCTGTATATTAGAGAAACTCTTCATTAGATATACTTGGATATTAATCCATATAATTAGTGCAAACCCAATATATAAAGAAAAATTCCAAGACCAATGTTTATCTGAAAAAATAGATAAAATGGAAATACTGGTCCCATTCCATTTAAAGAATAGTGCACATGAAATAATAATAGGACTAATGCCAAACAAAGTCAGTAAAATAATGCCTGGAATAATAAAATTAGAAAAAGGCGATTGAGACAATAAAGATAATGGAAGATGCAATAAATCGCCATTTGGCTTAATAATTAATGATATTCCCCCGTATATGCCGCCAATCCCTAAAATGAGATGAAGTAACTCAAGCAGTTTGCAGAGCATTATGGTGTGCCTCCTTTTACTTTTCTTAGATTAAATTTAAATTCGAGAGACCTCTAGTAAAAAACCTCCTTTGTCACAAAAAGTTCAATATACAAAAAAACTTTAGAACCGCAAACAATTTATTTGAATAAATGCATTGTACCCAGGCTATCGACAAACGCTCGATTTCCTAGTAGCTCACTTTACTAAGAAGCTCCTTATCCCACCATGGTAACTTTGCTCATTCCAAGGCTTCATGGCTCAAAATACAATCATTTTTTATTTCCTTAAGTTGGTGTAATTAACACTTTATATTCTTAAATAATGTATATTAATCAGAATACAGCGTTTAACTCTTTCTTTTTCTTATAAACAAAAAGAAAGAAATACAGAAAATACTATTCGTCTTACTTGAAAATATTGAAAAATCAGACTATATTATAGATAACTTTATCTTTAAAAATTCCCCCTAAGGTTTAAAGATAAGCTGGATAAAGGTTTGGAAATACCTCAAATTGGGAAAATTAGTAGAACGTCAAAAGTTGCGATTAATAAGTAGTTTCATGTATAATTATAGTCAAATATAGTCAAAGTCAGAAGGGGGAGGCTTGGTGAGAAATATTTCGGATATAATTGAAAGCTACTTAAAAGAAGTATTAGAAATGAGCGAAAAATCATTAGTAGAAATAAAACGAAGTGAAGTCGCTGACAAGTTTGAATGTGTTCCCTCACAAATAAATTATGTTATAAATACACGATTTACAATGGAAAAAGGTTATATTGTAGAAAGCAAACGAGGCGGCGGCGGTTTTATTCGTATAATGAAAGTTGAATCTCATGACTACGCTCATTTAATTGACCAATTACTATCCCTTATACAAAGTCGTATACCTCAAAGCAGTGCAGAGGATGTTATTTATCGTCTGGTGGAGGAAGAAGTTATAAACAATCGAGAGGCGAAAATTATGCTCAGTGTCATTGACCGATCTGTTTTATATCTTGAACTGCCATATCGAGATGAATTACGTGCAAGGATATTAAAAGCAATGTTAACTACATTAAAATATAAATAAAACTCAGTAGTGTGAGGTGAAAATATGATTTGTTCAGAGTGTAATCAAAGACCTGCAACACTTCATTTTTCTAAAAGCATTAATGGAACAAAAACTGAATTTCATCTATGTGAACAGTGTGCTGCAGAAAATGGTGAATTATTTATGATTAATGGTTCATCAGGTTTATCGATTAATAGCTTATTAGCTAATTTATTAAATATAGAGCCCAGCTTCCAGCAAATTAAACAAAACCCATATAAAAAAGAAGAGGTACTACAATGTTCAGAATGTTCTATGACATTTCCTCAATTTATAAAAATAGGGAGATTTGGCTGTCCAAACTGCTACGAAATATTTAAAGAACAGCTGCGGCCTGTACTAAAAAGATTGCATGGGGGAAATATGGAACATAAGGGAAAAGTTCCTGAAAGAATAGGCGGGCATATTTTAATAAAAAAAGATATTGAAAAATTAAAAGAAGAGCTTAAAGATTTGATTAATCAGGAAGAGTTTGAAAAGGCAGCAGAAATTCGTGATCAAATTAGGCATAAAGAAAAGCAATTATCTACACTTAGCCAAGGAGGAGAATAGGGATGTCTTTGGAGAAGTTTATTAAGAAGGCAAGAACATCCTGGATGTGTTCAGAAGGTCCTGATTCTGACATTGTATTATCCTCTCGAATAAGATTGGCTAGAAATATAAAAAAAATAAAATTTCCAATTTTGTTTTCCAATGAGGAAGCTGCTGAAGTAATTCAAACAGTAAAGGCGCAATTAGATGAGCAGGAATCTTTAGGTATTGGTGCTTTAGAATTACTTAATATGGATAATCTTCAACCTTTGGAAAAACGGGTTTTAGTGGAAAAGCATCTAATAAGTCCTCAGCTTGCGGAAGAAGCAGCATATGGTGCATGTGTACTTTCGGAAAATGAAGAAATTAGTATTATGTTAAATGAAGAGGACCATATTCGCATTCAGTGTATTAAGCCAGGGTTGCAGTTGTTTGAAGCGTTAGATATGGCAGATAAGATTGATAATTGGCTTGAGAAACAAATTGATTATGCCTATCATCTTGAAATGGGTTATTTAACAAGTTGTCCTACCAATATAGGAACAGGGTTAAGAGCTTCTGTTATGCTGCATCTACCAGGGATGGCATTAACCCAGCAAATGAAACGCATTATCCCAGCAATTAATCATTTAGGTTTGGTTGTAAGAGGATTATATGGAGAAGGCAGTGAAGCTCAAGGGAATATCTTTCAAATTTCAAACCAAATAACATTGGGGAAATCCGAAAAAGATATTGTAGAAGAATTAAAAAGTGTTGTGAATCAGCTGATTGAACAGGAAAAGCAAGCAAGGGAGGCATTAGTAGAAACATCCAACATACAATTAGAAGACAGAGTATATCGATCATATGGCACGCTTTGTCATAGTCGCATTATTGAAACCAAAGAAGCTGCCAAGTGTCTTTCCGATGTTCGTTTAGGAATTGATATGGGCTATATAAAAAACATTTCAAAAAGTATTTTAAATGAGCTTTTAATCTTAACGCAGCCTGGTTTTCTTCAATTGTACGCTGGTGGTCAAATGAATCCTAATGATCGGGACATTCGTCGCGCATCTTTAATAAGGGAAAGATTGAAGTTAGAATCTAAATAATGAGTATAGGGAGGATGAAAGCATGATGTTTGGACGTTTTACGGAAAGAGCCCAAAAGGTTTTAGCACTTTCACAAGAAGAGGCAATTCGCTTAGGACATAATAATATTGGAACAGAGCATATATTGCTTGGTTTAGTTCGTGAAGGAGAAGGAATAGCGGCAAAAGCCTTGCAAGCTTTAGGGTTAGGGCCTGAAAAAATTCAGGAAGAAGTAGAAAATCTCATAGGCCGCGGACAGGATGCTTCTCAAACTATTCACTATACACCACGAGCAAAAAAAGTAATTGAACTATCCATGGATGAAGCAAGAAAATTAGGTCATTCCTACGTAGGAACAGAGCATATTTTATTAGGTCTTATCCGTGAAGGAGAAGGTGTAGCAGCTAGAGTGTTGAACAATCTTGGTGTTAGTCTTAATAAAGCTCGTCAACAAGTATTACAGCTTTTAGGAAGCAATGAATCGAGCAACCATCAAGGAGGTTCTGCAGCAAGCGCCAATACGCCGACTTTAGATAGTTTAGCAAGAGATTTAACTGCGATAGCTAGAGAGGGAAGCCTTGATCCAGTAATCGGCAGAAGCAAAGAAATCCAGCGTGTTATTGAGGTATTAAGCAGAAGAACTAAAAACAATCCGGTTCTTATTGGGGAGCCTGGTGTTGGTAAAACGGCTATTGCAGAAGGGTTGGCACAACAAATTGTTCAAAATGAAGTGCCTGAGATTTTACGGGATAAAAGAGTAATGACCCTTGATATGGGAACGGTAGTTGCCGGCACAAAATATCGGGGTGAATTTGAAGATCGTCTAAAGAAAGTGATGGATGAAATTCGTCAGGCCGGAAACATTATCTTATTTATTGATGAACTGCATACATTAATTGGTGCAGGTGGCGCAGAAGGAGCAATTGATGCTTCCAATATTTTAAAACCATCTTTAGCAAGAGGAGAACTTCAATGTATTGGAGCGACAACATTAGATGAGTATCGTAAATATATTGAAAAAGATGCAGCATTGGAAAGACGATTTCAGCCAATCACTGTAGATGAACCAACTGCAGATGAATCGGTGCAAATCTTAAAAGGATTACGGGATCGATATGAAGCGCACCATCGTGTATCCATTACTGATGAAGCAATTGATGCAGCTGTAAAATTATCTGATCGATATATATCGGACCGCTTCTTGCCAGATAAAGCAATTGATTTAATTGATGAAGCAGGTTCAAAAGTACGGTTAAGATCCTATACTACTCCGCCAAATTTAAAAGAGTTAGAAGTTAAGTTGGAAGAAGTCCGTAAAGAAAAGGATGCTTCTGTGCAAAGTCAAGAATTTGAAAAAGCAGCATCGTTACGTGATACAGAACAAAGATTACGAGAACAGTTAGAAGAAACGAAAAAGAATTGGAAAGAAAAACAAGGACAAGAAAATACAGAAGTAACGGTTGAAGATATTGCGAGTGTGGTATCCAGTTGGACTGGTATTCCTGTTTCTAAATTAGCACAAACGGAAACAGCGAAATTGCTTAATATGGAAGGGATTCTTCATAACCGTGTAATTGGTCAGGAGGAAGCAGTTAAAGCTATCTCCAAAGCAGTTAGACGTGCAAGAGCGGGACTAAAAGATCCAAAACGACCAATTGGTTCCTTTATTTTCCTTGGTCCTACTGGTGTAGGTAAAACAGAACTTGCTCGTGCCCTTGCTGAGTCGATGTTTGGAGATGAAGATGCAATGATCCGTATTGACATGTCCGAGTATATGGAGAAGCATTCTACTTCCCGACTTGTTGGCTCCCCTCCAGGGTATGTTGGCTACGAAGAAGGCGGCCAACTTACGGAGAAGGTAAGAAGAAAACCGTATTCCGTGGTATTATTAGATGAAATTGAAAAAGCGCATCCTGATGTTTTTAATATTCTATTGCAAGTTTTGGAAGATGGTCGTTTAACAGATTCAAAAGGAAGAACGGTTGACTTCCGCAATACTGTTTTGATTATGACATCCAATGTTGGGGCATCTGCACTAAAACGAAATAAATATGTTGGATTTAATATTCAAGATGGCGATCAAGATTATAAAGATATGAAAGGAAAAGTAATGGAAGAGCTGAAAAGAGCATTTCGTCCAGAGTTTTTAAACCGTATTGATGAAATTATTGTATTCCATTCACTAGAGAAAAAGCATTTACAAGAAATCGTATCTTTAATGGCAGAACAATTAGTAAAAAGATTAAAAGAACAAGAAATTTATTTAACCATAACAGATGCAGCGAAAGAAAAAATTGCGGATGAAGGCTATGATCCTGAGTACGGCGCTAGACCACTGCGTCGCGCAATCCAAAAACATATTGAAGACCGCTTATCAGAAGAGCTGTTAAAAGGAACAGTATTAACTGGTCAATATATTGATTTGGATGTGCAAAGTGGTGAATTTACCGTAAGAGTGAAAGAGACAAATCAGACGCCTAATTTACAAAAATAGCTGTAGTTCAAGCAGCACACGTATAGATTTTTTATGCGTGTGCTATTTTATTTTGATTGAAGATAGTTAATAGAAAAATCTTTTTAATAGATAGAACATGATAAGATTAATGCTATGACGTTTAGGGTTTAATGGTAATTAGTGTAAGTGGATATGTTAGGAGGAAAAGGAGAATGGCAAAACGCAAAACAAAATTTCTTTGCCAAGAATGTGGATATGAATCTGCAAAATGGATGGGAAGATGTCCAGGCTGTGGAAATTGGAATACGATGGTGGAAGAAGTAGAAAAAAGTACACCGCAAAGAAAAGGAGCTTTTGCTCATTCACAAGGAAGCACGCTAGCGGCAAAGCCTATTCCGATTACAAAGATTGAAACAGTTAATGAACCAAGAACTTTAACTGATTTGGCAGAACTCAACCGTGTATTAGGCGGAGGTGTAGTACAGGGTTCTCTTGTACTGATTGGCGGTGATCCTGGAATAGGAAAATCCACGCTTCTTCTACAAGTGTCATCTCAACTAGCAAAAAATAAACATAATGTTTTATACGTTTCAGGAGAGGAATCTCAAAAACAGACAAAATTAAGGGCAGATAGGCTAGGTGTAACAACTGAGCATCTATTAGTATATTCGGAGACAAATCTGGAGGAAATAAGCAGAACGATAGAAAATTCCAATGTGGAATTTGTCGTTATTGACTCCATTCAAACTATCTTTCATCCAGAAGTAACGTCAGCCCCTGGCAGTGTATCGCAAGTAAGGGAATGTACAGCAGAATTAATGCGAATTGGAAAAACAAAAGGAATTGCCATATTTATCGTTGGGCATGTTACAAAAGAAGGTTCGATTGCAGGTCCGAGACTATTAGAACATATGGTGGATACAGTCTTATATTTTGAAGGGGAAAGACATCATACATACCGTATACTTCGAGCAGTAAAAAACCGTTTTGGTTCTACGAATGAAATGGGAATATTTGAAATGAAGGAGTTTGGATTGGAAGAAGTTGAAAACCCTTCTGAAATATTTTTGGAAGAGCGTTCACAAGGTGCTGCCGGGTCGACTGTTGTTGCATCAATGGAAGGGACACGCCCTGTTTTAGTGGAAATACAAGCCCTTATTTCTCCTACAAGCTTCGGAAATCCTCGCAGGATGGCTACTGGGATTGATCATAACCGGGTGCCGCTGTTAATGGCTGTTTTAGAAAAGAGAGTCGGCATGTTATTACAGAATCAAGATGCTTACTTAAAAGTAGCTGGTGGAGTTAAATTGGATGAACCGGCAATTGATTTGGCTATTGCAGTGAGCATTGCATCCAGCTTTAGTGATAAACCTACAAAAGCAACAGATTGTATCATTGGGGAAGTTGGCTTAACTGGGGAAGTGCGGAGAGTATCCCGAATTGAACAGAGGGTCCAAGAAGCAGCAAAGTTAGGTTTTGAACGAGTGATTCTGCCTGCCAATAATTTAAATGGTCTAAACGCTCCTCAGGGAGTAAAATTGATTGGAGTAAATTCAGTTAGTGAAGCATTAAAAGCAGTATTAGAATAAGGATAGTAGTTTGGATGCTATAACCAAGATAGAGATCTTTTAGGAAAATATTATATTTATGCTAAGGAAACGAGTGGGGAATTAGTTGAAGTAAAAAAATCAATTGATGTTCGGCAAACAGTATGATAAAATGTATTGTTTAATTATTTGACATTTTATTACTATTAGTGCTACTCTAAACTTATTCTTAAAGAAGGATATGTCATAATGTAGGCAAAAATAGCTTGTATATTTTTATTCCACTCTTAACGGGCAGTAAGACCCCGCCTCAAGATGCTGAGAAATCGAGGAAGCTAGGTGCGGGATAACTGTCCGTAAAGGTCCGATAGAGGTACACAAACGAAAGTCGCCACTTCCTGTGGAACGCAACTAATCATCAGTGGGGGAAGAAGAAAACCCCCATTGATGGAAAGGTTCACTTTATGCGGATCCATTCTCTAATGGATATATTATAGGTATCTGAATATAACTTTTTCATTACAATTAAAATAATTCTCAGTAATACTAGGTTTCAAATCTGAGAATTTGTTTATAATGTGGAGGAGGAGGTGAAAGTATTGTTAAAACGTATTATACAAGCTTGTTTTATCATTATTGGAGGGACTCTTGGAATCATATTTATTCCAGATTTATTAAGTGTCATGACTATTGATTCTCATTTAATAAATAATCCTTATGTTTCTGCAATACTTGGTGCCATTATTTTTTATTTTATTACTTTTTGGGTAGTTGATTATGTAGTTGATTTTGTAAAGTTAATGGAAGAATCTCTAGTTAAGGCTCCGATTACTGATATAATTTTTGGTAGTGTGGGGTTAGCCTTTGGTTTAATATTAGCTTTTTTAATAGGCTATGCATTGACGGCTATAAAAGTACCAGTTATAAATACAATAGCGCCAATTCTCTTAACCCTACTCTTTGGATATCTGGGATTCCAGGTCGGCTTTAAAAAGAGAGATGAATTATTGACTCTATTTACGGCTAAAAGGAAAAGGGCAAATGAAGAGGAAATAGTTAAACCAGAAAAAAACAATCTGAAAATACTTGATACAAGTGTTATTATTGATGGAAGAATAGCTGATATATGCCAAACTGGGTTTTTAGAAGGCACTATTGTAATACCTCAATTTGTATTAGGTGAATTACAGCATATTGCTGATTCTTCGGATGCGTTAAAACGCAATAGAGGAAGAAGAGGCCTCGATATTCTGAATAGGATTCAAAAAGAGCTGGCCATTAAAGTAGAAATTTATGAAGGCGATTTTGAAGAGATCTTGGAAGTAGACAGCAAGCTCGTTAAGCTGGCTAAGTTAACAAACGGTGTGGTAGTGACAAATGATTTTAATTTAAATAAGGTTTGTGAATTGCAAAAAGTTTCAGTATTAAATATTAATGATTTAGCAAACGCGGTTAAGCCTGTTGTTCTTCCCGGGGAAGAAATGAAGATACAAATCATTAAAGATGGAAAAGAACATAATCAGGGTATTGCCTATTTAGATGACGGAACGATGATCGTAGTAGAAGAGGGACGTAATTACATTGGGAAACATATTGATGTTTTAGTGACAAGTGTATTGCAAACGTCTGCAGGCAGAATGATATTTGCCAAACCTAAATTATTAGAAAAAGCATTGTAAAAGAATAGGGGTTTGTTTGTATGGCTTATGAAGTCATTATACCGGCAGCTGGCCAGGGGAAAAGAATGGGAGCAGGGAAAAATAAACTGTTTCTGACACTAAATGGTATACCTATTTTTATCCATACATTAACTATTTTTGAAGAGGATGCCGACTGCCAAGGAATATGGTTAGTTATAAACCCTCAAGATAAACTAGAAATGATGGAATTAATAAAAAAAAATAACATAAAAAAAATTTCTGCTTTAATTGACGGAGGGGAAGAAAGGCAGTACAGCATTCATAATGCAGTAAAAATGCTGGAAAATGACAGCGTTATACTTGTTCATGATGCTGCCAGACCTTTTATAAATACCAATCAAATAAAAGAATTAACAGAAGTTGCAACAGAAAACGGTGCAGCTGTATTAGCGGTCCCTATTAAAGACACCATAAAAAAAGTGGATGGAAATTTAGTGACAGAAACAGTTGAGCGTTCTAGCTTGTGGGCTATCCAAACCCCACAAGCTTTTCGCATTTCTTTACTAAAGGAAGCATATGAAAAAGCACAACAAGATGGCTTTTTAGGTACAGACGATGCCAGCTTAGTGGAACGTTTGGGGAAAAAAGTAAAAATCGTATCTGGCAATTATGACAATATAAAATTGACAACGCCGGAAGATTTATATTTTGCAGAAGCGATCATGAAAAAATGGAAATCACATGGGGAAAAGGAGCAAAAAAAATGTTTCGAATAGGACAAGGATTTGATGTACATCAGCTTGTAGAGGGAAGGCAGCTTATCATTGGAGGGATTGAAATACCTTATGAAAAAGGGTTGTTAGGCCACTCCGATGCAGATGTACTTTTACATACAATTGCAGACGCCTGCCTTGGTGCGGTTGGAGAAGGGGATATCGGCAAACATTTTCCAGACACAGATGAAGCTTTTAAAGACGCCGATTCTGCGAAGCTGCTTCAGCATGTTTGGAGCATAGTAAAGTCAAAAGGATATAAATTGGTAAATGCTGATTGTACGATTATTGCACAAAAGCCCAAAATGGCATCGTATATTCCTGCAATGCAGGGAAGAATAGCGGAATTATTAGAAACAGATATTAGCAACATAAATGTAAAAGCAACAACAACAGAAAAACTTGGTTTTACAGGAAGAGGAGAAGGAATTGCTTCTCAAGTAGCAGTTCTCCTACAAAGAAAGTAATGATCACTCTTTTAAAGAAAAAAATGAAGTGATAGAATAAAACAAGAAAAAATTCTATAAATTACAATCAGGGAGGCAAAAGTATGACTAGCGAAATTCGTGTTCGTTATGCCCCAAGTCCAACGGGACATTTGCATATAGGGAATGCACGTACTGCATTATTTAATTATTTATTTGCAAGAAATACAGGCGGTAAATTTATTATACGAATTGAGGATACTGATAAAAAAAGAAATATTGAAGGCGGAGAGCAAAGCCAATTAAAGTATTTAAAATGGCTTGGGATCGATTGGGATGAAAGTATTGATGTCGGTGGGGAATTTGGACCATACCGTCAATCGGAAAGAAACGATATTTACGAAAAATATTATACGGATCTGTTAGAAAAAGGATTTGCTTATAAATGTTATTGTTCGGAAGAAGAGATAGAAGCTGAACGTGAAGAACAATTGAAAAACAATGAAACACCAAAATACTCAGGTAAATGCCGCCATTTAACACTGGAAGAGCAAGCAAAGCTGGAAGCAGAAGGAAGACAGCCGAGTATTCGAATTCGTGTTCCGGAAAATGTTGTATATGAATTCGAAGATATGGTAAAAGGACATGTTGCTTTTGAATCGGAGACAATTGGCGACTATGTTATTGTTAAAAAAGATGGAACTCCAACTTACAATTTCGCAGTAGCAATCGATGATCATTTAATGAAAATCTCTCATGTATTACGCGGGGACGACCATATTACCAATACACCAAAACAATTAATGGTGTACGATGCATTAGGGTGGGATAGACCGATTTTTGGCCATATGACATTAATTGTGAATGAAAGCAGAAAAAAATTAAGTAAAAGGGACGAGTCTATCATACAGTTTATTGAGCAATATGAAGAATTAGGCTATTTGCCAACTGCTTTATTTAACTTCATTACTCTGTTAGGTTGGTCTCCAGAGGGAGAAGAAGAGCTTTTTACAAAAGAAGAGTTTATTCGAATTTTTGACGCTACTCGCCTTTCAAAATCTCCAGCCTTATTTGATCAACAAAAACTGGCTTGGATGAATAACCAATATATTAAAAAGGCAGAATTAAATATAGTGGCAGATTTAGCTATTCCCCATTTGATTAAAGCTGGCTTAATAGATGAAAACCGTTCAGCAGAGGAAGAAGCTTGGGTACAAAGCTTAGTTAATTTGTATCAGGAGCAAATGAGCTATGGAGCTGAAATTGTCCCATTATCTTCTTTATTTTTCAGCGATGAAATGACTTATGATGAGGAAGCGAAGGAAGTTTTAGCAGGCGAACAAGTGCCGATTGTTTTAAACTCCTTTAGAGAGGAATTGAACGATATGGCTGAATGGAGTCCTGAAAATATTAAGTCAGCAATCAAAAGAGTTCAAAAATCCACAGGCCAAAAAGGAAAGAACTTATTTATGCCGATACGTGTCGCAGCAACAGGGCAAACACATGGGCCAGATCTGCCAAAAGCAATTGCATTATTAGGAAAAGCAAAAATTGAACAACGATTATTGTCATTAAATAGTTAACATATTATGCAAAATGTAATATAGTAAAAGAAAGAATAGAATGAATGAAAACGTAGATGAGGAAAAGTAAAAAAAGGAAGCTTTTTAGAGAGAATCATCATAGGCTGAAAGTGATTTATGCCATCCTTTTTTGAAGTGCACCTCAGAGTCCTATATCGAACAACATTCTTTTAACGATATATTTATCGTTATTTTAAGTAGATAGAGGCGGAGCCTGTCCGTTACCAAGGAGGAGTGGAGATTATTGCAGGACAATAATCTAAACAGAGTGGAACCGCGCTATAAAAGCGTCTCTGTCTTTTAGACAGAGACGCTTTTTGTATATAATCAGCGATTCATTTCTGGACTGCTGAAAAATGTTAGCCAGATTATGTTTTTATTTTTATCTATAAATAAAATACCAATAGTAGTAAATGAAGCTGATTGTGAAAAGTGAAAGTTTGGTTTGTTGGGAGGGGTATAATGTTTCGTCGTATAAAAGAGGATATATCTGTTGTGTTTGAACAAGACCCAGCAGCAAGAAGTTTTTTGGAAATTATTTTAACATATTCTGGTTTGCATGCTATTTGGTTTCACCGGATTGCACACTGTTTTTATAAACACAATTATTTTTTTCTAGCAAGAGTTATTTCGCAATTCAGCCGGTTTATGACAGGTATTGAGATTCACCCTGGAGCAACGATTGGGAATCGATTATTTATTGATCATGGTATGGGAGTAGTAATAGGGGAAACATGTGAAATAGGTGATAATGTAACGATATACCAAGGTGTAACACTTGGTGGTACAGGGAAGGAAAAAGGAAAACGACATCCGACGGTAAAAGATAATGTGTTAATCGCAACAGGTGCTAAAGTACTAGGATCTATTATAATTGGTGAAAATGCTAAAATAGGTGCAGGCTCTGTTGTACTGAGAGACGTACCTTCCAATTCTACTGTTGTAGGAATTCCCGGAAAAGTGAAAGTGCAAGACGGAAGAAAAATAAACAAAGATTTAAATCACTCTGATCTGCCAGATCCGGTTGCAGAGCGATTAAAAGAAATGGAAACAGAGATTTTACAATTAAAACAACAATTACAGGAGATGCAGGAAGAAAGGAGTTATAAATAATGTCCATTAAAATTTATAATACATTAACTAGATTGAAGGAAGAGTTTGTTCCTTTAGAAGAAGGAAAGGTAAAAATGTACGTATGCGGTCCTACCGTATACAATTACATTCATATAGGAAATGCAAGACCTGCAATTGTATTTGATACAGTTAGACGATATTTGGAGTATCGTGGATATGAAATGCAATATGTTTCTAACTTTACTGATGTTGATGACAAATTAATCAAAGCGGCAAATGAACTGGGGGAGGATGTCCCGACGATTGCAGATCGCTTTATCCAGGCTTATTTTGAGGATGTTACTGCCCTTGGATGCAAAAAGGCAGATAACCATCCGCGAGTAACAGAAAACATGGATATTATAATAGACTTTATTGCAGCACTCGTGGAAAAAGGTTTTGCTTATGAATCAGATGGGGATGTGTATTATCGTACAAGAAGCTTTGAAACATACGGGAAACTTTCCCATCAATCCATTGATGAGCTGCGCTCAGGTGCAAGAATAGCAGTAGGAGAGAAAAAGCAAGACTCATTAGACTTTGCTTTATGGAAAAAAGCAAAGGACGGTGAGATAGCATGGAGCAGTCCTTGGGGGCAAGGCCGACCTGGGTGGCATATCGAATGCTCAGCTATGGCGAAAAAGTATTTAGGCAATACAATTGATATACATGCAGGGGGGCAGGATTTAACTTTTCCGCATCATGAAAATGAAATTGCTCAATCAGAAGCGTTAACAGGAGAGACGTTTGCACGGTATTGGATGCATAACGGATATATTAATATTGACAATGAAAAGATGTCTAAATCGCTTGGGAATTTTGTTACGGTGAATGATATTATTAAAGTGCATGATCCCCAAACATTAAGGTTCTTTATGTTATCTGTTCATTACCGCAATCCGATTAATTATAGTGAAGAAGTACTGGAAAATACTCGTGCTGGATTAGAGAGAATAAGAACATCTTATGAAAATTTACAGCACCGCAAAGCGGCAAGCACAGATTTAACAGATGAGAATAAGGAATGGTTGGATAAAATCAGTCAATTGCATGCTCGGTTTATTCTAGATATGAATGATGATTTTAATACAGCAAACGGAATTTCTGTCTTGTTTGAGTTATCAAAGCAAGCAAACTGTTATTTATTAGAAAAAACAACTTCTACAGTGGTTATCGATGCGTTTATTAAAGAGTTTGAAGAGCTGTTTGGAGTACTTGGACTATCTTTATCTACTAAACAGGAACTTTTGGATGAACAAATTGAAGCATTAATTGAGAAAAGAAACCAAGCACGCAAAGCAAGAAATTTTCCATTAGCCGATGAAATTAGAGATCAGCTCAAAGCGATGAACATCATTTTAGAAGATACGGCACAAGGTATTCGATGGAAGAGAGGATAAACCATGCTTCTCTATGATAAAAATATTGATGAAAAACAATTGAACAGCTTAGCCCTTGCTTATATGGGCGATGCTGTTCTCGAAATATATGTCCGAAGACACTTGCTGTATAGCGGGAAAGTAAGGCCAAACCATCTTCACAGAGAGGCTACAAAGTATGTTTCTGCAAAAGGACAAGCAAAAGTAGTGTATCAATTGTTGGAGGAAACTTTTTTTACAGAAGAGGAACTCGCTGTATTGAAGAGAGGAAGAAATGCTAAATCAGGAACAATTCCGAAAAATACAGATGTGCAGACATACCGATATAGTACAGGTTTTGAAGCTGTTTTAGGCTATTTATATTTATCGGACAGAGAAGAACGTCTAGAAGAAATTATTAAAGCTGCTTTTTTGATCATTGAAAATATTTGGAGGAAATAAAAGTGAACAGCGATTATATTGTAGGCAAGAATGCGGTTATAGAGGCATTAAAGGCAGAAAGGGATGTAAATAAGATTCTTATTGCAGAAGGATCACAAAAAGGGCAGATGCAGACGGTTATTGCTTTAGCAAAAAAAACAAATGTACTTGTACAGTTTGTTCCAAAGAAAAAATTGGATAGTCTAATAGATGCCAATCATCAAGGGGTAGTTGCGCAAGTAGCTGCGTATCAATACAGTGAAATTGATGATTTGTTTGCATTGGCAGAAAAAAAGAATCAAGTCCCGTTTTTTTTATTGTTGGATGAAATAGAGGATCCCCATAATTTAGGATCGATAATGCGAACAGCAGATGCTGTTGGAGCACACGGCATCATTATCCCCCGCAGAAGAGCTGTTGGTTTAACTGCAACAGTTGCAAAAGCGTCTACAGGTGCTATTGAACATATACCGGTTGTAAGAGTAACAAATATGGCAAGAACAATAGAGGAATTAAAAGAGAGAGGAATTTGGATTGCAGGAACAGATGCAAAAGGAAGTGAGGATTATCGGAGCTTTGATGGTACGATGCCATTAGGCCTAGTAATTGGGAGCGAAGGAAAAGGAATGGGGAGATTGATTCGGGAAAAATGTGATTTTCTTATCCATTTGCCGATGGCTGGCTCTGTCACATCTTTAAATGCTTCTGTAGCAGCTGCACTTTTAATGTATGAGGTATATCGTAAACGCTATCCAATTGAGGGATAATAATGGATATACTAATTGTCGACGGCTATAACATTATCGGCGCTTGGCCTAATTTGAATAAATTGAAAATAACTGATTTATCTGCTGCAAGAGACTTGCTAGTTGAAAAAATGGCAGAATATCAAGCCTATTCAGGCTACCGAGTTCTAATTGTTTTTGATGCTTATTATGTAAGAGGGACTGAAAAAAAATACAATAATTATAAAGTGGAAGTAATTTTTACAAGAGAAAACGAAACAGCAGATGAAAGAATAGAAAAGCTGGCAAAAGAATTAAGCAACAGAAAAACACAAATTCATGTAGCAACATCTGATTTTACTGAACAGTGGGCTATATTTGGACAAGGAGCCTTAAGGAAATCGGCCCGAGAGTTGTTTATTGAAATGGATGGCATTGAGCGGAATATTGGAAAAAAAGTAAAAAAAATAAAAGAAAAGAAACCCGTTGCCAAAATTCCTCTAACAAAAGAAATGGAGGAAATATTCGAAAAATGGCGCCGTGGAGAAAAATGAGCAGTTGACGCTAAAAATTACGCTACTGTATAATGGTTTTATCCATGATTGCACGGTCGGGGGGATCTGAATGAGTGTTGACAACGGGACTAAAAGTAACGAAAGTGTTGAGAAATATGTTGATCTTGAAGATGAAGTAATAGTGGAACTAGTGCATCAAGGTGAAAGTGATGCATTAGATTATCTTATTCAAAAATATCGAAACTTTGTGCGTGCCAAAGCCAGATCCTATTTCCTAATTGGTGCAGATAAAGAAGATATTGTACAAGAGGGCATGATTGGGCTGTATAAGGCGATCCGTGATTTTAAAGAGGACAAACTGTCATCATTTAAAGCCTTTGCTGAACTTTGTATTACTAGACAAATTATTACAGCAATAAAAACAGCAACTAGACAAAAGCATATTCCTTTAAATTCATATGTCTCTCTCGATAAACCCATTTATGATGAAGAATCAGATCGAACCTTAATGGATATTATTTCGGGTGCGAAAGTATTAGATCCGGAAGAGTTGATTATCAATCAAGAAGAGTTTGATCATATTGAAATAAAGATGTCAGAGTTGTTAAGTGATTTAGAACGTAAAGTTTTGGCCTTGTATTTAGATGGACAATCTTATCAAGAAATATCAGAAGAGCTTAACAGACATGTGAAATCAATTGATAATGCGCTTCAAAGAGTAAAAAGAAAATTAGAAAGATATTTAGAGATTAGAGAGTTTTCTCACTAAATAATTTATTATTGTAGAAAAACTTGTCCTATTTGACTGATGTTGACATAGATATATGTCCATGGTACAGTTTGGTAAGATATAAAGGACGTAGTAGGTGTCAAAAATGAAGAAGAAGCTTGTTTTAGCATGTGGGAATTGTGGTTCCAGAAATTATTCTACAGTGGGCAACAAAGGGACAGAACGACTGGAGATAAAGAAATTCTGCCAAAAGTGCAATGCCCATACAATTCATAAAGAAACAAAATAATTGTTTTTCATCGCTTTAAGATAAGCTACCCGCTTTAAATATGGAGGTAACGAAATGCAACGCACTGTTAACTTTTTTCGTGAAGTAGGCAGAGAGTTAAGAAAGGTAAGTTGGCCTAATAAGAAGGAACTAACTACCTATACCATTACTGTTATTGCTACAGTAACGTTCTTTGCTGTTTTTTTCGCACTTGTTGATATGGGAATTTCTAAACTAATTCGTTTAATACTTGAATAACAGTTGTCAACTCATGGTATAATGGTAAAACAATAAGAAACATTCACAAAGCCCGGTAACGGGTTTTTTCATTGCTTTAAAATAAGGAAAATGGAAGCACCTTTGCTTATCGAAGCAGAAGTAAAGGTTTTTTGAAATCGATAGGACTGGCCGGCTGAATGTGCAGTAAAGGAAAATCAAACGAATTCCACATCCCTGTGAAATCGTTGATTGTCCCGTATTTTTCTTTCATCTGGAAACACTGGCCAATGAAATGTTCACCCCATCGATCGAAGCTAGACAGTGATCTGGGTTCAAAAAAGCTATGCTTTCGTATCTTTATCTTTAAAAAAGGTCCGATTGAACCAAAGTATTGTGTTTATAAAAGGCCAAAACTCTTAGGTTGGCAGACTGCTCCTAAAGACTAAGAGTTTGACAATAAAGAAAGCTGCAAATTAAAAGTGCGGGGAGGGAAGGACGAAATAGTCCTCTACTATGGAAAAAAATTGGTATGTAGTGCATACGTACTCTGGGTATGAAAATAAAGTAAAAGCAAACCTGGAAAAACGGGTAGAAACAATGGCGATGCAAGATAAAATATTTCGCGTTGTAGTACCAGAAGAAGAAGAAACAGATATTAGAAACGGCAAGAAAAAAGTGGTAAAAAGGAAGGTTTTTCCTGGTTATGTCTTAGTTGAAATTGTTATGACGGATGATTCTTGGTATGTTGTCCGCAATACACCAGGAGTAACTGGGTTTGTTGGTTCTGCTGGTTCCGGTTCGAAACCAACTCCTCTGCTTCCAGATGAAGTGCAAGTTATTCTAAAAAGAATGGGCGTTGATGAACAACGCATTGAAATTGAATTCGAGCTGGGTGAAACAGTGAAAGTGAACGAAGGGCCATTTGCTAACTTCACAGGCACTGTGGAGGAAATCGACAAAGATAAGGCCAAGGTAAAAGTATTAGTTAATATGTTCGGCCGAGATACCCCGGTAGAACTAGATTTTACACAAATTGAAAAATTTTAATCTGAAATAACTTGAAATGACTTTGAAAAAGTGGTAATATTTCAAAGGTCAGTATGTCTCATAAAAAGAGATAAGATATTGTCAAATTTCTTTATCATATAAAGATAGATCAGATGAGTGGGAGGGGTATACCCTATTACCACATCACGGACTTTAAGGAGGTGTGTCTCGTGGCTAAAAAAGTAATTAAGGTTGTTAAATTGCAAATTCCAGCAGCTAAAGCAAATCCGGCACCACCAGTTGGTCCTGCATTGGGTCAAGCGGGTGTTAATATCATGGGATTCTGTAAAGAGTTTAATGCTCGTACAGCTGAACAAGCTGGTTTAATTATTCCTGTTGAAATTACGGTATTTGAAGACCGTTCATTTACATTTATTACAAAAACTCCACCTGCTGCTGTTTTACTTAAAAAAGCGGCTGGGATTGAGTCAGGTTCTGGTGAACCTAACCGTAATAAAGTGGCAACTGTTAAGCGTGATAAAGTACGCGAGATTGCTGAAACGAAAATGCCTGATTTAAATGCAGCTAGCGTTGAAGCAGCTATGCGCATGGTTGAAGGTACTGCCCGCAGCATGGGTATTGTTATTGAAGACTAAACCATATTAGATGGTTCTGTTGATTAAGGTTGCGACACTGGTAATTCTTAAGTCGCAACCTTTATTCGTGGGAGGTAATTCCGCTAAAACCACAATTCAAGGAGGAAATATTATTATGGCTAAAAAAGGTAAGAAGTATTTAGAAGCTATCAAACTTGTTGATCGTACTAAAGCTTACCCAATTCAAGAAGCAGTTGAACTTGTTAAAAAAACAAGTACTACAAAATTTGATGCATCTGTTGAGGTTGCTTTCCGTCTAGGCGTTGATCCTAAGAAAGCAGACCAACAAATCCGTGGAGCAGTTGTTCTTCCTCATGGAACTGGTAAAACTCAACGTGTATTAGTATTCGCTAAAGGCGAAAAAATTAAAGAAGCAGAAGCTGCAGGTGCAGACTATGTTGGAGATGCTGAATTCATCAACAAAATCCAACAAGGTTGGTTTGATTTTGACGTAATCGTTGCAACTCCAGACATGATGGGTGAAGTTGGTAAACTTGGACGTGTATTAGGACCTAAAGGTTTAATGCCAAACCCTAAAACTGGTACAGTAACTTTTGATGTAACAAAAGCAGTAAACGAAATTAAAGCAGGTAAAGTAGAATACCGTGTTGATAAAGCTGGAAACATTCATGTTCCAATCGGTAAAGTTTCTTTCGAAGAAACAAAACTTGTTGAAAACTTCCAAACTATTTTTGATACAATGTTAAAAGTTAAACCAGCAGCAGCAAAAGGAACTTACATGAAGAACGTTTCTGTTACTTCAACAATGGGTCCTGGAGTTAAGGTAGATCCTTCTGCAGTTTAATATAAAATAAAGTTGACAAAACAAGATTAATGACATACAATACATCTTGTTGTTAAAAATTAAATAACATTTGTACCGTAGACAGTAGGTGCTTGAAAAAAGCTTAATTTCCTGCCGAGGTAATACGATAGATTTTCATCAGTTGTGTAAACGACTATTGTATACTCCTCCATGTCTATATTGATATGGAGGTTTTTTACTTTCCGGTATAAATGTAGATTCTACAGGAGGTGTAAAGATGAGCAGCGTAATTGAACAAAAGAAACAAATAGTAGAAGTTATTGCTGAAAAATTCAAAGCAAGTAAATCAACAATTGTTGTTGATTACCGCGGTCTAACTGTTTCTGAAGTAACTGAACTTCGTAAACAGCTTCGTGAAGCTGGTGTTGAGTTCAAGGTTTTCAAAAACACATTAACTCGCCGTGCTGCTGAAGCTGCAGATTTAGCAGGTCTTAACGATGCGCTAACTGGTCCTAATGCAATTGCATTCAGTAATGAAGATGTTGTAGCGCCAGCTAAAATCCTTAACGACTTTGCTAAAAAGAATGAAGCGCTTGAAATTAAAGCGGGTGTTATTGAAGGAAATATCGCTTCTGTTGAAGATGTTAAAGCTCTTGCTGAGCTACCATCTCGCGAAGGATTGCTTTCTATGTTACTCAGCGTGCTTCAAGCACCAATCCGCAACTTTGCTCTTGCTACAAAAGCAGTTGCAGAACAAAAAGAAGAACAAGGAGCGTAAGAATTTACGTTACTTTCAAGCAATATAATAAATGGATAAAAAACAAGGAGGAACAATATAATGTCTAAAGAACAAATCTTAGAAGCAGTTAAAGCAATGACTGTTTTAGAATTAAACGACCTAGTAAAAGCTATTGAAGAAGAATTTGGTGTAACTGCTGCAGCTCCTGTAGCTGTTGCTGGTGCTGTTGGTGGAGAAGCTGCAGCTGAAAAAACTGAGTTTGACGTAGTTCTTGCATCTCCTGGAGATCAAAAAATCAAAGTTATCAAAGCTGTACGTGAAATCACAGGTCTTGGACTTAAAGAAGCAAAAGAACTTGTTGACAACACTCCAAAAGCTGTTAAAGAAGGAGCTTCTAAAGAAGAAGCTGAAGAAATTAAAGCTAAACTTGAAGAAGTTGGAGCTAACGTTGAAGTTAAGTAATGTTAGTTTAAAAAAGCTCGCTATCTAAGCGGGCTTTTTTTCCCTTAAAAAGAATAACTTCAAAACGTAAAAAATCCTCAGTGTGGTTCTTCCGATATTATGCTCCGATGGAGGTGGTCAGTTGTGACAGAACATTATTATTCCCGTACCCAAAATGTAGAAAGTGATCCGAATTACTGGAATTACGAGCTGAAAGGCAATAACTTCCGCTTTAAAACAGATAATGGTGTTTTTTCAAAGAAAGAAGTTGATTATGGCTCGAAATTATTAATTGAGACATATGCATATTCAGCTGTTGATGGAGATATACTGGATGTTGGCTGCGGTTATGGACCGATAGGGCTTTCTATTGCTAAAAATGAAGAAAATAAAATGGTTCATATGGTAGATGTTAATTTAAGAGCAATACAGCTTGCAAAGGAAAACGCGTCTGTTAACCATATAAATAATGTTAAAATTTATGAGAGCGACAGGCTTCTGCAAGTAGGGGAAGTAAAGTTTGCATCCATTTTAACAAACCCGCCAATTCGCGCAGGGAAAAAAGTGGTACATGATATTTTGGAACAAAGTTATGAACATTTGTTGGATGGTGGAGATCTTTGGGTAGTCATTCAGAAGAAACAAGGAGCCCCTTCTGCAATAGCCAAATTGGAACAATTATTTAACGAAGTGGAAGTAATGGAAAAGAAAAAAGGTTATTTTATTATAAGAGCAAAAAAGATTGACTAGTCCGAATCGTTGTGATAGCATTGTATAATGCCAATATATTATTTTTCTGATAGGTATAATTTTATGCAATAAGAGTATAGAATTGGATTATTTCGGAAAAACTAACAAAATAATACTTGAAATATGAAAATGTGGTTTTTGGATTGGAAAACCCTTTTTCTTTTTGTCTTATAAAAATAGGTGATCACCTATTTTTATAAGATGTTAATAGATGTACTATAACGTTTGATTTGAGGGGTGAATCAGTTGACAGGTCAACTTGTTCAGTATGGACGACACCGCCAGCGAAGAAGCTATGCACGAATTAGTGAAGTTTTAGAATTACCAAATCTAATAGAAATCCAAACCTCTTCCTATCAATGGTTTCTAGATGAGGGATTACGTGAAATGTTTCAGGATATTTCACCGATTGAAGACTTTACTGGCAACTTATCGCTTGAATTTATCGATTACAGCTTAGGGGATCCAAAATATTCAGTAGAAGAATCAAAAGAACGAGATGTTACATACTCTGCACCTTTGCGGGTGAAGGTTCGTCTTGTTAACAAGGAAACAGGAGAAGTAAAGGACCAAGATGTATTCATGGGTGATTTCCCGCTTATGACTGAAACTGGGACATTCGTTATTAACGGAGCAGAACGTGTTATCGTTTCTCAGTTAGTTCGTTCTCCAAGTGTTTATTACAATGGGAAATTAGATAAAAACGGAAAAAAAGGCTTTACTGCGACTGTTATTCCGAACCGTGGTGCATGGTTAGAATATGAAACTGATGCAAAGGATGTTGTTTACGTACGTATTGACCGTACTCGTAAACTGCCAGTTACAGTACTTTTGCGTGCTTTAGGATTTGGATCTGATCAAGAAATCCTTGATTTGATCGGGGACAATGAATATTTACGCAATACTTTAGAAAAAGACAACACAGAAGGAACAGAGAAAGCTCTATTAGAAATATACGAGCGTTTGCGTCCTGGTGAGCCTCCTACAGTTGAAAATGCAAAAAGTCTATTAGTTTCAAGGTTTTTTGATCCTAAAAGATATGATCTTGCAAATGTAGGACGTTATAAAATTAATAAAAAACTTCATATAAAAAATAGATTGTTTGGCCAGCGTTTAGCAGAAACGCTAGTAGATCCGGAAACCGGCGAAATAATAGCTGAAAAAGGAACGCTTTTAGATCGTCGTGCATTGGACCGCATTATACCAAACTTAGAAAATAACATCGGATTTAAAACATTAAGCCCATATGGCGGTGTATTGGAAGATGAAGTTATTGTGCAATCTGTTAAAATCTATTCCCCTAACGACGAAGGAGAAAAAGAGATTAACGTAATAAGCAATGCATATGTAGAAGAAGCAGTGAAAAACATTTCTCCAGCAGATATTATTGCCTCTATTAGTTATTTCTTTGACTTGTTACATGGTGTAGGTTTAACAGATGATATCGACCATTTAGGAAACAGACGTCTGCGTTCTGTAGGTGAATTGCTGCAAAACCAATTCCGTATTGGTTTATCCAGAATGGAGCGTGTTGTTCGTGAAAGAATGTCTATTCAAGATACAAATACGATCACTCCACAGCAGTTAATTAACATTAGACCGGTTATTGCATCAATTAAAGAGTTCTTTGGTAGCTCTCAGTTGTCCCAATTTATGGATCAGACAAATCCGCTTGCGGAGTTAACGCATAAGCGTCGTTTATCTGCATTAGGACCTGGTGGTTTAACAAGGGAACGTGCAGGGATGGAAGTTCGTGATGTTCACTATTCCCATTATGGTCGTATGTGTCCGATTGAAACTCCAGAGGGACCAAACATTGGTCTTATTAACTCTTTATCATCTTTTGCAAAAGTAAATCGTTTTGGTTTTATTGAAACACCTTACCGCCGAGTAGATCCGGAAACAGGGTTGGTTTCAAGCCGAATTGACTATTTAACAGCCGATGAAGAAGATAACTATGTAGTAGCACAAGCTAACGTTCGCCTTGGCGACGATGGTTCTTTCTTGGATGAGGAAGTAGTTGCCCGTTTTAGAGGGGAAAACACAGTTGTCCGCCGTGACAGAGTAGACTATATGGATGTTTCGCCGAAGCAGGTAGTATCTGCTGCAACAGCGTGTATTCCATTCTTAGAAAACGATGACTCGAACCGTGCGCTTATGGGTGCGAACATGCAACGTCAAGCAGTGCCGTTAATGCAGCCGGAAGCTCCAAGAGTAGGAACAGGAATGGAATATGTTTCTGGTAAAGACTCTGGTGCCGCTGTTATTTGTAAGCACGAAGGTATTGTTGAGCATGTAGAAGCTCGTGAAGTTTGGGTTAGAAGAATTAAAGTAATTGATGGTCAAGAGGTTAAAGGTGACCTAGATAAATATAGAATGCTGAAATTTATCCGTTCAAACCAGGGTACGTGCTATAACCAACGTCCTATTGTTGCTGTTGGAAACAGAGTGACAAAAGGAGAAATCCTTGCTGACGGTCCATCTATGGAATTAGGAGAACTTGCGTTAGGAAGAAACGTATTAGTAGCCTTTATGACATGGGATGGTTATAACTATGAAGATGCCATCATTATGAGTGAGCGTTTGGTGAAAGATGATGTTTACACATCCATTCATATTGAGGAATACGAATCAGAATCACGTGATACAAAGCTTGGACCGGAAGAAATCACTCGTGATATTCCGAATGTCGGGGAAGATGCATTACGCAACCTGGATGATCGTGGGATTATTCGCATTGGAGCAGAAGTAAAAGACGGAGATCTTCTTGTAGGAAAAGTAACGCCAAAAGGTGTGACAGAATTAACTGCAGAAGAACGCTTATTACATGCTATCTTCGGTGAAAAAGCACGTGAAGTTCGTGATACAAGCTTACGAGTTCCACATGGCGGCGGCGGAATTGTTCATGATGTAAAAGTATTTAATCGTGAAGATGGAGATGAACTGCCTCCAGGTGTAAATCAGCTTGTACGTGTATATATTGTTCAAAAACGTAAAATTCACGAAGGCGATAAAATGGCAGGACGACATGGTAATAAAGGGGTAATTTCTCGTATATTACCAGAAGAGGATATGCCATATCTTCCAGATGGAACACCTGTAGATATCATGTTAAACCCATTAGGTGTGCCATCTCGTATGAACATCGGACAGGTGCTGGAGCTGCATCTAGGAATGGCTGCAAGAAGCTTAAATATCCACGTTGCATCACCGGTATTTGATGGTGCTAGGGAAGAAGATGTTTGGGAAACAATTAGAGAAGCTGGCATGGCACAAGATGCTAAAACAGTTCTTTATGATGGACGTACAGGAGAGCCATTTGACAACCGTGTATCTGTTGGTGTCATGTATATGATCAAACTGGCACACATGGTTGATGATAAACTTCATGCTCGTTCAACTGGACCATACTCTCTAGTGACACAGCAGCCACTGGGCGGAAAAGCACAGTTTGGAGGACAGCGCTTTGGAGAGATGGAAGTATGGGCTCTTGAAGCATATGGAGCTGCCTATACTTTACAAGAAATTCTTACGGTTAAATCAGATGACGTTGTTGGTCGTGTGAAAACGTATGAAGCAATTGTAAAAGGCGAAAATGTTCCAGAGCCGGGTGTACCGGAATCATTCCGCGTATTAATGAAAGAACTTCAAAGTTTAGGATTGGATGTAAAAATTCTATCAAGCACTGAAGAAGAAATTGAAATGCGAGATACAGACGATGATGATGATATTCAACAAGCTGAATCTCTTACAATAGCACCTGATACACAAGAGCCTGAGTCAGAAAAAGTAGGCATACAAGAGTAATTTGAAGTAACTGGATGAAGGCTGACACTAATGAAAAGGGTCAGCCTTCATAAGATATAAGTACTTATTTTTAAGTGGCAGTGAAGGATTAGCCCGAAGATCAAAAGGGAGGTAGGACCCTTGTTGGATGTAAACAATTTTGAATTTATGAAAATAGGCCTTGCTTCACCAGACAAGATTCGCTCATGGTCATTTGGTGAAGTGAAAAAACCAGAAACAATTAACTATCGAACATTAAAACCGGAAAAAGACGGTTTATTTTGCGAGCGTATTTTCGGCCCTACAAAAGACTGGGAATGTCATTGTGGAAAATATAAACGTGTAAGATATAAAGGTGTAGTATGTGACAGATGCGGCGTGGAAGTAACTCGTGCAAAAGTACGTCGTGAACGCATGGGGCACATCGAACTAGCAGCACCTGTATCACATATATGGTACTTTAAAGGGATTCCTAGCCGTATGGGTCTTGTTCTGGATATGTCTCCGCGTGCGTTAGAGGAAGTAATTTATTTTGCTTCTTATGTAGTAACGGATCCTGGTGACACAGCGCTAGAAAAAAAACAGCTTCTATCTGAAAAAGAATATAGAGCATATCGCGATAAATATGGTTCTAAATTCCAAGCTTCTATGGGAGCAGAATCAATTAAGAAGCTTCTTTCTGACATTGATTTAAATAAAGACGTAGATGCATTAAAAGAAGAACTAAAAACAGCACAAGGACAACGTCGTACTCGTGCTATTAAACGACTGGAAGTATTGGAAGCGTTCCGTGGTTCTGGTAATGAGCCTTCATGGATGATTTTAGATGTACTCCCTGTTATTCCACCAGAACTTCGTCCGATGGTTCAATTAGATGGCGGTCGTTTTGCTACATCTGATTTAAATGATCTATATCGCCGAGTGATTAACCGTAACAATCGTTTAAAAAGATTGTTGGATTTAGGAGCTCCAAGCATCATTGTCCAAAACGAAAAACGCATGCTTCAAGAAGCAGTAGATGCGTTAATCGATAATGGCCGCCGCGGCCGTCCAGTAACAGGACCAGGAAATAGACCGTTAAAATCTCTTTCTCATATGCTAAAAGGAAAACAAGGTCGTTTCCGTCAAAACTTGCTCGGTAAACGTGTTGACTATTCTGGTCGATCGGTTATCGTTGTTGGACCAAACTTAAAGATGTACCAATGTGGTTTACCAAGAGAAATGGCGTTAGAGCTTTTCAAACCTTTCGTTATGAAAGAATTAGTGGAAAAAGGTTTAGCGCATAATATTAAATCTGCTAAACGTAAAATTGAGAGAGTTCAACCTGAAGTTTGGGATGTTTTAGAAGAGGTAATTAGAGAGCATCCAGTATTGCTTAACCGTGCACCGACGCTTCACAGATTAGGAATCCAAGCGTTTGAACCAACATTAGTTGAAGGGCGTGCAATTCGCCTTCACCCATTAGTATGTACGGCGTACAACGCTGACTTTGATGGTGACCAAATGGCAGTTCACGTTCCGTTATCTTCTGAAGCGCAAGCAGAAGCAAGGCTGCTAATGCTTGCTGCCCAAAACATCTTGAACCCTAAAGATGGAAAACCAGTTGTTACTCCTTCACAGGATATGGTTCTAGGTAACTATTACCTAACTTTAGAACGAGATGGTGCTGTAGGAGAAGGCATGATCTTCAACGATACAAGTGAGGCAGTGTTGGCATACCAAAATGGCTATGTTCATTTACACACTCGTGTTGCTGTTCGTGCAAACTCTTTAAATAACGAAACATTTACGGAAGAACAAAATAAACAACTGCTGATTACAACGGTAGGAAAGCTGATTTTTAACGAAATCTTGCCTAAATCCTTCCCTTATATCAACGAACCAACTAAGGCGAATCTTGAAGAGAAAACGCCAGAAAGATTCTTTGTTAAAAAAGGAACGGATATACCTGCAGCAATAAGAGAAATGTCTATTATAGAACCATTTAAAAAGAAAATCCTTGGGAATATAATTGCGGAAGTCTTTAAACGATTTAAAATTACCGAAACATCTAAAATGCTTGATAGAATGAAAGATCTAGGATTTAGACATTCAACAAAAGCAGGTATCACTGTAGGGGTTGCGGATATCGTTGTTTTAGGTGAAAAACAAGAAATTATCGACGAAGCTCAAGGGAAAGTTGATAACGTATTAAAACAATTTAGACGTGGATTAATTACAGAAGAAGAACGTTATGATCGAGTTATCTCGATTTGGAGTTCTGCTAAAGATGTAATTCAGGCTAAACTGATGAAATCACTTGATAAACGAAATCCAATCTTTATGATGAGTGACTCTGGTGCCCGTGGTAACGCATCTAACTTTACACAGCTTGCTGGTATGCGCGGATTAATGGCAAACCCGGCTGGTAGAATTATTGAGTTGCCAATCATCTCTAGTTTCCGTGAAGGATTAACTGTATTAGAGTACTTTATTTCGACACACGGAGCACGTAAAGGTCTTGCTGATACAGCACTTAAAACAGCCGATTCAGGTTATCTGACTCGTCGACTTGTTGATGTTGCTCAAGATGTTATTGTTCGCGAGGATGATTGTGGAACAGATAGAGGCTTATTAGTGGCTGCTCTTAAAGAAGGAACAGAAATAATTGAACCTTTAGAAGAGCGTTTAATTGGTCGTTATGCAAGAAGAGCCATTAAGCATCCAGAAACTCAGGAAGTAATGGTTCCAGAAAATGGGTTAATTACTGAAGATCTTGCTGTAGAAGTGGTAGAGGCTAATATTGAAGAAGTATGGATTCGTTCTGCCTTTACATGTAATACTCGCCACGGTGTATGTAAAAAATGTTATGGCAGAAATCTAGCAACTGGCCAAGAGGTAGAAGTTGGCGAAGCTGTAGGTATTATTGCAGCACAATCTATTGGAGAACCAGGTACACAGTTAACAATGCGTACTTTCCATACAGGTGGAGTTGCTGGAGATGATATTACACAAGGTTTACCTCGTATCCAAGAAATATTCGAAGCTCGTAATCCGAAAGGGCAGGCTGTTATTTCAGAAATTGCTGGTGTGGTGGTCGGAATCAATGAAGGAAGAGACCGTCAGCATGAAATTACGATTCAAGGTGAACTGGAAACAAAAACATATACTGCGCCATATACAGGAAGATTAAAAGTTAAAGTGGACGACGTAGTTGAACAAGGTCAAGAATTGACTGAAGGTTCTATTGACCCGAAAGAATTGATTAAAGTGAAAAATGTGACTGCTGTTCAAGAGTACTTATTGCGTGAAGTGCAAAAAGTATATCGTATGCAAGGGGTTGAAATTGGGGATAAACACGTTGAAGTAATGGTTCGTCAAATGCTTCGTAAAATACGTGTGGTTGATGCTGGGGAAACGGATGTACTGCCTGGTACGCTACTTGATATTCACCAATTTACTGATGCAAACTCTAAAGCGTTACGAGCAGGTAAATTACCAGCAACAGGAAGACCTGTATTGCTTGGTATTACAAAAGCTTCACTTGAAACAGATTCATTCTTATCTGCGGCATCTTTCCAAGAAACAACAAGAGTTCTTACTGATGCAGCAATTAAAGGAAAACGTGATGAATTATTAGGATTAAAAGAAAATGTAATTATTGGTAAACTAGTGCCAGCAGGAACTGGTATGCCGAGATATCGACATGCAGAACCTATTACAGCAGAAGAATCGACTGAAGAAACGGTAACAGTTGATTAATTAGTTTGACAATAGAAGAAACTGTATAAACACTTTGGGTCTAAAAACTGCCAATCTACAATGTTTGAATGGTGGGTTTTAGACCCGTGTTAACAGTTTATGAAAACCATCTTATTTTTTTAGGTGAAATGATTGACATTAAGTTTTCTAGATGTTACTATATCAAAGGTGCTCCTATTCACCTGTTGCTTTGGAGGATATAATATGTCTTATGATAAAGTATTGCAGGCAAATAAATATGTAGTAGGAACAAAGCAAACAGTCAAAGCGTTAAAAAAAGGTAACATAACGGAGATATTAGTTGCTAAGGATGCAGATCCATTTCATATTGGAAAAGTAACAGAAGCAGCTAAACAAGTTAATGTACCTATTATACTTGTTGATTCCATGATGAAGCTAGGCAAATCATGTGGTATAGAAGTAGGCGCAGCAGCTGTTGCCATAATTAATTAAACTGTTTTTATGGAACTAACCATGAAAACTTTGTTTTTGCCCTAATATGAACCACCTGGATGTGTGGGCTTTAAACATAAAAGAAGGGAGGAAAAAGAAATGCCAACTATTAACCAATTAGTGCGCAAACCTCGTCAATCTGCACAAGAGAAGTCGAAGTCACCTGCGTTAAACAAAGGTTACAACAGTTTCAAGAAAACACAAACAGACGTATCTTCACCTCAAAAACGTGGTGTATGTACTCGTGTTGGTACAATGACACCGAAAAAACCGAACTCAGCGTTGCGTAAATATGCTCGTGTACGTTTGACTAACGGTATCGAGGTAACTGCATACATTCCTGGTATTGGTCACAATCTGCAAGAACACAGTGTTGTACTAATCCGTGGAGGACGTGTAAAAGACTTACCGGGGGTACGTTACCACATCGTTCGTGGAGCACTTGATACAGCTGGTGTTAACAACCGTATGCAAGGTCGTTCTAAATATGGAACTAAAAAACCAAAAGCAGCAAAAAAATAAATTAAACTTAAATAGAATGATTGAAAGGAGGAAATCAAATGCCACGTAAAGGTCCTGTAGCAAAAAGAGACGTATTACCAGATCCAATATACAATTCTAAACTTGTATCTCGTTTGATTAATAAAATGATGATAGATGGTAAGAGAGGTAAATCTCAAGCTATCCTATATTCAGCTTTTGAAATCGTTGCAGAACGTACTGGGAAAGAAGCGATCGAAGTATTTGATCAAGCTTTAAAGAATATTATGCCAGTACTTGAAGTTAAAGCACGCCGTGTTGGTGGTTCTAACTATCAAGTTCCAGTGGAGGTTCGTCCAGATAGACGTACTACACTTGGTTTGCGTTGGTTAGTTAACTATTCTCGTCTTCGTGGAGAAAAAACAATGGAAGAGAGATTAGCTAACGAAATCCTAGATGCAGCAAACAACACTGGTGCATCAGTTAAAAAGCGTGAAGATACACATAAAATGGCAGAAGCGAACAAAGCGTTTGCTCACTACCGTTGGTAAGATAAATAATTTAACTAAAATACTTTCTTAATGGAAGGAGAAAAACCAAATGGCTAGAGAGTTCTCCTTGGAAAACACTCGTAATATCGGAATCATGGCCCATATTGATGCCGGTAAAACGACGACAACTGAGCGTGTACTTTATTACACTGGTCGTATCCATAAAATTGGTGAAACTCATGAAGGTGCATCTCAAATGGACTGGATGGAGCAAGAACAAGAACGTGGTATTACGATTACATCTGCTGCAACAACTGCGCAATGGAAAGGCAATCGCGTAAATATCATTGATACACCAGGACACGTAGACTTCACAGTTGAAGTTGAACGTTCTCTTCGCGTACTTGACGGTGCGGTGGCAGTTCTTGATGCTCAATCTGGTGTTGAACCACAAACAGAAACAGTTTGGCGTCAGGCAACTACTTATGGTGTTCCTCGTGTAGTATTTGTTAACAAAATGGATAAAATAGGAGCTGACTTCCTATATTCATTAAAAACATTACATGAACGCTTACAAGCAAATGCACATGCTATCCAATTGCCAATCGGTGCGGAAGATCAATTCGAAGGCATTATTGATTTAGTGGAAATGAAAGCTACTTTCTACGGTAATGACTTAGGAACAGATATTGAGGATCGTGAAATTCCTGAAGAGTATAAAGACCTTGCTGAAGAATACCGTGAAAAACTTCTAGAAGCTGTAGCTGAGCTTGATGAAGAGTTAATGGAGAAATATCTTGGTGGGGAAGAAATTACTACTGATGAATTAAAAGCTGCTATCCGTAAAGGAACAGTAAATGTTGAATTCTATCCAGTTATCTGTGGATCTGCTTTCAAAAACAAAGGTGTTCAAAAAATGCTTGATGCAGTCATCGACTACTTGCCATCTCCATTAGATGTACCATCAATTAAAGGTACTGTTCCTGAAACAGAGGAAGTAGTAGAAAAACATTCAAGTGATGAAGAGCCATTTGCAGCACTTGCGTTTAAGGTTATGACAGACCCATTCGTAGGTAAATTAACATTCTTCCGTGTATATTCTGGTACTTTGAGCTCTGGTTCTTATGTACAAAACTCTACTAAAGGGAAACGTGAGCGCGTAGGTCGTATTCTACAAATGCACGCGAACAGCCGTCAAGAGATTTCAGAAGTGCATGCTGGAGATATTGCAGCAGCGGTTGGACTTAAAGATACTACAACTGGAGATACTCTATGTGATGACAAGAACTTAGTAATCTTAGAATCAATGGAATTCCCAGAACCAGTTATTGAATTATCTATCGAGCCTAAATCAAAAGCAGACCAAGATAAAATGACTACAGCTCTACAAAAATTACAAGAAGAAGATCCAACATTCCGTGCACATACTAACCAAGAAACTGGTCAAGTAATCATTGCTGGTATGGGTGAGCTTCACTTGGATATTCTAGTAGATCGTATGCGTCGTGAATTCAAGGTTGAAGCTAACGTTGGTGCTCCTCAGGTTGCTTATCGTGAAACTTTCCGTAGTTCAGCTGCGGTAGAAGGTAAATTCTCACGTCAGTCTGGTGGACGCGGTCAATACGGTCACGTTTGGATCGAGTTTGCACCAAATGATGAAGGTAAAGGCTTCGAGTTCGAAAATGCAATTGTCGGTGGGGTAGTTCCTCGTGAATATATCGCTCCTGTACAAGCAGGACTAGAAGATGCTTTAGATAGAGGCGTACTTGCAGGATATCCATTGGTAGACATCAAAGCAAAACTATTTGATGGATCATACCATGATGTTGACTCCTCTGAAATGGCGTTTAAAATTGCCGCTTCCATGGCACTTAAAAATGCTGCTTCAAAATGTAGCCCTGTAATTCTTGAGCCTGTAATGAAGGTTGAAGTAATCATCCCAGAAGAGTACATGGGTGATATTATGGGTAATATTACTTCTCGTCGTGGACGTGTTGAAGGAATGGAAGCTCGCGGTAACGCTCAAGTTGTTCGTGCTATGGTTCCACTTTCAGAAATGTTTGGTTATGCTACAAACTTACGTTCAAGCACTCAAGGTCGCGGAGTATTCTCTATGACTTTTGACCACTATGAAGAAGTGCCAAAATCAATCTCGGAAGAGATCATCAAAAAAAATAAAGGGTAATTGTTGATTTTACCTTTTTAATCAAGTATAACTACTATGTAAGCAATAAAGCTGTGATGAAAATTCACAGCTCCCAATACTTAATTTTCACAATTAAAAGGAGGATTTTCCTAATGGCAAAAGCTAAATACGATCGTTCAAAGCCACACGTAAATATTGGAACAATTGGTCACGTTGACCATGGTAAAACAACTTTAACAGCTGCTATTACAACAGTACTTTCAAAAGTAGGTGGAGGAGAAGCACGCGGTTATGATCAAATCGATGCTGCTCCAGAAGAGCGCGAACGCGGTATCACAATTTCTACTGCACACGTTGAGTATGAAACAGCTACTCGTCACTATGCACACGTTGACTGCCCAGGACATGCTGACTATGTTAAAAATATGATCACTGGTGCTGCACAAATGGACGGCGGAATCCTAGTTGTATCTGCAACTGATGGTCCAATGCCACAAACTCGTGAGCACATCCTATTATCTCGTCAGGTTGGTGTACCTCACTTAGTTGTATTCTTAAACAAATGTGATATGGTTGATGACGAAGAGTTATTAGAATTAGTAGAAATGGAAGTTCGTGACCTTCTTTCTGAATATGAATTCCCTGGTGACGATATTCCAGTAATCAAAGGTTCTGCTCTTAAAGCACTTGAAGGTGAAGCGGAATGGGAAGAAAAAATCAATGAACTTATGGCTGCAGTAGATGAGTACATCCCAACTCCAGCTCGTGATACTGAAAAACCATTCATGATGCCTGTTGAGGATGTTTTCTCAATCACAGGACGTGGAACAGTTGCTACTGGACGCGTTGAGCGTGGACAAGTTAAAGTTGGTGACGTTGTAGACATCATCGGTTTAGCTGAAGAGAAAAAATCAACAACAGTAACTGGTGTTGAAATGTTCCGTAAATTACTTGATTATGCTGAAGCTGGAGATAACATTGGTGCACTTCTTCGTGGTGTTGCACGTGAAGATATCCAACGTGGTCAAGTATTAGCAAAACCAGGTACTATCACTCCACACGTAAAATTCAAAGCTGAAGTTTACGTTTTATCAAAAGAAGAAGGTGGACGTCATACTCCATTCTTCACAAACTACCGTCCTCAGTTCTACTTCCGTACAACTGATGTAACTGGTATTTGTAACTTACCAGAAGGCGTAGAAATGGTTATGCCTGGTGACAACATCGAAATGGATGTTGAACTAATTTCTTCTATCGCTATCGAAGAAGGTACTAAATTCTCTATCCGTGAGGGTGGACGTACCGTAGGTGCTGGCGTAGTTGCTACAATCGTTGAGTAATTAATACTTGCAAAACAAGCCGGTTCAACCGGCTTGTTTTTTTATGCCGTAAACTCCAGTAATGGATATATAAAACCAACAGCAGCCTGAAGGCAATCTGATTAAAAGAAATTTAAAGAGTAGCAATCTTATAATTAAGAAGTGAAGTTAATCTGATCTAATTTTTCGACAATTGAAGAATCCCTTGAAATAATCTGCTTATCTATGTATAATAGTCTGAGTGTACAAAAACAAAAGAAAAAAAATATAAACTATTGCTTTTCTTATATGGTTTCTGTATAATAGACAATGTTGGTCTTTGACTGCGATGATGTGGAAGGTTGCTGACACACCCGGCCGCTTTGCCATGGCGAGTGTGTGGGAAATTTCTGCGGAGAATGTCTATTCTAAAATAGGCGAAAAGGAGGGAAAATAATGGCAAAACAAAAAATTCGTATCCGTTTAAAAGCGTATGATCATAGAATTTTAGATCAATCTGCTGAGAAAATTGTTGAAACTGCAAAACGTTCAGGTGCAGCTGTTTCTGGTCCGATACCATTACCGACAGAAAAGTCTGTATACACGATCTTACGTGCGGTTCATAAATATAAAGATTCTCGTGAACAATTTGAAATGCGTACGCATAAACGTCTAATTGACATCGTTAATCCAACTCCACAAACAGTTGATTCATTAATGCGTTTAGACTTACCGTCAGGTGTAGATATTGAAATTAAATTATAATAACAATAAATATTATGAATATCAGGAGGTGTGACTGAAATGACCAAAGGAATCTTAGGAAGAAAAATTGGTATGACTCAAGTATTTGCTGAGAACGGCAATCTTATCCCTGTAACAGTGGTGGAAGCTGCTCAAAACGTAGTGCTTCAAAAGAAAACTGTAGAAACAGACGGTTACGAATCTGTTCAAATCGGTTTTGAAGACAAACGCGAAAAGCTAGCTAACAAACCTGAAAAGGGTCATGTAGCAAAAGCAAACACTGCTCCTAAGCGCTTCGTTCGTGAATTGAGAGAAGTAAACTTAGATGAGTATGAAGTTGGTCAAGAAGTCAAAGTAGATGTATTCGCTGAAGGCGATATTGTAGATGTAACAGGAATCTCTAAAGGGAAAGGTTTCCAAGGCTCAATCAAACGCCATGGACAATCTCGCGGCCCAATGGCTCACGGTTCTCGTTATCATCGTCGCCCAGGTTCAATGGGACCTGTTGCTCCAAACCGTGTATTTAAAGGTAAAGCATTGCCAGGACGTATGGGTGGAGAACAAGTAACAGTACAAAACTTAGAAATCGTTAAAGTAGATGCAGAACGCAATCTTTTATTAATTAAAGGAAATGTTCCAGGATCTAAAAAAGCTTTATTAAAAATTAAAACAGCGGTAAAAGCGAAGTAATTAAACTGGAAAGGAGGAAATAAGAATGCCTAAAGTTGCATTATTCAACCAAGACGGTACTCAAGCTGGAGATATCGAATTAAAAGATACAGTATTC
This sequence comes from Niallia sp. 03133, assembly GCF_052663225.1. Lineage (NCBI taxonomy): Bacteria > Bacillati > Bacillota > Bacilli > Caryophanales > Bacillaceae > Niallia > Niallia sp. 03133. The sequence goes on from NZ_JBQTCY010000020.1 coordinate 35,261, forward strand.
GGTATCGAGCCTAACAACCATGTTTTATTTGAAGCAGTTGTTATGCAAAGAGCTTCTTTACGTCAAGGAACTCATAAAACTAAAATTCGTTCTGAGGTTGCTGGTGGTGGACGTAAACCATGGCGCCAAAAAGGTACAGGACGTGCACGTCAAGGATCAATCAGATCACCACAATGGCGTGGAGGTGGAACAGTTTTCGGACCAGTTCCCCGCAGCTATAGCTACAAACTTCCTAAAAAAGTTCGTAGATTAGCTATTAAATCTGCATTATCAACTAAAGTATTAGAAGAGAATATTTTAGTGTTGCAAGGTCTTGCTTTCGAAGCTCCAAAAACAAAAGATTTCAAAGGCTTACTTAGTAATCTTTCTGTTGAGAAAAAAGCACTAATCGTAACTGCTGACTTAGATGAAAACGTAGCATTATCTGCTCGTAACATCCCAGGCGTAACAGTTGTTACTGCTGATGGCATTACAGTATTAGATGTTTTAAATCATGATAAACTTATCATGACGAAAGCAGCAGTTGAAAAAGTAGAGGAGGTGCTTGCATAATGGATGCACGCGAAACGATTAAGCGCCCCGTTATCACTGAACGTTCTACTGACTTAATGACTGAAAAGAAATATACGTTTGAAGTTGATGTGAGAGCTAATAAAACACAAGTTAAAGATGCTGTAGAAGAAATCTTTGGCGTGAAAGTTGAAAAAGTAAACATCATGAACTACAAAGGTAAGTTCAAGCGTATGGGACGTTTCGGAGGATACACAAACAAACGTCGCAAAGCAATTGTTAAATTAACTGCAGACAGCAAAGAAATCGAATTCTTTGAAGCATAAAAACTATTAAGAAAAGGAGGGAATAGAAATGGCGATTAAAAAGTACAAACCTACCTCTAATGGTCGTCGCGGTATGACTAGCTCTGACTTTAGTGAAATCACTACAAGTACTCCAGAAAAATCATTGCTTGCTCCTTTAACAAGAAAAGGCGGCCGTAACAACCAAGGTAAGTTAACAGTTCGTCATCAAGGTGGAGGTCATAAGCGTCAATATCGTATCATCGATTTTAAACGCGACAAAGATGGCATTCCAGGACGCGTTGCTACAATTGAATATGATCCAAACAGATCAGCAAACATCGCGTTAATCAATTATGTAGATGGTGAAAAACGCTACATTCTTGCACCAAAAAATTTAGAAGTTGGCTTAGAAGTAATGTCTGGACCTGAAGCAGATATCAAACCAGGTAATGCATTACCATTAGCTAACATTCCAGTGGGTACAGTTATCCACAACATCGAATTAAAACCAGGAAAAGGCGGACAATTGGTTCGTTCAGCAGGTACATCTGCACAAGTTCTTGGTAAAGAAGGTAAATACGTACTAGTTCGCTTAAACTCTGGTGAAGTTCGTTTAATTCTTGCAACTTGTCGTGCATCAATCGGTCAAGTTGGTAATGAGCAGCATGAACTAATCAACATTGGTAAAGCTGGTCGTTCTCGTTGGTTAGGCAAACGCCCAACTGTACGTGGATCAGTAATGAACCCTAATGACCATCCACACGGTGGTGGTGAAGGTCGCGCTCCAATCGGACGTAAATCACCAATGTCTCCATGGGGTAAACCAACTCTTGGATTCAAAACTCGTAAGAAGAAAAACAAATCAGATAAATTTATCGTACGTAGCCGTAAAAAATAACGGGATTGAACTACGGTTCACTGATAGAACCGTAGAGCAATCACGAAGGGAGGTTCAATTATGGGTCGCAGCTTAAAAAAAGGACCTTTTGTTGATGATCATTTACTAACAAAGATCGAAAAGTTAAACGAAAGTGAAAAGAAACAAGTTATTAAAACTTGGTCTCGTCGTTCTACGATCTTCCCACAATTCATCGGTCAAACTATCGCTGTTTATGATGGTCGTAAACATGTACCAGTTTATGTTACTGAAGACATGGTAGGTCATAAACTTGGAGAATTCGCACCAAGCCGTACTTATAAAGGTCATGCAAGTGACGATAAGAAAACAAGACGTTAATGAGAGGAGGGCATTCTAATGCAAGCAAAAGCTGTTGCTAATACAGTTCGTATTGCTCCTCGTAAAGCTCGTTTAGTCGTAGATTTAATTCGAGGTAAGCAAGTAGGTGAAGCAGTATCAATTTTGAAGTTAACTCCAAAAGCTGCTTCTCCAATCATAGAAAAAGTATTAAAATCTGCTATCGCTAACGCAGAGCATAATTACGAAATGGATATCAATAATTTAGTGGTTGAGCAAGCGTATGTGAATGAAGGACCAACACTTAAACGTTTCCGTCCTCGTGCGATGGGCCGTGCAAGCCAAATCAACAAACGTACTAGCCATATCACTATCGTTGTATCAGAAAAGAAGGAGGGGTAATCAGTGGGTCAAAAAGTAAATCCAGTCGGTTTGCGTGTCGGAATTATTCGTGATTGGGAATCAAAATGGTTCGCAGGCAAAGACTATGCTGAACTTTTACACGAAGACCTTAAAGTACGTGAGTATATCACTAAACGCTTAAACGATGCATCTGTTTCTAAAGTAGAAATCGAACGTGCAGCAAATCGTTTGAACGTAACTATCCACACTGCTAAGCCAGGAATGGTAATTGGTAAAGGTGGTACAGAAGTGGAAGCTTTACGAAAAGCTTTAAACTCACTTACTGGTAAACGTGTACACATCAATATTCTTGAAATTAAAAAAGCAGACATGGATGCAAAACTAGTTGCTGAGAACATTGCTCGTCAATTAGAAAACCGTGTATCTTTCCGTCGTGCTCAAAAGCAGGCAATCCAACGTTCAATGCGTTCTGGAGCTAAAGGTATTAAAACAATGGTATCAGGCCGTCTAGGCGGAGCAGATATCGCTCGTGCTGAGTCTTACAGTGAAGGCACTGTACCTCTACACACTTTACGTGCTGATATTGACTATGCTACTGCTGAAGCAGATACTACTTATGGTAAATTAGGTGTAAAAGTTTGGATCTATCGTGGAGAGATCCTTCCAACGAAGAAGAAAACTGAGGAAGGAGGCAAATAAAATGTTACTACCTAAACGTGTGAAATACCGTCGTGTACACCGTGGAAAAATGCGCGGTCAAGCAAAAGGCGGAACAGAAGTAACTTTCGGTGAATACGGTTTACAATCTACAGAAGCTTCTTGGATTACAAACCGCCAAATCGAATCCGCTCGTATTGCGATGACTCGTTATATGAAACGTGGCGGTAAAGTTTGGATTAAAATATTCCCACATAAGCCATACACTGCAAAGCCTCTAGAAGTCCGCATGGGTTCCGGTAAGGGTGCTCCAGAAGGTTGGGTAGCAGTTGTTAAACCTGGTAAAGTAATGTTCGAAGTTGCTGGTGTATCAGAAGAGATTGCACGCGAAGCACTTCGTCTTGCAGCGCACAAACTTCCAGTTAAATGTAAGTTTGTAAAACGTGAAGAAATTGGTGGTGAAACTAATGAAAGCTAATGAAATTCGTGACCTTACCACTGCAGAAATTGAACAAAAAGTTAAATCTTTAAAAGAAGAGCTATTCAACCTTCGCTTTCAATTAGCGACTGGACAACTTGAAAATACAGCTCGCATTCGTGAAGTACGCAAAGCGATTGCTCGCATGAAAACTGTCATTCGTGAAAGAGAAATCGGCGTCAATAATCGATAAGTGAGAGGAGGTTCGTAAAATGAGCGAACGCAATCAACGCAAAGTCTATACTGGACGTGTTGTTTCAGACAAAATGGATAAGACGATTACTGTTGTTGTTGAAACACACAAGAAACATCCATTATATGGCAAACGCGTGAAATACTCTAAAAAGTATAAAGCTCACGATGAGCAAAATACAGCAAAAACTGGCGATATCGTCCGTATTATGGAAACTCGTCCGTTATCAGCTACAAAACGTTTCCGTCTTGTAGAAGTAGTAGAAAAAGCAGTTATTATCTAATTGTTCGGAATTAAGCTTCATCCCGAAGGGAGGTTACACACATGATTCAACAAGAATCACGTTTGAAAGTTGCTGACAACTCTGGTGCTCGTGAAGTACTAACTATTAAAGTTCTTGGTGGTTCAGGACGTAAGACTGCAAACATCGGTGATGTTATCGTTGTTACTGTGAAACAAGCAACACCAGGTGGCGTTGTTAAAAAAGGTGACGTAGTAAAAGCAGTTGTTGTAAGAACAAAAAGTGGTGTTCGTCGTGCAGACGGTACTTACATTCGTTTCGATGAAAACGCATGTGTAATTATCCGCGATGATAAGAGTCCACGTGGAACACGTATCTTTGGACCAGTTGCTCGTGAACTTCGCGACAACAACTTTATGAAAATTGTATCATTAGCTCCAGAAGTACTATAATATAAATTTAATTGCCTTTAAGGAGGTGCGAAAAGATGCATGTAAAAAAAGGTGACAAAGTAATGGTCATCTCTGGTAAGGATAAAGGCAAAACAGGTGTTGTTCTTGCAGCATTCCCGAAGAAAAACCGTGTGGTTGTAGAAGGAATTAACATTGTAAAGAAACACTCTAAGCCATCCCAGTTGAATCCACAAGGTGGAATCAATGACCAGGAAGCTGCTATTCATGTATCCAACGTTATGCCTATCGACCCTAAAACTGGTGTTCCTACACGTGTAGGTTCAAAAACGGTTGATGGTAAAAAAGTACGCGTAGCGAAAAAATCCGGTGAAATTCTAGATAAATAGTTCAAAGAAGAAGGGAGGTACAATGGATGAACCGCCTAAAAGAAAAATTTGTTAAAGAAACTACTCCAGCTCTAATGAGCAAGTTTAATTATAAATCTGTAATGCAAGTTCCAAAACTTGAAAAAATCGTTATCAACATGGGTGTTGGTGATGCAGTTGCAAATGCGAAAGCATTAGACGTAGCTGTTGAAGAATTAACGTTAATCACTGGTCAAAAACCAGTAATTACTCGTGCGAAAAAATCTATTGCAGGTTTCCGTCTTCGTGAAGGAATGCCAATCGGAGCAAAAGTTACTCTTCGTGGAGAACGCATGTATGAATTTTTTGATAAATTAGTATCTGTATCTCTTCCACGTGTACGTGACTTCCGTGGTATCTCTAAAAAATCATTTGACGGTCGTGGTAACTATACTTTAGGTGTAAAAGAACAATTAATATTCCCTGAAATTGATTACGATAAAGTGAACAAAGTAAGAGGAATGGATATTGTTATCGTTACAACTGCTAACACAGATGAAGAAGCTCGTGAACTGTTAACTCAATTTGGAATGCCGTTCCAAAAGTAATCTCTAATTAGAGGGAGGCGAAAACGTGGCTAAGAAGTCAATGATTGCGAAACAAAAACGCACGCCTAAATATAAAGTACAAGAATATACACGTTGCGAACGTTGTGGACGTCCACATTCTGTGTACCGTAAATTTAAGCTTTGCCGTATTTGTTTCCGTGAATTAGCATATAAGGGACAAATTCCTGGTGTGAAAAAAGCTAGCTGGTAAAACCCCATTTTGGGAAGGAGGTTAAAACAATGGTTATGACAGATCCAATTGCAGATTTGCTTACAAGAATCCGTAATGCGAATATGGTTCGTCACGAAAAATTAGAAGTACCTGCTTCTAACATGAAAAAAGAAATCGCTGAAATTTTAAAGCGTGAAGGTTTCGTACGTGATGTAGAATTTATTGAAGATAACAAACAAGGAATTATCCGCATTTTCCTAAAATACGGTTCTAGCAACGAGCGTGTAATTACTGGACTTAAACGTATTAGTAAACCTGGTCTTCGTGTTTATGCAAAAGCTACAGATGTACCTCGTGTATTAAACGGTCTTGGAATCGCACTAGTTTCTACTTCTCAAGGAGTAATTACTGATAAAGAAGCTCGCGCTAAACAAGTTGGCGGAGAAGTTTTAGCATACGTTTGGTAATATAGTTTTAATTGAATGGAGGTGCAACTAAATGTCTCGCGTAGGTAAAAAACCAATTGAAGTACCAGCAGGCGTTACAGTTACTATTGAAAAAAGTGCTGTAACGGTTAAAGGTCCTAAAGGTGAATTAACTCGTACTTTTAATTCTGATATTGCTATCAAATTAGAAGAGAACGTAATTAACATAACTCGTCCATCTGAATCTAAAGAGCACCGTGCATTACACGGTACGACACGTGCTTTATTAGCTAACATGGTTGAAGGAGTTTCTAAAGGTTTCGAAAGAGGTCTTGAATTAATCGGGGTTGGTTATCGTGCTCAAAAACAAGGAACTAAACTTGTGTTGAACGTAGGTTACTCTCACCCAGTTGAAATCGAACCAGAAGCAGGTCTTGAAATTGAAGTACCATCTGCAACTAAAGTAGTTGTTAAAGGTACAAATAAAGAACGTGTTGGAGCTCTTGCTGCTAACATTCGTGACGTTCGTCCACCAGAGCCTTATAAAGGTAAAGGTATTCGTTATGAAGGCGAATTTGTACGTAGAAAAGAAGGTAAAACAGGTAAGTAATGCCGCATAGGTAAACGAAAGGAGTGACCTAAATGATTACGAAGGCTGATAAAAATCAAGTTCGTAAGAAAAGACACGCACGTGTGCGTTCTAAACTTAGCGGAACTGAAGCTCGTCCTCGTTTAAATGTGTTCCGTTCAAACAAACACATTTACGCTCAGCTTATTGATGATGTAAATGGCGTTACGATCGTTAACGCTTCAACGTTAGATAAAGAACTAAACCTAGATTCTTCTAGCAATGTAGATGCTGCTGTTAAGATCGGTGAATTAGTAGCTAAACGCGCAGTGGAAAAAGGTATTAAAGCAATCGTGTTCGATCGCGGAGGATATTTATACCATGGTCGCGTAAAAGCTTTAGCTGATGCTGCTCGTGAGAACGGCCTAGAATTTTAATAGAAAAGGAGGGACATACAAAGATGCGTCATATTGATCCAAACAAACTTGAACTTGAAGAACGCGTAGTTACTATTAACCGTGTAGCGAAAGTTGTTAAAGGTGGACGTCGTTTTCGTTTCTCTGCTCTAGTAGTAGTTGGGGACAAAAATGGTAACGTTGGTTTTGGTACTGGTAAAGCTCAAGAGGTACCTGATGCAATTCGCAAAGCGGTAGAAGACGCTAAGAAAAATCTAATTGAAGTGCCAATGGTTGGCTCTACAATTCCACACCAAGTAATCGGACACTTTGGTGCTGGTGAAATTTTACTAAAACCTGCTTCTGAAGGTACTGGAGTTATCGCTGGTGGACCAGTGCGTGCGGTACTTGAGTTAGCTGGTGTAGCTGATATTCTATCTAAATCTTTAGGTACTAATACACCAATTAACATGGTGCGTGCAACTTTAGACGGTTTAAAACAATTAAAACGTGCTGAAGACGTAGCGAAGTTACGTGGTAAATCAGTAGAAGAACTGTTAGGATAAGGAGGGAAATTAGATGGCAAACAAACTGGAAATTACCCTCACTAAAAGCGTAATTGGTCGTCCGCAAGACCAACGCGAAACAGTTAAAGCATTAGGATTACGTAAAGTAAATCAAACAGTTGAACAACAAGATAATGCTGCAATTCGCGGTATGATTAATAAAGTATCTCATCTTGTTTCTGTTAAAGAAAACTAAAATACATTCTTCTTCAATAAGGAGGTGCCAAAATGAAACTTCATGAATTAAAACCTGCAGAAGGTGCAAGACAAGAACGCAAACGCAAAGGACGCGGTATCGGTTCAGGTAACGGTAAAACTGCTGGTAAAGGTCATAAAGGTCAAAACGCACGTTCAGGTGGCGGTGTTAGACCTGGATTCGAAGGTGGTCAAACTCCTTTATTCCGTCGTTTACCTAAACGTGGTTTTACAAATATCAACCGCAAAGAATTTGCAATTGTAAACCTTGATGCACTAAATCGTTTTGAAGATGGAACAGAAGTAACTCCAGAACTTCTAATCGAAACAGGTGTTGTAAGTAGTGAAAAAGCAGGAATCAAAATTCTTGCTAAAGGCAAAGTTGAGAAAAAGCTTACAGTAAAAGCACATAAATTCTCCTCTGCTGCAAAGGAAGCTATTGAAGCTGCCGGCGGTCAAACTGAGGTGATTTAATGTTTCAGACAATCTCCAATTTTATGCGCGTGGGTGAAATAAGACGTAAAATCATATTCACCCTATTAATGTTGATTATATTTCGTATTGGTACATTTATACCGGTACCATACGTAAATGCAGATTTTTTACAAGCGCAAGATACCTTTAGCGCCTTTGGTATTCTAAATACCTTTGGTGGGGGAGCATTAAAGAACTTTTCTATCTTGGCAATGGGTATAATGCCGTATATTACCGCATCTATCATTGTGAGTTTATTACAAATGGATGTTGTTCCAAAGTTTACAGAATGGTCTAAGCAAGGTGAAGTAGGGCGTCGTAAATTAACCCAATTTACCCGTTACTTCACAATAGTCTTAGGTTTCATTCAAGCTTTTGGAATGTCTTATGGTTTTAATAACCTTGCAGGTGGTTCTTTAATTACTAATCCTGGTATTGGTTCTTACTTTATAATTGCTGTTGTATTAACAGGTGGTACTGCATTTTTAATGTGGTTGGGTGAACTGATTACATCAAAAGGTGTAGGAAATGGAATATCGATCATTATCTTTGCTGGTATTGCAGCAGGGATCCCATCGATTGCCAACCAGATATACGCGCAGAAGTTTGATAACACAGGAGATCAACTTTTCATGAACATCGCAACAATGCTATTAATTTTAGTTGCAATTGTTGCAATTGTTGTTGGAGTTATTTTCATACAACAGGCTTTAAGAAAAATACCTATTCAGTATGCAAAAAGAATGGTTAATGGAAGTAATATGAGCGGCGGACAATCGACGCATTTGCCGTTGAAAGTGAACTCTGCTGGTGTTATTCCTGTTATTTTTGCCGTGTCATTTTTGGTAACGCCAAGAACAGTTGCCGGATTCTTCGGTCAAAATGATGTTACGAATTGGATTATCAAGATATTTGATTATACTCATCCAATTGGAATGATATTGTATACAATTTTAATTTTTGCGTTTACGTACTTCTATGCATTTATTCAAGTCAATCCAGAACAGCTGGCTGAAAACTTGAAAAAGCAAGGTGGATATATTCCAGGTATTAGACCAGGTAAAAACACGCAAGAATACTTAACTCGTGTTCTATACCGTTTAACATTAGTTGGTGCGATATTTCTAGCTGCGATTGCGATTCTTCCTGTAGTTTTCATCAAAATTGCTCATTTGCCACAATCGGCTCAAATTGGTGGAACAAGTATTTTAATCGTAGTTGGGGTTGCTTTAGAAACAATGAAGCAATTAGAATCTCAACTTGTTAAACGTCACTATAAAGGGTTTATTAAATAGCATAATTTAGGGGACGTTTGTCCCTTGAATTATATGTTAAAGACTTTAGGGGGAATACGCATGAATTTAGTCTTAATGGGACTCCCTGGCGCTGGTAAAGGTACACAAGCTGAGAAGATTGTGGAAAAGTATGACATCCCTCATATCTCAACTGGTGATATGTTTCGTGCTGCAATGAAAGATGAAACAGAACTTGGATTAAAAGCAAAGTCATTTATGGATAAAGGTGAGTTAGTTCCGGACGAAGTTACAATCGGCATTGTTCGTGAAAGACTTAGTAAGGATGATTGCAAGAAGGGATTTCTTCTTGACGGTTTTCCACGTACTGTTCCCCAAGCAGATGCTTTAGAAGGTATTTTGTTTGATTTAGGAAAAAAGCTTGACTATGTTATAAATGTTCAAGTTGATCAAGAAATATTAATGGAACGATTAACAGGACGCCGCATTTGTAAAAACTGTGGCGCGACATATCATTTAGTATTTAATCCTCCGGCAAATCCAGATGTTTGCGATCGCTGTGGAGGCGAATTGTATCAACGTGCTGATGATAATGAAGCAACTGTTAAAAATCGATTAGAAGTTAATATTAAACAATCTCAACCTTTACTTGATTTTTATGAATCAAAAGGCTATCTACGCAATATAGATGGTCAGCAAGATATACAAAAAGTATTCTTAGATCTTGATGAACTACTAAGTAATTTAAAGTAAACACTTTTTCCATACTTTTGCTTAGACTAATCTGAATCTAGCATGGACTTAAATCAGAGGTAACGAATAGAAGAATTGGGATGAAATGGCTAAGGAGTTTATTCCTAAACATGATGCATTTCCTTTTTTCAAAAGGTATAATAATTTTTATGGTTATATCTGTAACAAAAAAAGTATATTCATGTTTCTAGACATGTTTATCTTCGTTAAAAGATTAATCAATTTAGATAATTGGTGCAGAGTATTTTGGATTTCATGGTAACTCCGCTTGATTTGCTTTTTTATCTAGTAGTGAAGAAGGTAACTATTATTCTTTCTATTATGGACATAAGGTGTTGTACCAGGTGTGCGTTATCGAAAACTCCTTTTCAGTTAGAGACGGAATCTAAGTAGCTTTTCGAGTGTATGAGAGTATGTGTTTACAAAAATAGGGATAGACTCTAGAAGAAACATTCTTCTTGATTCATTCATTTCTATCTACACATCATATCGTTTGAATTATTATAAAAAATTCAATGCGATAATACATTAGCTGATGATAGAACTTTATTTGAAGGAAATGCTTTTGGCTTTCTCTGAGAATGAAGGATCTAACAAAAGCCAGTGGTTTGGTTGTTGCATTATTTCTTTCTAGTTTAAAGTTCGTAGTCTTCTATAAATTTATTGTAAATATTGCGGACGGGATAGTTCATTGTGTGTTATAATTATTTGGTTGCAGTCAACTGATAATTTAGTATATTATATGAACAGTTCAGACTAGTTTGATGTACACCGATCGTGTTATAAGCGAAAAGTTGCACTTTACTATAGCAAGTAAAAGATGGTTTCGTATTTTAAAATGAAGGGAGACAAATTCGATGGCTAAAGACGATGTAATCGAAATTGAAGGCACAATAACTGAAACTTTGCCGAACGCCATGTTTAAAGTAGAATTAGAAAATGGTCATACTGTATTGGCTCACGTTTCTGGTAAAATTCGTATGCATTTTATCCGCATTTTACCTGGTGATAAAGTAACGGTTGAGTTATCTCCATATGACTTAACTCGCGGAAGAATTACTTACCGCTTTAAATAATCTGATTGCACTCCGTACTATCAAGGAGGTTAGGATAATGAAAGTTAGACCATCAGTAAAACCAATCTGCGAAAAATGTAAGGTTATCCGCAGACGTGGGAAAGTTATGGTTATCTGTGAAAACCCTAAACATAAACAAAAACAAGGTTAATAACAAGGAGGTGCGCATATAGATGGCACGTATTGCTGGTGTGGATATTCCACGTGAAAAGCGTGTAGTAATATCATTAACATATATTTATGGTATTGGAAAAAATACTGCACAAAAAGTATTAGAAGAAGCAGGTGTTTCTGAAAATACTCGTGTTCGTGATTTAACGGAAGATGAGTTGAACAAAATCCGTGATGTTATTGATAAATTAAAAGTTGAAGGTGACCTTCGTCGTGAAATCTCTCTTAACATCAAACGTTTAATGGAGATTGGATGTTATCGTGGTCTTCGTCACCGCCGTGGTTTACCGGTTCGTGGACAAAATACGAAAAACAACGCTCGTACACGCAAAGGTCCTCGTAAGACTGTAGCTAACAAGAAAAAATAATCAGTAAAGGAGGTACTATAAATGGCACGTAAAACTAATACACGTAAACGTCGTGTTAAAAAGAATATAGAAGCAGGTATTGCTCACATTCGTTCAACATTCAATAATACAATTGTTACAATTACTGACGTTCATGGAAATGCGCTTTCTTGGTCAAGTGCAGGAGCTCTTGGATTTAGAGGTTCTCGTAAATCTACTCCATTCGCTGCTCAAATGGCTGCAGAAACTGCTGCAAAAACTTCTATGGAGCATGGCATGAAAACTCTTGAAGTAACAGTAAAAGGACCTGGTGCCGGCCGTGAAGCTGCAATCCGTGCACTTCAAGCTGCAGGTTTAGAAGTTACTGCAATCAGAGACGTAACTCCTGTTCCTCATAATGGTTGCCGACCACCTAAACGTCGCCGAGTTTAATTTTTCTGTATAAATTTTGTATCCTTGTCTATAATGGGATATGATTAAAACTTTTTAAAGCCAGTACAGAAAATTTATTCCAGTTGTTGTGCACAAAACGGGAACGTAAACATGGGGAATTTCGGTTAAGAACATAGCCGGGGTTTCGACGTTTTGAAGGAGGGTATATTTTGATGATCGAAATAGAAAAACCAAAAATCGAAACGGTTGAGATCAACGATGAAGCCAAATACGGAAAATTCGTCGTAGAGCCACTTGAGCGTGGATATGGTACTACTTTGGGTAACTCCTTACGTCGTATTCTATTATCCTCACTCCCTGGTGCAGCTATCACATCCATTCAAATTGATGGGGTACTTCATGAGTTCTCAACAATTGAAGGCGTCGTAGAAGATGTAACATCTATCATATTAAATATCAAAAAACTAGCACTGAAAATCTATTCTGATGATGAAAAAACATTAGAGATTGATATTCAAGGTGAAGGTGTCGTTACAGCAGCAGATATTACACACGATAGTGATGTTGAGATTTTAAATCCCGATCTTCATATCGCAACATTAGGCTCGAATGGAAATCTTCGCATGCGTTTAACTGCTAAACGTGGACGTGGATATACACCTGCAGAGGAAAATAAGCGGGAAGATCAACCTATTGGTGTAATTCCTATTGACTCTATCTATACACCTGTATCTAGAGTTTCTTATCAAGTTGAGAATACTCGTGTTGGTCAATTGACTAATTATGATAAATTAACTTTTGACGTATGGACTGACGGTAGTACAGGTCCTCAAGATGCTATTGCACTTGGTGCAAAGATTTTAACGGAGCATTTAAATATCTTTGTTGGTTTAACTGATGAAGCGCAAAATGCTGAGATTATGGTAGAAAAAGAAGAAGATCAAAAAGAAAAAGTTCTAGAGATGACGATAGAAGAATTGGATCTATCTGTTCGTTCTTATAACTGTTTAAAACGTGCTGGAATCAATACAGTACAAGAACTTGCTAATAAGACGGAAGAAGATATGATGAAAGTTCGAAATCTAGGTAGAAAATCTCTTGAAGAAGTTAAGCATAAATTAGAAGAACTTGGCTTAGGTTTAAGAAAAGACGACTGAGTTAGTTTTTTCTCATAAGGCTAAGCGGGAATTTCAACAAAAGGAGGGAATCTCACATGGGTTACAGAAAGTTAGGACGCACTAGCGCGCAGCGTAAAGCTATGTTACGTGACTTAACAACAGACTTAATCATCAATGAGCGAATTGAAACAACTGAAGCTCGTGCAAAGGAACTTCGTTCTGTTGTGGAAAAAATGATTACACTTGGTAAACGTGGAGATCTTCATGCACGCCGTCAAGCTGCTGCTTATGTACGTCATGAAGTTGCTAACGCTGAAACGAACCAAGATGCAGTACAAAAACTATTCAGTGATGTTGCTGCTCGTTATAGCGAACGTCAAGGCGGATACACTCGTATCATGAAAATGGGACCTCGTCGTGGAGACGGTGCACCAATGGTAATTATCGAGTTAGTTTAATAGACCATTTACAAGACAACAAGGGTGCGGGACAGTTTATATTGATATGAAACTTGTTCAAGTACCCTTTTTCTTACATTGTTTATTAGCACAAACTAACAAGCCACTATAAGAGTGTTACGATGAGCGTTAAGCAATTAAATAATAATCTATTAATGACTCGTCTAGCTCATGCACCTCGTTTATTAATCATAAAATAAACCGAGGTGCGGGCTTTTTTCGTGTAAAACGTAAAACAGGTAATGGGTGCTAAGAAATGGAATATCATGAGATATATTTCGAAATGCATAATGAGAAGTTTGTTGCTGAAAAAGGGAGATTATAACAAGATAATCTTATGTTAAACCAATTCAAAGCTCGCCCAATTGGCGAGTTTCTTTTTTTATCATAAGAAAGATCCGTTTGCAAACGGAGAAAATCTAAACGCATGAGCTTTACTTAATAACACACTAAACCGGAGGGAATATATGAACCAAGAAGTATTGATAACGGTTGATAACATATCTTTCCGTTATGAAGACCAGTTGGATCAGGCGCTGGATAATGTCTCTTTTCAAGTAAAAGAAGGGGAATGGGTAGCTGTTGTTGGTCATAATGGCTCTGGGAAGTCTACTTTGGCAAAATTATTGAATGGTTTGTATTTTCCTCATAAGGGATCTATTCGGATTAAAGACATTATGCTATCAGAAGAAACAATTTGGGAAGCAAGGAAAAACATAGGGATGGTGTTTCAAAATCCAGATAATCAGTTTGTTGGAACGACAGTAAAGGATGATGTGGCTTTTGGTTTAGAAAATAATGCCGTTCCGAGAGAAGAAATGGTCAAAAGAGTAGAAAGTTCTTTAGAAAAAGTGAAGATGTTATCTTTTCTTGATCAAGAGCCGCACCATCTATCTGGAGGCCAGAAGCAAAGGGTGGCCATTGCAGGAGTCATGGCATTGCAGCCGGCTGTTATAGTTTTAGATGAGGCAACCTCTATGCTTGATCCTCAAGGCAGGGAAGAAGTATTACAGCTTATTAAAGAAATGCGTGAACAAAAAAAGATGACGATCATCTCCATTACGCATGATTTAGAGGAAGCAGCAAAGGCAGATAGAATAATAATTATGAATAAAGGAAAAGTTCATCGTGAAGGAACACCTGAAGAAATTTTTCAATTAGACAAAGAACTGATTACAATTGGTTTGGATATTCCCTTTTCCGTTAAATTAAGAAGTGAGCTTTATGAAAAAGGGATATTGCTTGAAAAAATATTTTTGACAGAAGAAGAGTTGGTGACAGAATTATGGACATCTCACTTCAAAAAGTAGATTATTGCTATCAAGAGAATACACCATTTGAAAGATTGGCGATTCAAGATGTAAATATTAATATACCAAATGGTGTTTATATGGCTATTATTGGCCATACTGGTTCTGGTAAATCTACTGTGCTTCAGCATTTAAATGCCTTATTAAACCCATCTAAAGGGAAAGTGATAATTGGAGATAGGGTGTTGGAAGCAGGAAAGAAGCATAAACAATTACGAAGTATTCGCCAAAAAGTAGGGATTGTTTTTCAGTTTCCAGAGCAGCAGCTTTTTGAGGAAACGGTAGAAAAGGATATATGTTTTGGACCAATGAATTTTGGTGTTAAGGAAGAGGAAGCCAAGGTAAGAGCAAGAATGGCTTTAGCAGAGGTAGGACTCTCCGAAGATATTTTGCAAAAATCACCTTTTGATTTATCAGGAGGCCAAATGAGAAGAGTAGCGATTGCTGGTGTATTAGCAATGGAGCCTGATGTTCTTGTATTAGATGAACCAACTGCCGGGTTGGACCCAAGAGGACGAAAAGAGATCATGGAGATGTTCTATAGCCTTCATCAAAAACGGAATTTAACTACCATATTAGTAACGCACAGCATGGAAGATGCTTCTTTGTATGCGGATAAAATAGTTATTATGAATAAAGGAAAAGTATACCGCGACGGTACACCAGAAGAAATATATTCTTTTGCAGATGACTTATTGGAAATAGGTTTAGATGTTCCGGAAATAGTAAGGTTTCAAAGGAAAATAGAAAATAAGTTTGGGATAAAGATGAGTAAAGTTCATTTGCATATGGATAGCTTTATCTCAGAATTAGCTACTTACCTAAATAAGGGAGAAGATGGATTATGATGGGAAAAATGTTAATTGGCCGTTTTGTTCCAATGGACTCCACTTTACATCGAATGGATCCCCGTTCCAAGCTACTATTAATTTTCTTCTTTATTTGTATTGTCTTTTTAGCCAATAATTTTGGGACGTACCTCCTGTTAACTGCTTATGTATGTATAATGGTTCTTTTATCAAAAGTACCAGTGAACTATATTTATAATGGGTTAAAACCTGTTATATGGCTTATTCTTTTTACTCTTGTGATTCATCTTTTTTTTACTAGAGAAGGGGATTTAGTATTCCATTATGGTTGGGTTAAGATATATGAAGAAGGAATTAGAATGGGGATTCTTATTTCAATTCGATTCTTTTTACTCATTATTATGACCTCTCTTCTTACCTTAACTACAACGCCTATAGAACTTACAGATGCTATTGAAGCTTTGCTTGAACCTTTAAAAAGAATAAAATTTCCTGTTCATGAACTTGCACTTATGATGTCTATTTCCTTGCGTTTTATTCCGACTTTAATGGACGAAACAGAAAAGATTATGAAAGCTCAAATTGCAAGAGGAGTAGAATTCTCGAGTGGCTCCATAAAAAATCGTGTTAAAGCAATTGTGCCGTTGTTAATTCCCTTATTCGTTAATGCCTTCAAAAGGGCTGAAGAGCTGGCAATCGCAATGGAAGCAAGAGGGTACCAAGGCGGAGAAGGCAGAACAAAATACCGTCAATTAATCTGGAAACCGATGGATACAATTATGATAATCCTATTATTATTATTAATATGCCTGCTTTTATTACTAAGGTCATAATGGAGAAAAACATGCAACGATATAAATGTACAATAAGTTATGATGGGTCTGCCTACTGCGGCTTTCAAATTCAGCCAAAAGATCGAACAGTTCAAGGGGAGATCGAACGAGCATTAAAAAAACTTCATAAAGGAATCGAAGTGAAAATACAAGCTTCTGGGCGAACGGATGCTGGGGTTCATGCAAAAGGGCAAGTAATTCATTTTGATTCTGTATTAGATATTCCATTAGGAAAATGGGAGCTGGCGCTCAATACGCTGCTGCCGCATGATATAGTGGTTACCGCTGTAGAAACGGTTAGTAATGATTTTCATGCAAGATACAATGTCACTGGGAAAGAATATCGTTATTTTATCCACTTGGCAGAACATCGGGATCCTTTTAAAAGAAATTATGCGTATTATTATCCATATTCCTTAAATATAGACGCTATACAAGAAGCGATGGAGCATTTTATTGGCGAATATGATTTTACTAGCTTTTGTTCAGCTAAAACAGATAAAGAAGACAAAGTAAGGGAAATAACAGGTATGAAATTAACACAGGAAGAGGAAATGCTAATTTTCAGCTTTGAAGGAAATGGATTTTTATATAATATGGTCCGAATTATGATCGGTACATTGCTGGACGTAGGAAGAGGAAAAAAAGATCCACAATCAATCCCTGCTATTATTAAAAAAAAGGACAGAAAAGCAGCAGGAAAAACGGCATCTGCTAATGGATTATATTTATGGAGAGTGTTTTATTAGACTAGGAGCTTGCGCCTTTTGTTTTGTCGAAAGAAAAATTTCATAACAACTAAACCTGGTGTAACATTCTCTTGACATATACAATTCTAGGATATATCATAATATGGTATGTATTTTAATCCCACATTAAGCCCCGGAACTTAATTGTGTGAACATATAGACGTAACAGCACTTACAAAAAATAATGAAATCATTTCAAATTCAGGAGGGAAACTCATGCGTACAACGTTTATGGCTAATTCAAACACTGTTGATCGTAAATGGTACGTTATTGATGCTGAAGGCAAAACTTTAGGTCGTCTTTCTAGTGAAGTAGCATCAATACTACGTGGTAAACATAAACCAACTTTCACACCACATGTGGACACTGGTGATAATGTTATTATTTTAAATGCTTCAAAAATCGAATTGACTGGTAAAAAATTAACAGACAAAATTTACTACCGTCATACAATGCATCCAGGTGGATTAAAATCAAGAACAGCATTAGAAATGCGTACAAACTACGCTGAAAAAATGTTAGAGCTTGCTATCAAAGGCATGCTTCCAAAAAATTCTCTTGGTCGTCAAATGTTTAAAAAATTACATGTATATGCTGGTAGCGAGCATCCGCACCAAGCACAACAACCAGAAGTTTACGAACTTCGCGGATAATTAATAAAGGGAGGTAAAAGAAATGGCACAAGTTCAATATATCGGTACTGGTCGTCGTAAAAGTTCCGTTGCACGTGTACGTTTAGTTCCAGGCGACGGTCAAATCATCATCAATGGTCGTGAAATCGAAACTTATATTCCGTTTGCAGCTTTACGTGAAGTTGTAAAACAACCTTTAGTAGCTACTGAAACAACTGGAAGTTACAATATTCTTGTAAATGTTAACGGTGGAGGATATACTGGTCAAGCTGGAGCTATCCGTCATGGTATCGCTCGTGCTTTACTTCAAGCAGATCCTGAATACCGTCCAACATTAAAACGCGCTGGATTATTAACTCGTGACGCTCGTATGAAAGAACGTAAAAAATACGGTCTTAAAGGCGCTCGTCGTGCACCTCAGTTCTCAAAACGTTAATTATCAACGTTTCAAGGCTCTCGAACCTTTTGGTTTGGGGGTCTTTTTCGTTGTTGGACAATTTCCTAAAACAAAATGAACACGTCTTTGGAATTATTTATTCTCCACTTTTCTTCAAGCCCAAGCCTCTAAATGTCAGTTTTGATTAGCTTATGCGTATACCTTCATTTCATTCCTTTAACTTTATGGTGAGCTTTTTCTTTCATAAATTTTCCACAATTAGAAACTTTCTTATTTATTGGTTATCGAAAGTAACAAACTGCTTGTATTACTCTTTTTAATTCGTTATAAACTAATTTTAAGGGGTGAGAAATAAAGTGACCGTTATAACAACCTTTGATGAGAAAAAAAGAGAAAAACAAATAAAATACGAAAGATCTGTATTAAGAGAAATTAACATAAAAGATCTAAAAGAGAAGGTTGCGCGCTATTTTGGCTCCTCTCATTTAACTTCAAGCATGATGATGACGAAAGGAATAGAAGAGGCTTGTTATGATGTTGCCATTGAGGCATTTTTGCTTGGTGCAAACTTCAGTAAATTCAGCGATTATGGAGAAAGCAAAGAATCGATTAAAAATAGATGTTATGAGGAAGATAAGCATTTAAAAGATACGCTGTTTCATTTCCTTCTTTATTGGGGAAGTGAAGAAAGCAGCAAAAATGAATCCCTGCTCTACTTATGTGAACAATTTGTAGATGATTGGTGGAAAGAAGGCTTTGTCAAAGCCAATAAACGAAGAAAATTAAGGCTGCATTAATTAATATTTGTTGTGGCCTTCAACAATGATTAGATCTATCTTGATTTTATGCTAAAAGAATTTCTGTTTTAGATCTTGTGGTTCTAAAAAATCCCCTTGTCCCATATAGTTATGGTAAGGACGGGCAGGGGGGATTGACTAGAACAGTGAATAATAAATTAATAATAAGCATATTTACAATAGGATTGATACTCCTGTTTTTTATTTTACAGTACGATTTCTCAAATGATGACTCATGGGATGCGTGGAACCTTCCGTTAACCGGGAAGATTATTGTTATTGATCCCGGCCATGGCGGTCCAGATGGCGGAGCAGGAGATTCAAGTGCACTAGAAAAAGATATAGCATTAAAAGTATCACTAAAAATTCGCGACTATTTACAAGAACAAGGCGCGTTGGTCATTATGACAAGAGAAGAAGATAAAGATCTGGCTGACGAAAATACAAAGAGTTATCGCAATCGAAAGATCGAGGATTTAAAAGAAAGATTAAATATAATCAATGACTCTGATGCAGATTTCTTTTTAAGTGTTCATTTAAATGCAATCCCTTCTTCAAAGTGGAGCGGTGCACAAACATTTTATGCTCCTCAATTAAAGGATAACGAAGTAGCAGCTGAATTTATACAAGATGAACTAATTGAAAACTTAGAAAATACGACAAGGAAAGCAAAACCACTTGGCAGTGTGTATATATTAAAGTATGCTAAAAAGCCTGGTGCTTTAGTAGAAATTGGTTTCTTATCAAACGCTACAGAAAAAGCAAACCTAATGAAAGATAAATATCAAACTAAAATAGCTGCATCCGTATATAAAGGCATTAATCGTTATTTTTCCGATGAAGATCCTATAGAAGATAAAGAATGAAAAGAGGGAGCAACACTCTCTTTTTTTGTATATACTATAAATGAATAAAAATGTTTATCTTGGTTGTTCTATATACTGTAATTCGTTAATAACTGCCATCCATTTATAGGTCAATAAGAGGAGAATATTCCCGGGAAATAATTACTTACTGTACTCTCTGATAGCGATGGCAAAGTAATATAATCTCTCTAATCATTATGTTATACTAATTTTATCAGTAACATAAGTAAATCGGGGGGATTGTATGATAACGATAGACGAAATAGAAAATCTGTTAGAGGGAATAAAAGATCCTCTTCTACATAAAACACTATTAGAATTAAATTCAATTAAAGACATAAAATGGAATAAAGAGAAAAACCATATTAGTATAAAAGTAGCTGTTGCTAAATTAGGTTCAGCTACTCAGTTGGAGCTGCAGGAAAATATCGTTTCTAAACTAAAAGAAAAAGGAATAGAATCTATAGGACTTAGATTTACAGAACTTTCCGACAGTTTGGTTAAAGAGATCCTCGAAGAACAAAAAAAGGATACCGTGCAAGCTCCTATATATATTGCGATTGCTAGTGGAAAAGGAGGAGTAGGAAAATCTACTGTTTCCGTTAATATTGCTGTATCTCTTTCGAGATTAGGAAAAAAGGTAGGGATACTGGATGCAGATATTTATGGTTTTAGTGTTCCTGATATGATGGGAATATCAGCACGTCCAGCAGTTGAAAAGGAAAAAATTATTCCTGTCGAACGTTTTGGTGTAAAAGTAATGTCCATGGGATTTTTTGTTGAAGATAACTCTCCTGTTATTTGGAGAGGGCCAATGCTTGGCAAAATGTTGGCTAATTTTCTTGGTGAAGTAGAGTGGGGGGAGTTGGATTACCTTATTCTTGACTTGCCGCCTGGTACTGGGGATGTTGCTTTAGATGTTCATTCTATGCTTCCGACCAGTAAAGAAATCATTGTAACAACTCCGCATCCAACAGCAGCTTTTGTTGCTGCAAGAGCTGGCAGCATGGCGATAAAAACAGAGCATTCAATAGTAGGAGTAATTGAAAATATGTCTTATTTTGAGAGTAAGGCAACAGGTGAAAAAGAATACGTTTTTGGTAAAGGCGGGGGAAGCAAATTAGCTGAAGATTTGAATGTCCCTTTGTTGGGACAATTGCCTTTAGCACAGCCAGATTGGGACGAGGCTGATTTTGCTCCATCGGTTTATCAGGAAAACCACCCATTAGGACTAAAATATAAAGAATTAGCTGGAAAGATAATTGATGCAGTAGATAGTAGCAAAGAGAACTAGTCACGAGGGCTAGTTCTTTTTTGGTTAGATATCCAGTCATGATTTAACTACGGTTGTTTTTTGTGCAGTAGAGGCTTCTTTTGCTGCTTTGTCTAATATATCTTTAAATTTATTTTTAAATGAAGGGGTATCCATTGTTTCTTTTAAAATGCTCTCTAAATGCTCTCTATACTCCGTACTTTTTAATATTTTTTTTACTTCTGATTCCATTTCAGGATCTTGCAGGAGCTCCACCATCATTTTCCTATATTCAGGATCCTTCATTAAACTCTTCAATAGCTTTTCATTTTCCGTTTTCATGCTTTTGGCCATTGCTTCTGCAAATTTAGGGTCTTTAAAATTATCTTTCCAAAATTCAGCGGCTTTATCAGAAGTTAACGTTTTTTCAATAGTATTGTTAATGGATTTTTCGTTCATAATTAAATTCTCTTTAATTTCTTCATCTCCAATAACATCCCGGATTGCTTTTTTCCCGTCATCCGTTTTTAATATATCAACAATCATTTTTTTTGTTTGATCATAATCCATTTGTTGAGTAGCGGATTCGCTATCAGAACATCCACTTAGGATTATAGTGGATAAAAGAAGGATGACAACACTTTTTCCCAGCATAATTTTGCCCCTTTCTAAAAATATATACTATTAAGTAGAATGTTGTTTTTTTCTAATATTATTCCTGTAAAGTTAATTAAATCGTGTATTTATAAATACAAAAAAATGCAAAATATTAGCAAGACACACTAATTTTCTGCATCGTTGAAAGTATGTGCTTTTATCGCATTTATAAGATGCCCCTAATTTATCCCACTCTTAACGGGCAGTAAGATCCCCACCTTGGGGATGCTGAGGAATCGAAGAAGCTAGGTGTTGAAACTCGCCCGTAAAGGTCCGATAAGTTCAACTAACCATCAGTGGGGGATGAAGAAAACCCCCACTGATGGAAAGGTTCACTTTATTTCTTTTGATTTGGAATGGGCATTGGATAACATTTCAGAAACGGAGACAAACTTTAAATGCTTATCCTTTAACTTTTCAATAATCTGTGGGAGAGCTTTTTCCGTTTGCTTTGCAGAATCAGAAGCATGCAATAAAATAATATCTCCTTTTTTAGCAGGAGCAATATTTTTTATAATGGCATCTTTTCCTGGATTCGTCCAATCTTTTGAATTAATGCTCCAGTGTACAAGCGTATAATTATATTGATGTGCAATATCTAATGCTTCTTGATTAAAATGCCCGGTTGGAGCTCTTGCAAGAGATATATCTTTTGCATTTAATTTATCAAAGGCAGTTTTCGCCCGTGAAATATCTTGTGTAATCTTCTCTCTTTTTAAATCGGAATAATCTACGTAATCATAACCAAGAATACCAATTTCATGACCATCTTTAATAATTCTATTCACAGTATCAGGATGACGTTCCGCCCAAGAACCGGCGAGGAAAAAGGTAGCAGTTACTTTTTCCTTTTTTAAGGTATCTAGAATGGGCTCTGCTTTCTCATCACCCCAGCTGATATTAAAAGTAAGTGCAATTCCCTTTTCTCCTTTATAAACTGCTTTTGGTCCATCTTTTGAAGAAAAGACAGGTATATGAACAATGTTTTCCATATACAAAAACCATGCTGTAAAAAAAGAAATAACAATAATTAATACGACTTGTTTTAAAGATTTTCCGTTGAGTACATAAAAGATATTCAATTATTTGTCACCTCGTCCCATTTACTCTTCGTCCCATTTTATGAAGAGGAGGGAAAGAAAATGACAAAAATATCATAATACAAGTCATTAGGGAAATAATACAAACAATTGATATAGTAAATTTATATATCAAAAAGACTATTGAATATAGAATGATTATTAAAATTAGTTTAAACCAATCACCACAAACTAGGAGGTACTTTATGATAGGATTATTGCTAAATAAAACAGAAGTAAAAGAAATTGAGTATTTAATTAAAAGAGAATTAGACGAAATAATATTTGATCTTAATGACGAGAGAATAGATAAAAGTGTAAAAAAGGCTATGATGATAAGGTATCAAGAATTGTTTTCTTTATTAAAAAGGATTGCTTCTCCAAAAGAATGTTTGCAGTACATTATTAGAAATAAAAAGTATATCGATAAAAAAATGAAATAATATATTGACTTATCGTTTCTAGCTTGGTATATTAATAAGCGTCACTTCGATACAAAAATAAAGTTAATAAAAAACATTGACTTAATGAGTGAGATGTGATAAATTTATAAAGTCGCTTCTAAAGCGAAAAGATAAAATTGCTCTTTGAAAACTGAACAAACAAAACGTCAACAATAAACGTTTATAACTTTCGTTATAAACGAAAAAT
>NZ_JBQTCY010000021.1:0-54067 GCF_052663225.1 Niallia sp. 03133
GAGCTAGACACCCGTCAGACTTCAGAAAACTAATACTTTCTTATCTTTTAAATAAGCAATTCCATGAATGAAACAAGCAAAAGGTAAAAATCCCCTCTAACACTTGTGTGTTTCATCCATGAAATTGCCTTTATGTATCCATTTTTTGCTTGTTTATACTTCTAACCCATAATTACGGCATAATGCTGCTAAACCGCCGGAAAAACCACTGCCAATCGCATTAAACTTCCAATCTCCATTATGTTTATACAATTCGCAAATCACTACAGCAGTTTCTACAGAAAAATCTTCACCTAAATCGAAACGCAAGATTTCCGTGTTGTTTTCTTCATTAACTACACGGACGAATGAATTGCTGACTTGACCAAAATTTTGACTGCGATGCTCTGCATCATGAATGGTAACCGCTATACCGATTTTTTGCACATGTGCCGGCATTTGCGAAAAATCTATAATAATTTGTTCATCATCACCGTCTCCCTCACCTGTGCGATTATCGCCAGTATGCTCAACTCCGCCGCTTGGATGCTTCAAATTATTATAAAAGACAAAATCAATATCATTTTCTACTTTCCCATTTTCATTGGCTAAAAAAGCAGATGCATCTAAATCAAAATCAGCTCCTCCATCATAACGGTTTGTATCCCAGCCTAATCCGATTATCGCTCTTTTTAAACCTGGATTTGTTTTCGTCAGATCAATTCTTTGTCCTTTTGATAAGTTGATACTCATACTTTTTCTCCTCCTTTAATGGTTTTATACTTACATTTGAGTGAACGCAAGAATTATTGTTTAAGAAAATGTTTTAACAACTTCTCCTAAACTTCCTGCACTTGTTCCAGTGCCAACTGCAGCAAATTTCCATTCTTGCCCATGACGATATAATTCACCAACAATTAAACTTGTAGTACCGCTGTAGTCATCTGTTAAATTGTAATGAATTAAACTAGAACCTGAGTTTGGGTTTACGATTCGGATAAAAGCATTTTGGATCAAGCCGAAATGCTGCTTTCTTTTCACTGCATCGTAAATGTTAACAACAAATACCAGTTTTTGAATAGGAGCAGGCACACGGCTTAAATCAACATGAATTTGCTCATCGTCTCCATCTCCTGCGCCAGTTAAATTATCCCCAGAGTGTTGAATGCTGCCATCCTTACTCTTTAAATTTCCAAAATAAATAACATCGCTATTTTGCAGAACTTTGTCATTTTCCCCCAACATAATAACAGACGCATCACAATCGACAGAAGCAGCTCCACCGCCGCCAAATAAAGAGCCTAATAGGCCTCCTCCTTTTTGTTGAACCGGATCCCAGCCTAGTCCAACCATAATTTTTGATAAACCTGGATTTCCTTTTGTTAAATCAACTCTTTGTCCTTTTTGTAAATTAATTGCCATTTTTTCTCACTCCTATATTTTATTATCAGAATTTATATGTCTTAAGTTAGATTATTGTCTAGCTCCGGCGCCTATCGTACTTCAGGTCTCCTCCAGTCCGTACGGCGATGAGCAAGGGCGCTTGCGCTTTTGTTCTTTAGCCTTTTAATTTCATTTGTTTAAAATTATTTTGCAATTGTTCTAATTTTTTTGTTCCCTCGGCTCGTAAACGTTTATTTTCTTCTTCAATAGACTTTGTCTCCTGCATCCCCTTCATAATAATATTCCACGATTCTTCAATCGTTTCAATTTTTATGCTGGGTGCTCCTGCAAGTCTTGCAATATCTACACTTTGCTGGGAAATGTTTTGCGCATTACGAACAAGCATTTCATTCGTTCGGCGGTCTAATTCACTCATGCTGTCTGCTACTAATTTTTGCCTTTTAGCTGCAACAGCTTGAATCAGCCCATTCTTAAAGATAGGAATCGTTGTAACAAAAGCTGAATTAATTTTTCCTATCAATTTTGTATTCCCTCTTTGCAATAGCCGGATTTGGGGAGCTGTCTGCAGTGCCACCATTTTTGCCATTTCCAAATCATAAACACGTTGATCTAAAAGTTCAATTGCATTACGTAAAGTATCCAGCTGCATTCCAGCAAGCTGGTCACCAGCCAATGCTTTTGATTCCAGCTGTGGCAGCATATTCTGTTTTAAATCGTCCGATTTTACTTGTCCTGCTACTGCATATTTTTCCAGCGTTAAATAATATTGATAATTTTGTTCATACATTTCATCGAGCATGGTGGTGGAATCCACCATTTCTGTTTGATATTTGGAAATTTCTACATATACTTTATCGATTTCTTGCCCCATCGATTGATATTTTCCGAACAGCTTCTCCATCATTTTTTCGCTTTTTTTGAAAAGTTTTCCGAAAAACCCTTTAGAAGTTTGTTCAAAATCCTTTTTATCAAACTTATCCATAATGCGGCCAAGCTGCTTTAAAAGTTCACCAGAATCTTCCACTTTTGTTGTTCTCATGTTGTTTAATATTTGATCAGAAAATCGCGAAATTTGTACAGCCGGTTCTTTTCCAAATTCTAATATTTGAATTTGATCCCGCTCATCAATGGAATGAGCCAATTGCTGTACTTCCGGTTCTTTTCTTAACGCTAATTTAATTTCTGAAACCTTATCTTCTGTTAATGCATCAGTCGCTTGATTTCCAGTAAAAGCAGAATTTGTCGGTTGCATGCTAGTCATCGCTAATCTCCCTTTCTATTTTTTAAAATACCATGATCAAATATTTTTCTTATTAGGGATTTTTCCTTAAACTCCATTTCAAAGACAACGTCTTCTAAAAAATGTTCGTCAAAGAGGCCTTCCTCCACATAATTTTCCATATCCATGTGGCCTGCTGGATTATAAACCATAATATCAATTCCAAATGTATTAAGAAGAATCAGAACCGCTGCATCCTCTCTTGAAAAGAGACCATTTACTTCTGTTTTAAATAAAATAAGGCTAGGAACATCTTGCGAATAGTCGAATTTCTGCAGCAGTTTTAAAATGTCAGCAGGCAGCAGCAGTCCCTGAGAAAATAAAAAGATAGACATTTCTTCCATCGTTTCATTCGAAAGTGGTTTTAATGGAGGCTTCTCACAAACTGTTCTAATTGCATGGGCAATCCCTTTCTGCAGACCAATCGGCAGCCTTTTGTAATTCCAAAAAGGAGCATTAATCATACGCTCAGAATCTAATTTCCCATCCCTTCCTAATGCATGTCGATAATGATAACGAAAATCACTGACTATTGCTTTTGTAAATGGAAATTCTTTTATCAATAACGCATGTTCAACGGAAGTAATCGCATGCAGTCGATCCCAATATTCCTTTCTATTTTTGCTTACACCAAATACTTTAGCAAAAATCGTCGGAATCTTCACTTCTCCATTATTCACTTCAAAATTAGGACGGATCATTGCTATTTCTTTTTCTAATAAAAACAATTCATCATAAGTGGTTTTTAACGTTAAGGATATTGGGATATAGTCACGGAGCTGCCATGGCTTATAGAGGCCAGATCCTTCATGATTTAAGATGCTTTCAATTTCTCTTGATGCCCTGTATGCAACTGTTGCAGTCCGCCTTCTTCTTTCAGTTGGAAAGTTTTCAACTTCTTTTGTTTTGCCATAATGATGGGTAAATGCAGGTTTTTCCTGTAAAGACAACTGATCCAACACATCAGTGCCATTGGGATGAACAAGCACTAAATCGCAGCCTATTTCTTGTAAATAAAACAGAAAATAAGCTTGGCTTTTTTTTGCGTTTCCATACCACATAAATTTCGGCATTTGTCCTTTTTTCAAACTAATATGTAACGCCGGCTTTAAATGATTAAATGACCATTTGATAAGATCAACCAATACTCTTCGCAAATCATTATTTTTCATTCCGTTTGCTTCTATTTTTGCAAAATGCTGAAAAACAGTAATCATTGCTTCACGGATTTTCCGATGAATAGAAGAAACCGGAGACTTAAGCAAAAGGTTTTCACCATCTAAAAATGCAATAAACCGATTAATTGACAAGTTTTGATCTTGAAAAATATTAAGCACTCTTTGAATCGCTTGAAAATGTTTATTATCCATCACTTTATTTAAATGATCATCTGATAATAACAGAAGGACGCTCTCTTCTTGATTAATCCAATCAAATAATTGGTTATAATATTCATCTTCATCAACAGGCAGACCAAGAAGTTTGACAATTACTTGACCAAATTGAAGGATTCCATTGTCTTCTTTATATACAGGTCGTTCCTGCAATGGCTTATTTAAAAGATCATGCCAATTATCAAGTGACAAAGGAAGAATTTGATTATTTATTGTATGTATATGTTCATTCATTTCTCCACTTCCTTTTATAAGCAAATAGGAGACTCTTTTTTAGCATATTAGAACAAAAAAGAAATCTAAAGCATGTGACTGGCACGTTTTACTCATATACGTTTTGCTACTTTCATCATAGCATAGCGAAAGCATAATACTAAATATTTTCTATCTTTCCTACGATATTTGTTTACAAAAAGTTTCATTTTTTTTAAAAAGAATGGAATGTTATTCGCCTATGTTAACTTAAAATGATAATAATGGAATGCTTTTTCGTTCGTCTTTTGATAGAGTAGTTTCTCACGTGCCGTCTTTTATGAAATTTTGCCTATCCAAGATGATAAGATCGTTCACTTTCAATATATTCTTCGAAAAATATATAAAAAGGCTTATATTTACATATTGTTATGATCAAATGTATATATAAGCCTAAAAACTCTCCACTTGGGTTTTTTCATTTATTTATTCCAGAATGTAGACAAAGTGGTTTTTACACAAACTGCAAGCTGATCGAAAACGTTTGTATTTCGAGGCGTGACGCTCATTACATAGGAGCGGAGGGCAACAGGATGTTGGTCAAAGCGACGTTGTCACAGACTTGCAGGACGGTAGTCAATCGACGAAGAATAAGGACGTGGCGAAGTTTAGTCGATTTCCCTTAAATACGTACTTTGTTCATCCTCTGTTAGCCATTAATGAGCATCCGAGTAAGGCGAACAACGAAGAAATCGAGCGTTTGTCGACAGCCGGTCATTCATTTATATATCATTGTTTCACATATAACTTTCCCCTAGCATATTATACAGTACTTTAATCAAGTAGGTGCTATTTATGAGACTATTATTTCGAAAGCCTTCTTATCGTGAATTGGAAGAAGAGCTAAAGCTCGTTCAATCCATATTAAGCTCAAGCCTATATCTTTTTATTGATTTGTTTCTTATTAACTTTATCCTTAGTTCTTTCGCAGGAGTATATTTTCATTCTTATTTATGGGCATTTTTGCTTTTTATTTGCTTCTATGCTTTCTCGTTATCCTTGTACTTTCTTTTAGAAAAATGTTTTAGTAAACCCTCTGACTAAACAGCTGATGAACTTTCTCCACGATTTCTTCGCCGGCATACGCCCCGAATTTTTCTGTAACATGATAATGGCTTGCAAATTCCAATCCTGCGGCCGTTGTCAATTCCCCATGTGAAGGAATAAAAGAAGTTGTACAAACTTCAAGAAATGGAAAATCTAATAGAGAATCACCTGCCCCAGCAACATTTTTTATTCCTTCTCTCTTTTGAATAAATGATATCGCCTCCCCTTTACAAATAGGCAGAGGCATGAAATAAAGTTTTCTTCCTTGCAAGGATACTTTCCAACCAAAAGATGCTGCAAGACTTGCAACCATTTCCTTTGTTTCGCTGCTAATCTCCGTTTCCAGTATATAATAAAAAAAGAGGTTATCAGCTATTTTTAACGTACCTTTAAAAGAAAACATTTCTACTTTTTGCAGCAATTCTTCCTTTTTTAAACATTCCATATCCAAGCGTTTCGCAACATGTTTGTTCCAGTCTTCCATCCTTTTCCCTTTGTAATATATATTCGCACCATTACTGGAAACACTGTAGGTTACTCGCAATTCCTTTTCCAGAATAAATACTCTTTTATATTGTTCAAAGGTTCTTGTTGTAACTGGGACAAAAAGCAGATTATCTGCAAGTTCTTTTAATCGTTGAAAGGAGCACTCTGTCATAAAGGAGACAGTTTCCCCATTTCTTTTTTCAACAGCTATCATTGTATTGTTTAGTGGCGTTTGCATCGATTCAAGCGCTCTTTTTGAATAGATTAACGTTCTGTCTAAATCAGAAGCAAACATCATATGCTTTGCCCCACTTTTTTAATTAAACCACAACAAGTATAGCTCATATGCTCATACGGAATGATTTCAACTCCTCTTTCTTCTGCAAGCATAACGATATGTCTTACATACGGACTTTTTGGATCTTTCATTAATATTTTCCAAGGAACCCTTCTCAACAGCACCCTTGTTGTTTCTCCTACGCCTGGTTTTACATAATGGCTGGAATCAATTTCAAATACCTCTTGGATGTTTTTTACCTCTTCCATCCCTTTAAAGGAAATTTCTTGGTCTTCCCAGTTCTTTTTTACCGCAGCTGTTATTGCTATTTGATTTAACAGAGGAAACTCTGCTGTTATTTCCTCTAAATATAAATTGGAAACATCATGCGGCAGAAGCTCCTTATAAAATTTTGCTCCATGGAAATCTTCTTTACCAATATATTCTTTATTTAATACGGTCCTGCTGACAAGACCAGAAACCGTTGAATTTAAACAAGCACTTGGGATTAAAAAATCCTCTCTTGTTCCATATAAATTAGTACAATAGCCTGGATCAGCCAAAACTGCCAGTGTGTCATCCAGTTTAATCCCGTATTTTTCGTTAAATTGTTTACATGCTTTTGTCAATTCAATCGAAATGGCGCCTTTTCCTGTCCATCCGTCAATAAATTGAATGGAACAATCTTTATGTTTTTGCAATATAAATAGAAGTGCCGCTTCGTCAATTCCTTTATCTCGGATGATGGATATGCTATAATGCGGTAAAATTGATCCATACTTTCTTTGAATATACCTTTTTATTAAAATACCAATAGGCGTGCCTGCTCTTGCCAATGAGACAAGAACTGTACGACTGCCTGTCTTATGATAAATTTGCTCCGACACAATCGCCGTGCATTCTGCCACCTTTTCTTTATATTCCTTTAGCGTTTCCGAGAACAGCTGCAGATAATTCGCTGGTGGATTGTATTCGATAGGCAATGTTTCACTGTAATGCTGCCCGCTTTGAATTCGCTTTTCTCTATCTTCAGTAGATCCCTCCAGCTGAATATTGCTTAAATCCTTCAATAAAAAAACGACATCTTCTTTGCTGTATGAACCAAATTCTGTGCTGCTTTTCACTTCCATTGTCTCAGCCTCCATTGCAATAAACGATATTTATTTTTTTTACAAACGTTTCATTTAATCCTTTTAGCAAAGGCTGTAATTTATCCTTGTCTACTTTTCTTTCAAAAAAGATAAAAATCTCTTCATAAGAATGGATGGAAATATTATATAAATAGTTCACAATATCATGATCTTCAGGATTCGGAAAAGTATAAGATGTCTTTGCACCATAATGCACTTCATCATTGGCGTATATCGGACTTCTAGTTGTAGATTGATAATATACATTTTCACCCATATAGCTTGCTATTTTCATCGGGATATACATAAATTCCCCAGTACCTAGAACAAGCGTTTTACCACCTGTTCTTTTGGAAGATAAAAAGTCCCCAGCTTTTTTCATCCACTTATCATTTGTCTGGGTCCTTTCCATCCCAAACCGTCCCGTATCCTTTAAATAATTGCATGGGTTGATTTCGCCTGAAAGCGTACTTGATGTAACAGGAATTAATCGGTCAACAGTGTATTCTTCAAGATTATAATAATCAGTAGGAGCGGCATGATTGTTCCCATTCTCAACAGCAGCTATTGCTGATGGAGTTGGAAAAAATCCACTTCCTTCATGAAGCTTAAATGTGCCTTTAAGCAAACTGACAGAATGAACCACAATGCCCAGCTCTTTTTCAAGGGATCTCATCGCTAGCTCCTGTTCCCTAGATCTCCAGTCAAGGATGGAAACGACTGTATAAATTTTGCGTGGAAACTTCTTTTGAATAGCTCGGATAATATTTATGGCAGTGTTTCCTGTTGTTAATTCATCATCCACTAAAATAACTTCCCGAGTATTATGTAATACAGATTCATCTACATAACAACGATGGGAGGTTGCATGGGAGTGTTCTTCTTCAAAAGAAATAAGGGAGGTTAATTCCCTAACATTTTCTCTAGTTGTATGAAAAAAAGAAGCTTCCTGAAATGCTTGATAAAAGGTATGCCCTAGAGCTGTTGCTGTTTCAGCAAAACCGATTATAACTGGCGAAGCTGTTTCCTTGGAAATAAAAGGAGAATTTTCAAAAGAATGTAAGGAATTAGAATAATAATTTAATAATTCGTCTCTTTTCTTCGCTCTTTTTTCCGTTATTATTTCTTCATAGCGTGCTGCAAGCAAAAAGCCAGTTAGCAAACCAGCCTTAGGATTAATAGGAAGATGTTTCCCAAGCAGTTTGCTAACAAATAAAAAAGAACGTTTTTTATTGATTCTAGCTGCCATCATAAAAAAATCTTCAACCGGCAGTTGAAATGGATTAGCATCTACTTCAATTACCATTTTTAAATCATCGATGATTGGCAACGAAATTTTCTTGTTTAAGTATGTCAATGTATGTAAACTCTTCATGAAACACCCCGTACACTTTTGATTTTAATAATATTTTTTGTGCCCAATAAAAATGGGGTTTTATCTCATTCATTTTATTGGAAAAACTGCTTTTCATTACACCAATTTCTCCATTATTGCTATTAACAATATTACAAGCGTCATAAAATTCTTCCAATGATACAACATTTAATGCTTGTACAGGTTTTATATGCGTCGGATGAATAATCGTTTTCCCGGTTAAGCCATTCGTAATATCCATCAGCACTTCTCGAATCAACCCATCCATATGTTTATCAATCAATTGTGTTCTCATTTTCATGCCAGCTTTCCCATAACGTTTGCGAAATGGCGTTTCTCTTAATTGAGGAATCAGCATTCTTTCTTTTGCTGAGAAATATTCCCATACAGGACCCGATACAACATATGGACTCTCAGCTCGAAGAAATACATTTACAATATCGCTGATACAATCGCGGATGATCGCTACATCATAAACAGTTGTATCCGTATTTCGGCGAATTCCATATAAACCACAAAAATCTGTTGCTCCTATTCGGACATTTAAGACGAGATGTTTATATTGATCCAATACTTCTTTTATGGACAAAAGCTCTGTCATTCTTGTTTCTTTTTCAATTATTTTTTTTGTTTCAAGAATTGGCATGGCATATAAAACATGGCCTCTATTATTATAAGACTCTAGTTCTTTTAAAATAATGCTTCCAATACTAGCATCAAATTTTGGAATAACAATGCCAGTTAATAAATCCATATACTGCTCTAACGCTTCCATGATTCTTAAAAACTGATCAACGGAACGAATTCGAATAAAAATTAAAGGAAGCTCCTTTTTAATGACAGCCCCTTTCTCTAGTCCATCTTTTATTTTTGCCAACTCTTCTACTAGCTTTTTCTCTGCTAATTCCACTTCATGATCACCTATGGAATCTTCTAAACAGATAACCATTGAAGTTAAAGCAGCATGTTTTTTGATCAAAAGATCATAGTAAATATTTGGCCTTGTTGCAGGCATATATAAAGTTGATGCCAAAGCATAGGACAACACATCTTTTTCAGATGTTCTTGATAATTCTTCTGGTGCTTTATAAAATAAACGTTCTATTTGTTTTTCCGTCAAATCAGAGAATAATTTCATTTTCTTAGCCCCATTCTTTCCTTAATCCGCTGTTATTAAATAAATATTCTGATATTTAGAACATTAAAAATATTACTTTCTTAAGTAAACAGGCAGCTTCTTCGTCTGTTTATTAGGTTCAATTCTTTTTAAGGAATTTTGCAGAATTGCAATGAAAGATTTCATTGCAGGCTGTCGACAAACTCTCGATTACTTCATTGTTCACCTTACTCGGATGCTCATTACTAGCTAACAGAGGATGTACCACTAAGTATGTATTTAAGGGAAATCGACTAACTTCCGCCTCGTCCTTATGTCTTCGTCGATTAACTTCCGTCCTGCAAGCTTGTGAAAACATCGTTCTGACCAACATCCTATTGCACGCCGCTCCAAAGTCATGAGCTTCACGCCTCGAAATATAAACGTTTTTGATCAACGTGCAGTATGTGCTAATAACACTTTGTCTACACTCTAAAATGAAAGATTTCTTTTTGAGACATTGTGAGAAGTATTTCTATTGTAATATAATTCCTTTCACTTTGCATTATATTTATTTTTTTACGTGTCTAAAATGGTTCATGCGACTGGAAAAAATGATGTGAATAGAGAAAGAAAGGGAACGGACATAAGTCAGAACCCTTTCTTTTGTTTAAAGATTATAATTCACTTTTCTGCTGTTCTTTCTTTTTATTCATCGCATGAACAACAAATGTTGCAGCAAATGCAACTAATAAAATGCCAAAGAAAACAATGTGGTCAATATGAATATCAAATACGCCTAAGAACATCTTAGTAGAAATAATTAAAATTAAAATGTAAGCAGTTGATTCTAATTCTGGTATACGGTCGATTAATTTTAAAAACACGCCTGCAACTCCACGCATCATTAATACACCTAACATACCGCCTATTAGCAATACCCATACTTCATTGCTGACACCAAACGCTGCAAGTACACTATCTACAGAAAATGCAATATCCATTAACTCAACGGAAATTACTGTGCCCCAGAACGTTCCAAACAGTCGCAGCAATAGTCCACCTTTATTGATGCCATGTTCTTCTTCTGCTTCTTCTTCTGGACTGCTTTCTTTTCGTTTATCGATAAAGTACTTGATGGCAAGATACGCTAAGTAGGCCGCACCTATAACTTTTACCCACCATAACTTTATTAAAAATACACCAATGCCAATGGCAATAAAACGGAAAATATAAGCACCTAATAATCCATAGAATAATGCTTTTTTTCTTTTTTCCGGTGGCAAATGTTTTACCATTACTGCAAGAACGAGTGCATTATCTGCTGATAATAAACCTTCTAAAATAACTAATGTACCTATCAATCCCCAGCTTACTGGGTTTGTTAAAACCTCTCCCCACATTTCCCAGTTAAAAAACTGAGCATAGGTATGGATTATGCTTTCAAAAATCCCCATTCTATTCTGTTCCTCCTGTATGTTGCTTTCCTTATAAAATGAAAGACTCGGACATATGCCAAGAATACATCCACGATAACATAAAATGATTTTTCCATTCATCTTTCATAGGAAAGATAAGGTCATCACCTCATCTTATATAAATGTATACCATTTTTGCAGATCTTTTATCTACAAAATAATAAGGTGGCTTTTCCGAGTCATAATGGCCTATACAACCAACTAATTAAACCTCATTAAGAAAGCACTTCCTATTATTTATCAGCCAACTTGCAAGCCGAAATCTGTTGCAAGCGCGCCTAGACCGCCTTGATAACCGCTTCCGATTGCACTGAATTTCCATTCATTATTATGACGATATAATTCGCCAACTACCAGCGCTGTTTCGATGGAAAAATCTTCGCCTAAATCGTAGCGGATAAGTTCTTCGTTATTTTGTTCATTTAAAATACGGACATATGAATTAGAAACTTGTCCAAAATTTTGGTTTCTAGCTTCACCATCATGGATTGTAATCGTAAATGTAATACGTTGTATAGCTGCAGGCACTGCTTGAAGATCAATAACAACTTGCTCGTCATCTCCATCTCCAGCACCAGTACGGTTGTCTCCTGAATGAACAACAGCCCCATCTGCCCCTGTCGTATTATTATAAAAAACAAAATCTTGTTCAGATGTTACTTTTCCATTTTCACCTAATAAAAAGACGGAAGAATCTAAATCAAAATCATTGCCTCCATCATATTTATTTATATCCCAGCCTACTCCTACTACTACTTTTGTTAACCCTGGGTTGCCTTTTGTTAAATCTACTTTTTGACCTTTTGATAAACTAATCGCCATTGTCCATACCTCCAGAAATCTTTAGTATATCTTATCTACGTTCAAATGAAATAAAAGTTTCAGCATATACACTATTTTTTAAAAAAATATGCGATGCACTAACTCATCCATTTAGGAGGAGTATTTTTATCCCAATATATTTCTCCTAAATAATGGTGAGCAGTAAATTCATCATGATACGTATGATAATGAAAATTAAACCAATACCCTTCTTGTGGGGGGCG
Source organism: Niallia sp. 03133 (assembly GCF_052663225.1). NCBI lineage: Bacteria > Bacillati > Bacillota > Bacilli > Caryophanales > Bacillaceae > Niallia > Niallia sp. 03133. The sequence continues at coordinate 12,244 of NZ_JBQTCY010000021.1, forward strand.
ATCCCTTCTTACATGGAATCTAATTACGTCTTTATCAGTATTTCTAATGTGAAATATTTTCTCTCCATTTCCGGGACTAGGAAGCTCTGTTACTGTCAATTGGCTTAAGTCCTCTTCTGGAAAAATACTTGTTACTTCTTTAATTGCTTTTTCCATATTAGGCAGAATTGCAGTCCGAAATTCGTCTTCAATAACTGGTTTAATTTTATTTCCAAATTTTTTATAGCTTTGTGTCTCTGCTTCTTGCATCATTTTGGATAAAAATTTATCTCTTTCGTTTTGCCTGTCTACGATAGAACTTTGAATCTCTGAATCTTCAGATACAACCGGTATTTCTCTTTCATCTGCCGGTTTCTTATCATTATTATTTTGATAAATAGAAGAAGGCGAAGGTGAAACAAGTCCAAAAGTTAAAATAGAGACAAAGACAACAAGACTTTTTCGAATCCAATTAGGCATAAATACACCTCACTTACAACCATCTTGTTTATCCTATTATTATACACGAAAATGCTATTTTGCCATTACTGTCATATCAATTCTAACAAATACCTTTATAAGACGTAAACTTAATATAAAACAAACTTATACTGGTCAGCTACAAATAGACTTATGTAATTTTGAGCAACCCTCTAATATGCCCCAGTTTCTAAATGATTACAGATTTATTTTATATTGTATGCATTAAACGAATGGTGCTGGGCTGAGTTTTTCGCCTAAACAACTAATCTTATTTGAAAAAATATGTATCTGACTTCCAAATTCAAGTTATTGTTTGCCGATGGGGTCGACACTTCGAATGATCTTTACTCGTTTTGTTTCAGGAAAATCCACTTTCTATTTTATTGTAGGTTTTCTTTTTTCAACAACACACCAAAATGAAACTTTGAGGATTTTCTTTTTATTGCATTAAAACCAAATTGTTCAAACCGTTTGCTTCTAAAATGGTCTTTTAACAATACTCTATCTTTTGCAACCCTTAGTGCTTCCTCTATTATTTCTAATGTAAATTCATCGTATATTGCAAGCTTTCGCAATGGATTTAACCCGTCAGAAGAGAGAATTTCCTCTTCAAACATGGGATCAAAATAAATACAGTCCACACTGTTGTCTTTCCTATCTTTCAATTCCGTTAAAGCGAAACGGTGATTTACTTGTATTCTTTGCATTGCTTCTTCTGTTGCCACATGATCTGTTTTCCATTGTTTTAGCCCTTTTTGTCCTAAAAAAGCAAGCATTCTGCTAGCTTCGCATGCCTCTACTTTTCCTTCTGCTCCTGCTACAAAGCTTGCAACTATACTGTCAGAGCCTAATCCAAATGTACAGTCTAACAACGAAGAGCCTTTTTTTACATTTGCAGCTTCTATGAAAGGATCTTGTTCATTATTTTGAAGTCTTTTAATACGAAAAACAGCAGAATTTGGATGAAAGAAAAAAGGCGATTGTGCTGCTAATAAAAATAATTCATAGCGGTTTTTTCCAATAACTATTACATCCTGCTGATACTCTTTCTTCAGTAAATTCACTGATTTTTTTCTTCGGGGAATAAAAGGAAGCTGCAATTCCAAGGCGATTTCTTTTGCTTGTTCAATCATAACCTGATCTGTTCTTCCAGCAGTTGTTACAATCATAAGATTCTCCTGTATTTTCTATAAAGCGTAAAAGGACATCTGCATTTGAGATGTCCTCATAATGCCTGAAATTTTCTATACATCCTTTTTTTGCTTGCCATACCCGGAAAGCTATAGCACAAACACTAGCTTATCTCTCCTTCTAAGGCTTCACTCCTCAAAAGGTCAAAGTTTTTTTCATCAGCTCGAAATAAACTTTATCTATTTCCTTAACAATATTGTTCAAATGCAGATAATAAATTTTCCATAATGGCTTCCATTGAATTTCCTTCAATATCATAGCGATGAATAAAATGCACTACTTTTTTATCTTTTATTAAAGCCATTGATGGAGATGATGGTTCGATATCACCAAAAAATTCACGCATTTTTGCTGTAGCTTCTTTATCTTGTCCTGCAAAAACAGTCACAAGATGATCTGGTTTTTTTTCTGAAACTAATACAGATTGTGTTGCAGCTGGTCTTGCAAGCCCTGCCGCACATCCACAGACAGAATTCACGACAACAAGTGATGTTCCATTGCTTGTTTCTACAAATTTTTCGACTTCTTCCACTGTTGTCAACTCCGCAAATCCAGCTTGCACTAACTCTGCTCTCATTGGTTTTACCATTTGTTTCATATATTCTTCATATGCCATTGACATAACTAATTCCTCCTCTAAAAAATATGGATAGATTAAGCATACTATAAACTAAAATCTTTATGCAATATTATGTTCTTATGGTAGCTATTATCCATTTATTTTTATTCAAGATTTTTTATTTTCTTGATTCTGTCATTTGTTTCCAGACAGATCCTTTTGCTTCTTCTCCTAGCTCTATTCTTTCCACTGCCAATTTAACTTGCAAACTCACTTCAAATTCTGGATCATCTTCGTGTGCTTTCAACGATTCAAGTGCACGTTGGTCCCCAACTTCATAAAGGTACATGGCTGCCCGCCATCTTACTAGTTTGCTGCTGTCACTTAATGCTTTCATCATCTCTTCCATTGCTTCAGGAAACCCTAAATCTGATAAGCAGTCTCCAGCTGTTCTTCTTACCGTAATTGTTTTATCTTGTAATGCTTTATAAAGAGATGGCAATACTTTTTTATCTTCAATCATTCCTAAATAAACGGTTGCCAGTCGACGGATAGAAGGCTTTTCGTCTTCCAATGCTTTTGTTAAAACAGGAATATCTTCAACTGTTGGATCTTCACTCTGCTCTAATTTTTGGTAGCGGACTCTCCAATCCAGATCGTCTAAATCTTCTATTGTTAGTTTTATTTTCTGACGTACTGCTTTCGAATCAGCCATTTCTGGATTTTTTGCCAGCTTTACTAATCCTTCTATTCTACTATCAGGATAGGCGGCAAGCAGCTCTTCCACCACTACCTTTCCTATCTCTTCAAAATCTCCATAACGAACACCAAATTCCTTCCATTTCCTGCTTGTTACCACATTATCATTGGGCATCCTTACTTCTGTTACAGCAAGCATAAATTGTTCAGGCAGACCAAATCGTTTTTCTTCCTGCCCGTCCGACAGCTTTATCTGCATAGGAATTCCTTTATACATTTGCACAAGCACTTTAATTTCACCAAAATGTTCGTTCAGCTTATTTTCAGCTGATCCTTCATCTCCTTCTTCACCGAAAGCATTTCGCACTTTTGCTAGCAATTCCTTCCAATCGAAACGGGCATTTCTTTCGACTGCTAAAAAATCAGCAACATGATATACTCCTTTAATACCTTCAATGGAAAGGATTGTTTGAATTATTTCAGGTGCACTTTCTTTATTTTCTTGTTTATAATTATTGCTTTTGCCCATCGGCAGTTCTTCATCCAAAATAATTTTCATTGTATTCGGACTTGGTGTTGGTTCAATGGAAATAATTCTCACGATAATCCCCCTTTTATGTAGTATGCTGTCAACTAATACTCGATTTTCTAATTGGCTATTCGAATGGTGCCCGTTAAGAGTGAGATAAAGTTTGATAGAAAAAGCAACATCCCTTTTCTATTGCGCCAAACCAAGTTGTCTCAAGGCGTGAAAAGGAATTTATAACTGCGAACTTTGAGTTAACAACTTTTCCATTACTTATTTTTGTCTATTTCATCTTACCATAGTAGAAACAATCCTTTGAAATAAACAGCTTTGCATCCCTTATTTTTCCGCAATTTCGGATAAATAACTCCAGCGCTCAATTAAATATTCCAATCTTTCGTTCAGCTCTTCCGCCTCTTTTAAAAGATTATTCGCTTTCTCAAAATCACTCCCAGTAGTTTCCATCTCTTTTTCGATTTCAGCAATTCTTGATTCTACTTTTTCAATATCCCCATCAATGGCAGCCCACTCACGCTGCTCATTAAAGCTTAGTTTGGCTTTTTTTCGTTTAGGAGCAGATGGTGCTACATTATGCTTCTCTTTTTTAGCTTTCTCTATTTCTGTTTGTTCTTTTCTTTTTTCTGCGTCTAAAAACTCAGAATAGTTTCCATAAAATGAATCAATTATTCCATTTCCTATAACAATCAACAATTGCTCTGCTACTTTATCTAGAAAGTATCGGTCATGGGATACTGTAATAACAACTCCTGCAAAATCTTCTAAATAATCCTCCAGCACCATTAATGTCTGCGTATCTAAATCATTTGTCGGCTCATCCAATAATAAAACATTTGGTTCGCCCATCAATATTTTCAATAAATATAATCTTCTTCGTTCTCCGCCTGACAACTTGCCGATAATGGTTCCATGCGTATGCATCGGAAAAAGAAATCTTTCGAGCATTTGTGCAGCAGATATTGTTTTGCCATCAGATGTGTGAATAACCTCAGCTGTTTCTTTTAAATATTCAATCATTCTTTTCGATAAATCCATCTCATAATTTTCCTGTGTATAATAGGCAACCTTTACCGTTTGTCCCATGATATATTCACCAGAATCTAGAGAAGTTTTTCCAGCTAAAATATTTAAAAGGGTTGATTTTCCAGCACCATTTTTTCCAATTATGCCTATTCTATCTCCAGGTTTCACTAAAAGATGAAAAGACTTAAGAATGGTTATATCGTTGAATTTTTTGCTTGCATCCACTAATTCAAACACTTGTTTTCCTAAGCGGCTTCCTTTTAAGGATATATCCAATTTTTCCGCTGATTTCACAGATGACAGCTTTTCATCCAATTGATCAAACCGCTGAATTCTTGCTTTTTGCTTCGTTGAACGGGCTTTTGCTCCGCGTCTTATCCACTCCAGCTCTCTGCGAAATAAGTTTTTTTGCTTATCTATTGTGGCCGCTTCATTTTCTTCTCTAATCGCTTTTGCCTGCAGGAATTCAGAATAATTGCCTTTATAGCTATACAGGCTCCCACCATCCAATTCAAACATGCGATTTGTTACTGCATCGAGAAAATATCGATCATGCGTTACTAAAAGAAGGGCACCATTAAATCTGCCTAAATAATCTTCGAGCCATTTCACTGCTTCAAAGTCCAAATGGTTTGTTGGTTCGTCTAAAATAAGCAAATCTGGATTTTGAATTAAGACTTGGGCCAGTGCTATCCGCTTTTTTTGTCCCCCAGAAAGCTCTCCCACTTTTTTATCAAAATTTTCAATGCCAAGCTTTGTTAAAATTGTTTTGGTATTTGTATGAATATCCCAGCCGTTCATCGCGTCCATTTTTTTTTGCACAGCAAATAATGTTTCATGAAGGGAAGCATTTTCCGGTTCTGTGTTTAATTGAAAAAGCAGTTCTTCATACTCTTTAATAACCGCTAAAACGGGTGCATCACTTTCATATACTTGCTCCAATACTGAAAGTTCTGGATTTACTTCTGGACTTTGAGCAGAATAAGCAATTCGATACTCTTTCGGTGCAATAATTTCCCCTTCATCCGGAAGATCAATTCCAGCTACTATTTTAAGCAACGAAGATTTTCCTGTACCGTTTATTCCTATTAGCCCAACACGCTCTTTTTCGCTGATGGCAAAAGAGATGCTTTGAAAAAGCTCTTTTTCCCCATATGTTTTTGTTAAATTTTCAATCGAAATACTTTTCATAGTTTCCATTCCATTCTTTGTAAAATTCTGTTAAGAAATTTTCCATTATTCGATGTCTTTCCTCTGCTATTTGTTTTGCTGCTGCTGTATGTAAAAGACTTTTCAGTTTTAATAGTTTTTCGTAAAAATGATGAACAGAGCTTGATTTCCCATTTCGATATTCCGCTTCTGTTAGTACTTGTCTGACGGAAATGGAAGGATCATAGATAAGCTGTCCCTTTTTTCCTCCGTAAGCAAAGGTTCTGGCTATTCCAATTGCACCAATTGCATCTAAACGGTCGCTGTCCTGAACAATTTTTGCTTCAATGGATGCTGGAGGAATTCCATGTCCACCATTAAAAGAAACCGATTCTATAACTGCAAGAATATGCTCCCTCTCTGCTTTTTTTATAGGAAGGGATTCTAAGTAGCTGCAAAGAGATTTTTGACCTTCTTCTTTTGAACTATTTAGCTTTATATCAGCAACATCATGAAGCAAAGCTGCCATTTCAATAATAAATGGGTTTCCCATGTTTTCTCTATCAAATATATATAATGATGCTTTTCTAACCCGATCGACATGATGCCAATCATGGCCTGAAGCATCCTTTTCCAGTTTTTGTTTAACAAATAATTCCGTTTCTGTAATTATAGTCATGAATCCTTGCTCCTATCTTTTTTCCTGACGTCCATATTGTACCATGAAAGTGAGAATAGCGAACATAGAACCGTTCTTTATCAGGTTAGTATAATGATGCACGCTGCTTTTGTTCCTCCATCTTTCTCCCCTTCTTTTCAAAACAAAAAAGATTAACCAGGTTTAAGCTGATTAATCGTGGTTATTAAAAGGAAAGACTAGCGGATTCTCTATATAAAAAGGATAGCAAACAGTCACTGGCATGAAGCTATAGTTAAAAAATCATCATCCTTTTCACCATTTTACCCCACTCTTACTGCCCGTTAAGGTCCAATAGAGGTACACAATCTAAGGTCGCCACTTCCTTATGTCTTCGTTTGTGCGTTCCACATCCTGTGGAACGCAAGCTTTCCATCAGTAGAGGATGTAGAACCCCCCACTGATGGAAAGGTTCACTTTATAAAAATTTTTTAATCCTTGGAAATACTTTTAATGCCGTTCGATAAAACACGTCTTCATGATATTGTTCTGGGATGAGATTCATCACGAAATTTTTGTATTCCTTCAATGGTGCAAGTGGCCAATCTGTACCAAATAATAATTTATGATAAGAATTCGAATAAACAAGAGCATGTTTTAAATGATTTAAAAAGATGCCTTCTTGTGCTTGATCCAGTTCTTTTTTTGCCCCGACAATCAATCCGGATAAATCAGCATAAACATTGCTGTTTTTATAAATAACTTCGGCTCCTGTTAAAGTCCATGGATCACCAAAATGGGCCATCATAAAGTTAATATTGCGATGTTTTACAGACACTTCATCAATTGTCAAGGGATGTGCGTATTTTAGCAGTCCTCTTTCTGAATACGTATCTCCTGTATGGAAAACAACAGGAATATGGTACTTTGCAGCCAGTTTATAGACTGGATCATATACTTCATCATACGCATAAAAAGGATAATAGCCTAAATAGATTTTGATGCCGACAACATTCTCTTTTTGAATTTCTTGTTCCAAACGTATAACAGCATCTTTCCCCATATGATATGGATTGATTCCAGGACAATAGACTACATGCTCAGGAAGTGCTGCATGTAAATCCAGCCCCATTGGAGTTGCAGCAGCATTATCTGGAAAACCCATATTGTCTGTTTCGGTTACACCCATTCCAATGGCTAAAACAATATCGGCTTCCTTCATCTCTGCTTTTAATCCTTCATAGCTATAATTTACTTTTGATAGATGATCTGCTGTGTGCTGAAATGATTTTATCTTCGAAAAATGAATATGTGCATCAATTACTTTCATTAGTACTCCTTTTTTAAAGAATTAGACTCTTTCTATACTATCACCTTATGACCGGTTTCATACCTTCTGATTAATAATAAAGTGAATCTTCCATCAGTGGGGGGGTTGTTCATCCCCTACTGATGAAAAGCTTGCGTTCCACAGGATGTGGTTGACACAAACGAAGACATAAGGAAGTGGCGACCTTAGTTTGTGTACCTCTATCGGATCTTTACGGGCGAGTTTCAACACCTAGCTTCCTCGATTTCTCAGCACCTTAAGGTAAGGTGTTTACCGCCCGTTAAGAGTAGGATAGAAAAGTCAACTTGGATTTCATGAATCATTTCCTTACTACCATAAAAATATTTCGAAAATCTATATTTGTAAACTTTAGAATGGAAGCATTTGTTCCTTCCTAAAAATTTTTTGCCAATTAGTCAAAAATAGAACTATATCAACAAAACTAGACAAGGCTCGCAAAAGGATTTTTTTTGGCAAATCCCGAAACTATTACTATGCAATTTTTTAAAATGCTCTTTGTCCCCCTCGTTTTTGGAGTGTTTTTAAATTACAAGAAAGAAGGGTGCTATTACAATGAATGAAGAAAAAGATATGATCCAAACCAAAGAATCAAATCCCCTAAGTGTCAAAGAAGCTGCAGAATATATTAAAGAAAGCCCAGGGGTAGTGAGAAACTGGCTGAGAGAATTAAAGTCTCATATTCCTACCATTGTAGGAAACCACGGGTATCGTTATTTTGACAAAGAAGGCCTAGAAATGCTTTTAGTAGTTCAAAAATTAAGACGAGAACAAAATCTATCATTGAGTCAAATTGAAGATGAGCTTTCTTCCTCTAAGCAGCCCTCTATTATTTCTCATCAGGATGCCACGGAAAGAATACTGCAAGACTTGAATACCATTAAAGAACAACTGGAACTGCAGGTAAACTTTAATCAAGTATTAGTGCAGCAGCTAAAAAAGCAGCAAGAACATATTATTGAGCAGCAACAATTTATCCAGCAACAAAAAGAACATATTGCAGCATTAAATACTGGCAGCTATGAAAAGGAATCAGTTTCCTCCATGCCCCGCAAAGTGGTACTAGATGAATCTAATTCAAAAAAGCAGGCATTTTTTCGTTTATTTTCCTATAGATAAAATAGAAAAAGTATTTGCTTTATATAAATAAATGTAATAAAGATGGACAACAAATTGCCTGCAATTTCGCTGTCCATCTTTTAGTATTGTTAATCTAAAGATAATAAGGCAGAAATAGCCCCGCTGTATTCACCTTTTTCTAAAAATAACTGTTCAACACCTAATTGTTCTCCAAAAGAAGAAAGGATGTTTTGCAGCGGTTTATTTTCGGATATAGTAGTTCCTGCATAAACAATATATGCAGGCTTATTCAAGTTTGCAGCTTGTTTCGTCAACAAAAAAATAGTTTCACCAATCATTTGCAATAAAGAGGCCGCCAGATCTTTTTCATCATTAACTCCGTCTATTTTTGCAAAATTACTTGCTGTTAAATCGCCATTCAGCAGGGGGTTCTCTATTGTATAAATATCTCTTACTAGAAGATCTACATTTTGTCTGTTTCCTTTAACAGCCAGGTCTACTAAACCAGCAAATTCTTTCTCTTTCGTCAACAAGGCGCCCAGCCCCAACCATGTACCCCCGCCGATGCCACTACCTAATATTCTTTCGCTTTTTTCTCCATTCACGAAATACCAAGATGTTCCTGTACCAATTTGAACGAGAAGATAGTTTTCCGTTACATGAACCCCCATATCCTTCAAAAGCCAATTTGTACCTAAACGTACTGCATTAAATTCATGAGTGATCGTGGCAGATGGAAAAAACTTATCTTTTATCCATTCCGCTCTTCCACCTGTTAGTCCAACTTTTTCAACCTGCATCATCTTTAACCAATTTAATACAGAATCTATTTCAGATACTGAATATTTTTTATTATGAAATTGACCATTTTCATAATAAGCCAGTTTTATAAGGGAACCTCCTGCATCAATGCCTATTTTTTTAGCCAATACATGAGCCCCCAAACCATTTTTTATTTACAGCAATTCTTCAATAGCTTTTCTCATTTCCATCGGAGCAAAGCTTGGAGCATATCGTCCTACGACCTTGCCAGATCGCTCAATTAAAAACTTCGTAAAATTCCATTTTATAGCTTTCATTCCTAAGGATCCGGGTGCTTCCTTTGTTAAATAGCGAAAAAGAGGATGTAAATCTTTGCCGTTCACCTTTATTTTTGCAAACATAGGAAAAGAAACACCATAATGCAATTCACAAAAGGTTTGAATTTCTTTTTCATTGTCAGGTTCTTGATTCATAAACTGGTTGCATGGAAAGCCAAGTACAGTAAATCCTTTATCTTGGTATTGTTCATACAAGCTTTGCAGTTCTTTATATTGCGGTGTAAATCCACATTTGCTGGCTGTATTGACAATCACCAATACTTTTCCAGCAAATTCTTGTAATGATTGTGTTTCTCCATTAATTGCAGCTGCTTCAAACTCATAAACACTCAACCTATCATCTCCTTTTCTCCCTTATGATGTTATCTAATTGGAAGCAGCTTTGTATTTTCATTTAATATCAACAATGTTTTTTCCATAAAGTCAATCATTCTTACTAAATCATCTATGTGTTCTTCTGTTATTAAACGATTAAATAACAATGTAAGGTGATTATCGATTGTATTATCAGTTGAAAATGGATTCATTCTTATTTCTTGTCCTATTTTACGATCTTCCCCCCAAATATGCTTCAGCATCTTTTCTAAGGATTGGAATATGTTGTCCTCCTTATTATGTCTTACTAAAAGATGAAGGGAAATATAGCAGCCAATTTCTTTTTCTTTCTTCATTTCTGGAAGCAATTCAGCTGCAAGATTCAATAGACCGGCATTCAAAGAAAAAGTCATTATCACATTCTGCTGATTTTTTAAAGAGAAAGAAATAGAGTATTCTCTGGAAAGCTTGCTGCTGTTAAATAGATCATTCCGGTCCAGTATTTCAAAAATTCCGTCCATATCTTTATCATAGAGGGCACCCTCCATCACTATTTTCATATTATCAAAAGCTGTTGGATCAAACATACACAATCCTTTCTATTGAAATCGCAAGCGTCTTTGTCATTGGCGTATATACTGTATATTCAATCTACATCGATACATCTGCCCTGATACCTGTTTAGCTTTTAAAATTTCATCATTTCTTACCTTCTAAAAAAGTGCAAGTGTTCCATAACACCTGCACCATTATTTTTAAAATAAGCCGATTGCTTTACCTTCTCCATCAACGTCCATATTCAACGCAGCAGGCTGCTTCGGCAATCCAGGCATTGTCATAACATCACCTGTCAATGCCACGATAAAACCTGCTCCGATAGATGGTTTAAATTCACGCACTACGATGGAAAATCCTTCGGGTCTTCCTAAAAGCGATGGATTATCTGATAAGGAATATTGTGTTTTCGCCATGCAAATCGGCAGATTCCCCCATCCATAACGCTCAAAATCCAACATTTGTTTTTTAGCCTTTGAAGTAAATTCCACCTTGCTTGCACCATAAATGGATTGGGCAATCGTGGTGATTTTTGATTCAATCGTTGCTTCCAAATCATATAAATGATGAAAACTCTGCTTTTTTTCATCCATTAAATCCAATACTTTTTCTGCGAGCTCGACGCCGCCGTCTCCCCCTTTTTCCCAAACCTCAGTTAAAGCAACAGGGATATTTTCTTGATTACATAACTTTTCTAAACAATTAATTTCATCATCTGTATCTGTATAGAAACGATTGATTGCCACAACAAAAGGCAAATTAAATTGTTTAATGCTGTCAATATGCTTTTTCAAATTAGCAAACCCTTTTTTGATGGCTTCCACATTTTCTGCAGCAAGCTCATTCTTTGCAACTCCGCCATGCATTTTTAATGCACGCAATGTAGCAACAATAACGACGATTTCTGGCTGCACCTCTTTATTTCTTGCTTTTATATTTAAATATTTTTCTGCTCCCAAATCTGCACCAAATCCAGCTTCCGTTACTACATAGTCTGCTAATTTAGAAGCAGCCGCTGTGGCAATAACACTGTTGCAGCCATGTGCAATATTAGCAAAAGGTCCTCCATGAATAATCGCTGGTGTGTGCTCAATAGTCTGTACTAAATTAGGTTTTATTGCATCTTTTAACAAAAGTGTCAAAGCACCCTCTACTTTAAGGTCGCCAACCGTTATTGGATTTTTATTAAAATCATACGCAATAATCATGCGTGCAAGGCGGCTCTTTAAATTTTCTGCATCTGTTGCCAAACATAAAACAGCCATTATTTCCGATGCAACGGTAATATCAAATCCTTCTTCTCGGGGAATCCCCTGCAAGGGTCCACCCAAGCCAATAATTACTTTTCTTAATGCTCGATCATTTAAATCAACGGCACGTTTCCATACAATTCTTCTTTGATCAATATTTAATTCATTGCCTTGATGAATATGATTGTCAATTAATGCTGCTAAAGCATTATTAGCTGTTGTAATTGCGTGCAGATCACCTGTAAAATGAAGATTAATATCCTCCATCGGCAATACTTGTGCGTAACCGCCTCCTGCCGCTCCTCCTTTTATCCCCATGGTAGGGCCTAAAGAAGGTTCACGCATGGCAATAATGACATTTTTATTTAATTTTTGCAGAGCATCTCCCAAACCTACTGTGACAGTAGATTTCCCTTCTCCAGCTGGTGTTGGATTAATTGCCGTTACAAGAATTATTTTCCCTGTTTTATGACTTTTTAACTGATTCAGCTTTTCGGACGTTATTTTCGCTTTATATTTGCCATAAAGCTCTATATCTTCTTCCGATAAATTTATTTTTTTTGCAATATGTAAAATAGGCTTCATTTCTGCCTGCTGCGCGATCTCAATATCTGATTTATAGGTCATTTTCTGCTGCATATTTAATCCTCCTGGCTCTCTAATGATTTCATTGTACAAAATAACGAAAAAAAAAGAAATAATGTAACAAAATGTTCGTATTTTTCAAAAAAGAAATCTATTCTATTAACTGATAAAATATCACTATTTCCTATTTTTTCAACTTTCTAAAGATTTAACCGTTGCTATGATAGTTAACTAAATTTATAATAAGCTATGTTACATTTTTGTTTTCTAATTAGGAAATAAATATAAAATCTTTATACCATTAAAAATAGCTTTTACTTTTAGGATGGAATAATGCATTTCCTCACACTATTAAGAAAAGCGCAAGCGCCCTTGCTCATCGACGGAAGAAGGTGAGTTCCACAGGATGTGGATCACACAAATGTTGCCACATGATGTGGCGTTCTTAATTTGTGTACCTAAAGGTGAGATAAAGGAAACACGAAGAGCGCAAGCGTCGAAGTTGACTTATCGTAGACGAGGTGAGGGAAGCGTTGAAGTCGATAGGGTGCTGGCCGATTAAATACGCAACGTCCTGTTGCAACATCGGCACTAGTACATCCTGTACGTCGGAGCTAGACACTTGTCTGACTTCAGAAAACTTATACTTTCTTATCTATTAAAAAATAGGCACTATCAAATTTCATTGTTGATTTTTGATTGGTCAGGGAATCTACTCGCTTTCCGTGGACGAACCGGCAAGCCTCCTCGTTCGTACCATCTTGCGGGGTCTTGCTAGTCCGTTTTTCTACAGGAGTCTCGCAAATTCCCTTCCCAAAAACAATATTATCTTTAAATAGAGCAAAAAATAAAATACAGCTGAAGAAAGCCAGAATAATAAAAAAGGAGAAAAATTTATGCCAATTAAGATTCCTTATCTTTTGCCTGCACGTGAGGTATTAGAAGAAGAAAATATTTTTATTATGGATGAAAATCGTGCGAATACACAAGATATTCGTCCGCTAAACATACTGATACTGAATTTAATGCCAGAAAAACAAAAAACCGAAGTTCAGATTTTGCGTTTATTAGGAAATACACCATTACAAGTAAATATTTCTTTTTTACGAACAGCTTCCTATGAATCAAAAAATACAAGCCCTTACCATCTAGAACAATTTTACACAAGCTTTGAAAAAATAAAGAATAATAAGTATGACGGAATGATTATTACTGGTGCTCCAGTAGAATTATTAAACTTTGAAGATGTGCAGTATTGGAAAGAACTAACAGACATTATGGAATGGTCCAAACGCAACGTTACATCCACCCTTCATATATGTTGGGGTGCACAAGCAGCACTGTATCATCACTTTAAAATTAATAAATATGAATTGGAGAATAAATGCTACGGCATATACTCTCACTACTTATTAGATGCTTCAGATAAATTGCTAAGAGGATTTGATGACAATTTTTTAGCTCCTCATTCACGGCATACGAATGTAGATACAGAAGAGATCATGAAGCATCCTGATTTAACATTACTCGCTGCATCTGAAGAAGCAGGAGCATTTATCATCAGTGCAGACAACGGAAGGCAGATTATGATAACCGGCCATTTAGAATATGACTCCTGTACACTTGCACAAGAGTATTCTCGAGATCGAGCAAAGGGACTGGATATTCACCTTCCACTGGATTATTTTCCTAATAATGATCCAAACTCAAAACCATTAAACAGTTGGCGTTCCCATGCCTATTTACTATTTTCCAATTGGTTAAACTATTATGTTTACCAACAAACGCCTTTTGAGTGGAAATGAAAGAACCTTGCGCTGAAAAATAGGTAAATCCTTATTATTGCAGTATAGTAAAAGCGCAGCTGCATTTATACGCAAAACATACAAATCCGGAAAGTGTAATAAAGTAAAAAACAACCAGTCCTCTCTCCTGTACTGGTTGTTTTTTTATTCCTGGTAAAAAATAGCCCATGCTTTTTCTTTGAATAAATTAAATCCTCTCTAAAAATGCCAGCTTAGTTCTTACTGTATGCCTGCTTTGTCAAATAATCATACGCAGCCATTATAGTTCCCAGGCTTTTTTTAATTGGTGAATACCTTTTTCTATTTCCTCTTCCCTCAAACCGCCAAATCCTAGTAAGATGGCAGGCTTTTGATCCGTATTATGATTAGAATAATAGATGGAAGTTGGATAAACTTTCACTTTATATTCTTTCGCTTTTTCGATTAACTCTTTTTCTGACATATTATTTTGCACACTTAATAGTAGGTGTAATCCGGAGTCATCTCCAATTACACCAGCTTGTATGCCAAGGTATTTCTCAATGCATCGAATTAATGTATTCTGTTTTTTACGATAGACAGTTCTCATTCTATTCAGGTGACGTTCCCAATGGCCGTTCATCATAAACAGCCATAAAGTATGCTGGTGCAAACGAGAAACCGTCTGTTTGTAGATTAAAAAATGATCATGATACTTTTTCAGCAAGTTATTTGGCAATACCATATAGCTAATTCGAATCGAAGGCATTAATGATTTAGAAAATGTTCCCAAATAAATAACCTTTCCGTTTTGATCTAATCCTTGCAGTGCTGGTATCGGCTTCCCTTTATACCTAAATTCACTATCATAATCGTCTTCGATAATATACCTTCCATTTTCACTCGCCCATTTTAATAATTCCATTCTTCTCTTAATAGGCATAACCATTCCATTTGGAAATTGGTGAGAAGGAGTAACATATGCAACATTTGCATTACTTTCCTGTAAATAATGGATATTCATTCCGTCTTGATCAAGAGGAATTCCCATTAAACTAACTCCTTGATCTTTGAAAACCTCTCTTGTTCGATGAAACCCTGGCTCTTCCATGGAGAAAATTAAATCTTTTCCAATTAACATCGTTATTAAACCAATTAAATATTGGGTTCCAGCACCAACAATAATTTGGCTTGATGAACATCCTACCCCTCTTGATTGAAATAAGTAATTGGAAATTTCTTCTCTAAGCGCTAATTCTCCTTGCCGGTCTCCATTTAAAAAGAGGGAGCTTTGATCTTCATAAAGACTTTGCATTGTCAACTTTCTCCAAGTGGATAAGGGAAAGTGTTCTAAAGCTATTTGTCCATGACTAAAGTCAACTTCATATAATCCACTTTCCTCCCTTTTTAATTCCTTTCTAGTTTTAAGTTTAGGCGTCAAGTTAAGAAACATCTCTTTTGATAGTTCCTTCACGTATACCCCCTTTCGTTCTATGCTCTCCGTATATCCTTCTGCAAGCAGCTGCTGGTAGGCTGTTTCTACTGTATTTTGACTAATTCCAAGGTGAAAAGATAGGTTCCTTTTCGAAGGGAGCTTTAGTCCTGGTTCGATTCTTCCGCTTTGTATCTCCTTTTTAAAATAAGTGTAGAGCTGCAAGTAAAGCGGTTCTTTAGAAGTTTGATCTAATACTGGTGTTAGTTCGAGCATTTTCTTCCCCTCTCTTCCAACTGGCATGGTTAATTATATCCAATCTGACTCTTTTAATCATATCAGTATTTTCATATAATCAAAACAATGAATAAGAAAGGAGAATATTTCCAATGATTTTCTTTGAAACGAAGGAGAAAGAACAAATCCAATTGAAAGTAGACGCTGCAATCAAACCGGAAGAACTATCCTATCTATTTAAAAAATCAGGGCTGAAAAGACCGTCTGACGATTTACAGCGGTTAAAAAGTATGCTTCATCATGCTGATATCCTTATTACAGCATGGCATCATGACAAACTTGTTGGAATAGCAAGAGCCATTACTGATTTCAGTTATTGCTGCTATTTATCCGATCTAGCAGTTGATTTACACTATCAAAAGAAAGGAATTGGCAAAGAATTAGTGAGAGAGGTACAAAATCAAATAAATGGGGAAGTAGCGCTCATTCTATTGGCTTCTCCTGCTGCGATGGAATACTATCCACGAATCGGATTTGAAAAAATTGAAAATGGCTATCGCATTCCAAGAAATAAATAAAGTAAACTTCCATCAGTGGGGGTTTTTCCTTATCCCCCACTGATGGTTAGTTGCACTTATCGGATCTTTACGGGCAGTTATCCCACACCTCGATTTCTCAGCATCCCCGAGGTGGGGGTCTTACTGCCCGTTAAGTGTGGGATAAATCCATTATTTAAACTTTTTATATAATGGATTTTCTAAAAGTTTGTAGCTTTTTAATAAGTTGAAACTCATTTGAGAAGTACTGAGCAGCCTTAATACATGTAGACTCTCCGCACGGCTTAGCAAGACAGGCGAGAAGAAAGCAGGGTGAAACGACGATGCGGCTCAAGGCTCGCCCCGCGGAAAGTGAAGGGTATTTTATGCTGTGGGCTATATAACAACAATCTATACGAAAAGAGCCTAAAATAATGAGACAAAAAAGCTGTATAAGAGACATGATGTCCTTTCATACAGCTCTTTGTACAAAGATAAGAAAATATAAGTTTTCAGAAGTCTGACGGGTGTCTAGCTCCGACGTACAGGATGTACTAGTGCCGATGTTGCAACAGGACGTTGCGTATTTAATCGGCCAGTGCCCTATCGACTTCAACGCTTCCCTCACCTCGTCTACGATAAGTCAACATCGACGCTTGCGCTCTTCGTGTTTCCTTTATCTCACTCGATTCAGTCCTGCTTTTTCTGTCGATGAGCAAGGGCGCTTGCGCTTTTCTTATTATACAAAGTATGATCAACTTTTATTTTCGCTATAATACACTTCTTCAAATGGCTGAACAACGACAAAACCATCTCCAGTAAACTTCATTTGAATGGATTCGCCGCTGCCTCTTCCAAAAAAGGTCTTCAAAGAAATATCTGTTACAAATTCCGGCTGCAAATTTCCTGACCAAGCAACGGTTGCATTGGGATCTGTAAAAACAGGGTTTTGCGGCGTTACCTTTAACGTTAACGGCTCATAATGAGAGGTAATTGCCACCATTCCACGTCCAGATAAGTGAATATTAAATAATCCTCCCGCCATCATGCCTGCAATTCTTTTCATTAATTTAATATCCCAGGTAATACTAGGCTCAAACGCTAATAAATCATTTCCATTCACATATAGTGATTCATTTTGCAAGTGTAGAATGGATATTTTCTTCCCTTGATCGGCAACATATAATTTTCCTGATCCATTTGCTTTCATTAAAGAAGCACCTTCACCGCTCAATGCTTTTTTAAACATTTTTCCGAGTCCATGTTCCAAAACACCTTCTCGGGTAAATTTAATATTTCCTCGATAGGATACCATACTGCCTGCTTTTGCCCAAATCTGGTCTGTTAAATTAATTTCCAGCATCCTTGGTGTTTCTAATTCAAATAAACCTTCCCCCTTATCTTTTTGCTCTGTTTGCTCCACAAAATCCTGCAGCGAATATCTCCCCATATACTAACTCTCCTTTCGTTCTTAACCATATCCAATGTCCTATAAGTATGTATGCAATTTTTTTCCTATTCCACATATGTTAAAAAAGAAATGAAATCCTACAGCTTAATTTTATTGCTTGTATAAATATTTTACGAATAAAAAAGAGAAAAGTTTCAATTTATTTGCAGATGAAGACTGCCAGGATGGTTTAGTTTGTTTTGAATAAAGGAAGAATAATGGTAAATACTAATTGGCATAATTCCACAGCAAGCATGTAATCACCTTGTCAAAAACATAAAGTCAACCTTACACCAGTGGGGGTTTTACTGCCCGTTAAGAATGGGATTAAAAAGATGAAAAGGGAGGAATCTTTATGGAGCAGCTAATTGCAGTAGAAAGAAATCGTAATGGACAAATTATTAGTTTTAAAACATCCAGTGGAAGAGTTATTTCGTATAGAAAAGCATTAATGGAAGCTGAAAACGGCATAATTGACGGTGTTTCGATTACAGAAAACCAGGAAGAAAACGGACCTTCAGTTAGCTTTGACAATACATTTGATGATTTTCCAATGATCTATTAACATAGGGAAATCGTTGATGAAAAAATAAAGAGACTATACTATCACTATGTAATCATCCCATATTGATAGGCAGTCTCTTTGTTTTTATTCCATTTCCTCATTTTTTTGTTGAATAAAAGTTAATTCTTCGATACGCTTCTCATCTTCTTCAAAATATTGGACTAAATCTCCTACACGATCAATGGCATCCCAACTTAAGTGATGTTCGATGCCTTCTACATCCTGATAAATATTTTCCTCTTTCACACCAATTATTCGCAATAATTGTTCCAATAATTCATGACGATATACTAATCTTTTTCCGATTTTTTTTCCTTTTGCAGTTAAAATTAATCCACGATATTTTTCATATACAAGATAGCCATCTTTATCAAGCTTCTGAACCATTTTTGTAACAGATGAAGGGTGAACAGATAATGCTTCTGCGATATCTGAAACCCGTGCATATCCTTTTTCTTCAATTAAATTATATATTTGTTCAATATAGTCTTCCATACTAGGTGTTGGCATTTTTAATAATGGCCCTCCTATCACATTCCATTACACATTAAATTTTTAATAGGGTTCACATTTGAATCAATCAAACATTTCCATAACAAAAGGCATATTTTGTTTGTGCCCCATTAATTGTCCCATTACAAATTCTCTCCCCCACCCTTTCTTTAATTCTTATAAACTATAGGTGGAGGATAAAGTAAAACTTCCGCTTCGGAAGTTTTACTTTGCTGCTTGCTATACGCTCACATTTTTGTGTTTATGCAGAAATATATTATTTCAAAAATTGATTGTATTTAGCACATGCTATATAAACCATATAGCATGTGATTCACGAATTATGTTATTTTTCCCCATTATTAGAAATAAAGAGGCGAAAGGGATATGTAATACACAGGCTGTCGACAAACGCACGAAGTCTTCGTTGATCGACTTGCATCCTTCATGTCTCGATCAGCCTGTAGTTTTTGCAAATACTACCTTGTCTGCACGCTGAATACATTCTATTTATATTTCTTATAACCAAAATTTTATTTTAGAACTAACTGATTAGAAAAGATTCTATCCTTTATGCATTTTACTATATAAAAATTACTGAAACAAGCAGTTGCAGGCTAGTTTATGAAAACGACAAAAATTATTGCTGCATTTATGCGATTTTTCACTTTTTCTGTATATCCATTATTTAAGAAAATCCATTTCCCAGCTGAAATAGTCATTATCCTTATTTTTTTTATACTTTAATACAGCATCGAATTTATTGCCTTTTTTGCTCGTTAACCCTTTTACTGTTGCTTCGCCATTTTTCAGCAGAGCTTTTACCATTGTTTTTGTCGGCTTTTTTTTCATCGTTGCTAAAAATTTATCATTTTTCCATATAACAAACTTACAGCCGTTTTTCCAATTGCTGCAGCCAAATCCTTTCATTCCTTCGATTATCGGATGCCCGCAAATAGGACATTTCCCAAGTATTTCTGTTTTGTTTTTGCTATAAGATACTTCCTGAATAATCACATCTTCATCTTTTTTAATCGTATGAACAGAGTCTGTGGTAAATTGATAAATAATCTGCAAAAAATCTTGTTTGTTAAATTTTCCTTTTTCTATATCATATAATGCTTTTTCTAAACGGCCAGTAAACTGCAAATTAAATAAATCTTTAATAGGGAATATCTCCACTAATTTCCTGCCTAAATCGGTACATACTAAATTTTTATTTTGGGCAGTAATATAGCCGATATCCTTTAATTTTTTGATTGTTTCTGCACGTGTTGCGGGAGTTCCGATGCTAAATCCGCTTAAAATTGCTTCAACATCTTCTTCTTTTTCTCCTTCATCGCCCATGTTTTTTCCGCAAGTTTCCATTACCCTTAACAAGGTTTTTTCGGTGTGTTCTTTTGGAGGCTGTGTCGTATGAGAAGTTGTTTCCATTTTTTTCACTTCTACTTCATCATGTAAACGAACAAAAGGCAAAATCATATCTTTTGATTGTATATTTTCAACCTTTTTCCAGCCTTCTATAAGCTGAACCTTTCCTTTTGTAATAAAAACACCTTTCCTTGCATTTTCTATCATTTTCGTTGTAATTTTTGTTTCTTCATATTCTGAAATCGGCATAAACTGCATAATAAGTCTATTTTTTATCGCTTCATAAACTTGTTTTTCATCGTTGCTCAGTTTTTTTGGGAGTATATATGTGGGAATTATGGCACTATGGCTTTCTACCTTTTTATTGTCAAATACTCTTTTAGATGGAAAAAAGTTTACTTCTTCCTTATACGGCAAATCAGCAGCAAGTAAAGAAACAACTTTAGCTGTTTTTGCAATTAAGCTTTCTTCCAACGCTTGACTGGCTGTCCTTGGGTAGGTGATATATTTTTTTTCATATAAACTTTGGGCAGCCTTTAACACTTTATCAGCAGTCCAGCCTTTATATTTACTCGTTATATACCCTTGTAAATTGGAAAGGTTAAATAAATAGGGTGGATACTCTTTTTTCTTTTGAACTTGTTTGTCAGCAATTATCCCCTTGCAATGTATAAGCTCAGCTTGGATTTCTTGCAAATATTCCTGTTTTTCAAATTTGTCCTTTTTTCCTTCTATATATGCACCCGTATACGTTTTATTGTCTTCCGTTAAAAATGTTCCTTGCAGTTTATAATAATTTTCCGGAACAAAGTTTGCTATTTCTTGATCCCGATCATAAATAATTTTTAAAGTCGGCAAAAGAACTCGCCCTATATTTAACGCTTTGCCTTTTCCTTTTTGATACTTTAACGTTGCAGCCGATGTTAAATTGATGCCGATAAGCCAATCCGCCCACTGCCGGCTTACTCCTGCATCCTGCAATGGCTTTAGGTCCATATTTGCTTTCAGCACTTTTAATCCATTAATTACCTCATTCGGCGTCCATTCATTCAATAGCAGACGATAAACCTCTTTATTTGTTTTCAAGTTATAGATAATGCTGTCCCCTATTATTTGCCCTTCGCGATCAAAATCACATGCGGAGATAATACTCTCTACATCATTTCTTTTCATCAGCTTTTGTATAATCTTTAATTGTTTCTGTGCTCCTTTATCTGGTTTTTCCCGATTTTTCGGATCGCTTTTTACTTTATATCGAAAAACTGGAGGGATAAAAGGAAAGTTTTCCATTTTCCATGTTGACATTTTTTCATCATAATCTTTGGCATCATTCAACTGCAGCAAATGTCCGTATGCCCATGTTACAATATAGCCGTTTCCTTCATAATAGCCATCGTGGCGACTTTTTATATGTAACGCATCCGCAATGTTTTTAGAAACGGATGGCTTTTCTGCTAATATTAATTTCATGAAATCGATCACCTTTACAGATTATTAATGTGCGGATAGCAGACAATCCATTGAGAAATGATTGCTTTATCTTCTACCATAAAGTAAAAATGCATTGGATAATCCACTACACAGCTGTTTTTATTCGCATATATTCTTTAAGAAGTCGACAAACAGAGAAAAAATGTAGAAATGAAGAAATGAAGAGATAAATAAAGATAAACTTATTATCATAAAAAACGACCAAGCAACTCCATAAATAATGTTTATCAAACAATAAGTGAACGAAAAACAAAGCAAGCTCCTAATAACCTTAATAAAGGAAATTGGAGCTTCTCGTTAAGTTTCACTCTTTTTAATTAGTAATAGGCCACTTTTAATGATTTTTTTATTTCTAAATATTGCTCTATTTCTTTAATAACATAATATATTTGTGCTTGTTCTTCAAAAACTTCCCAATTATTTGGCAGTGATTCCTTTTTTATTAATTCTTCGATATTTTGCAGTTTGCTTAAAAAAAGCTGTGCCGTATTTCCTGGATGAATGCAAAGGCTTAGCTCTTCCAAAAAATTTGCGACTACCTGCCTTTGTTCCGATAAGGTTTGAACAGATGTTACTCTTTTAAAAAGTCTTTCTAATATATCCAGCTGTTTTTCACGTATAGTGAAATATTTATAATAATAATTTTCTTTACGCGTAAAATGGTTTTGAACATCTCTAAATGCTAAACTTTTTGCTATTTGCACTTCTTTAATCGTACTTTTTAACTTATTTTGATAATTAAAATCACATTCACTATTTCTCATAAACTCTACCATTTCCATTAGCAGCTCCTGGAAATGTTTTTCAATCTTTTTTTGATATATTTTCATTTGTTTATCTAAACTAGGCATATAGCTATTTACAAGTAATGCAGCGCCTATGCCTATTACAATTAATCCAAGTTCGTTTTGAATAATATGCCAATTCATATTATTTCGAGAATATATATGCAAAATGATTACTGTGCTTGTGACTACTCCTTCATTTACTTTTAACAAAACAGTTGTAGGAATAAATAAAAGCAGCAATAATCCAATAACAAATGGCTGATAAGCGATGCCTTCAAAGAATACAAAAGAAAAAGGTATTGACAGCATACATGCAACAAATCGTGCAAATGCACTATTAAGTGACTTTTTCTTTGAGTTTTGCACACATAATATAGTAATAATAGCAGATGATACGAAAAAATCTAATTTACACAATTGTGCAACGGAAATCCCAACACTCACTGCGACGGCAGTTTTTGCTGTTCGATATCCAATTTTATATTTTTTCAACCTTTTTATCGCTGAATCCATTATTAATCACAACCTGTTACTAACAAGTCATCCTGTAAAGAAGCAAGCTTCGTATTTATTGAAATTTTATCACCAGGTTTAACCAAAAGCGAAACAACAGACCCACTGAATGGTACTCCGATTTCTTTTATCTCTCCACCTTTAGATTCAATCGTTAATATTGTTTCCCACTCATAAAAATAAGCATTCTCTTGAACCAAAATCTTACGTACAGTTCCTTCAAAAGGACTTAATATTAATTGGTCTTCTTTAGAAATTTCATAATACGGACTTTGACTGCTTTTTACAATCGTTTCAATCATTTTTTTAAAACTTCCTTTTTTATTTAATTTTGGTTTCCTTTTTCTTTTCACAAAAAGTATCTAGCATTACCTTTTATTCATAAATATAGTTTTTCAATCATGTTAATAAAACCACATTTCAAAAGACATTTCAATGCTTTCTTACAATCTTTTTAATTTTTTCTCACATCCAATTTCAGGAAAATTCACAACTAGAAATTATAACGAAAACCGTCCATTTTATACATAATCCTACACTGTTTTTCCATATTTAACCTATTAATTTGTTTAAGAAAAATATTTTTTTATCTTATTCTCCGTCAGCTCAAACCAGCTGTCCCGTTCAATAATATTGGAAACAGTTAAGATGAAGGATGGAATCTTCTCAACATTAAAAACAATCAATCCAATCGATTTATTCATTATCACGAATGATTTGCCGTGTGAAAAAGTGGGCAGTTCTTTTCCCATTTGCAAAATAGTTTTTACTATGGCCTGTTTTCTTTCATCTTCCAGTACAATATTTGGTGAAAATCTTAAGATCCAATTTTCATTTTCTATAGAAAATCGATACATTTATCCACCTTCTTATTCGCATTTAAAAATTCTATTCCTTCATAACAGTCTGCACACGCTCGCTTTTCTAATTGTTCTCCATATTCAAATGCTCAGTACCATGTAAAAGAGGAGAAATAACTAACTGCGACAATAAACTTCTTTCTGACAAATCTATTGCTTACAGATCCTCCTTTTGGCTTCACCTCTCGAAATACAAACGTTTCCACTGAGCCTGATGTATGTACATTTAACACTTTATCTATATTATGTCTATTATTCTTTGTATATAGCATTTCGTTTTTTACATCATTATTTTTTGCATTTACTACTACATAATTATGAGGACACTATATCTTTCATGATTGCAAAATACTAAATAGAGTACAAATAAAAATCTTTTCTTATTTATGGAAACAGCAAATAAAATGTATACGCTTACCACAAAAATATTTACACGGATATAATTGTAAAAAACAGGTGAAACTTTTCGGAAATACTGCCCAGAAACCTTGACTGTAAAGGGTCAATCGTGTATATTATAGACATCATTTAACAAAATTCTGAAAAATTATTTTCTATGATTATTTTGTTCTATGAGAATATTTATTTTATAGGCACATGAGCGTGTCTTGAAAGGCTTAGGAGGAAATTTAATATGCAAAACGGTAAAGTAAAATGGTTTAATAACGAAAAAGGGTTTGGATTTATCGAAGTTGAAGGCGGAGACGATGTATTTGTACATTTCACTGCTATTCAAGGAGATGGATTCAAATCATTAGAAGAAGGACAAGAAGTTTCTTTTGAAATCGTTGAAGGAAACCGTGGACCTCAAGCTGCTAACGTTGTAAAACTATAATCTGAAAATATTATTTTATAATAATATGTTCCTAGAGCTGACCTTAGCGTCAGCTCTATTTATTTTCTTCTTCATCCCCTAATATTTTATCCCCATATTTTTTTATTCTCTGTCCAACCGTACATTGTGATATACAAAAGCGGTGGGCATACCTTTTTCCTTTGTCCATTTTATGATGTTGATGCAAAAAACAGTCTTTGCAATAATCATTCATTAATTCTTCAACTTCATGAATCCATCTTTTTCTTTCCAATTTTTCATCTCCGCTCTTTTTTATTCTACTTTCATGAAAAGCAAATAAAAGGCAGTTGCCCACCTGTTATGGAATCCATTTTTTATACCGTCAAATAATTTGCATTTTACTGTATATTCTTTTTCCCTGCAACGCCTGTGTTGCTAATTTATCCGCTTCTTTATTATCATTTCTTCCAATGGAAGTGTAAATACTGTGTAAATTTAATGCTTTGATTTTCTCTTCTATACGATCCAGCCATTTATTTAATTCTTCTTCATAACATGGCCATTCTCCAGCAAGCTGCTGCAAGACTACTTGTGAGTCGCCTCTAAATTCACATGTAACACCATGTGCATTTAATTCTTCCAGTAAATTTAAAGAATGATAAAATGCAGCGTATTCTGCTTCATTATTTGTTTTCATCTCATGAAATAATTCATTGGCTCGAATCCTAAATTTCTTTTTTCCTTGATGAAAAAATAACACAACCCCAATGCCTGCAAGTTCTTCTTCTTTATTATAGCCGCCATCAAAATAAATTAAAAAATCATGTGGTTCTTCTTCTATGATTTCCGATAATTTTTTTAATTCTTTCAAATTCCATGCTGTTCCTTTTTCATCATAAAATAAAAGGTCTTTTCCCTTTTTGCTTTTTTCAATATCTTCACCTATTATAATCGCAATATTAGCTGTCATCCAATCAGAAGTAAAATACGTTTCATTTTCTTTATTTAATACATATTTCCATTCGAGTTTATACTTCATTTTTTATGCCCCTTTTATTTAATATCTATTTTCCAATATATGAAATTTTTTTTCGTACAAACCTTCCTTATTCACGTTATAATAAGTCAAGTATAAACAACAACTTCATTCCTATGGTGGAAAACAAGATGTATTTATATTATGAAGTGTATAGTCTGTTTATAACGTATGCTTCCTATAAGCTTTGTATAAGTGTTCATGCAATTCTATTCGAATTAGAACATTCATCCTGAAACTTATTATCTGCATATTCAATAGTTTTTAAATGGGAGGTTTAATATTATGATTGAAGTATACATTGATGGTGCAAGTGCAGGCAACCCCGGTCCCAGCGGTGCAGGCATCTTTATAAAAGGCCATGGCAGTGCGGAAAAATACTCTATCCCTCTTGGAAATATGAGCAATCACGAAGCGGAATACCATGCCCTTATTAAAGCATTAGAAATTTGCGTAGAAAAAAATTATCAAACTGTGAGCTTTCGTACAGATTCCCAACTAGTTAATCAAGCAGTAGAAAAACAATTTGTAAAAAATAAACAGTATGCTCCATTACTTGAACAAGCTTTATTATTAACAAAAAAACTAGATTTATTTTTTATGAAATGGATCCCGAGCAGCAATAATAAAACAGCAGATGAACTTGCCCGTATAGCAATTAGACAAAACACTGCAGATAGAGGCTGTTAAGTAAATGAACTTTACATTAAAACGCTCTGATTTGCTGTTATTATCCGTTGCTTTTATTTTGGGGTCTACATTTGTTATCGTACAGAATGCTGTATTCTTTTTAGAACCACATGCATTTAATGCGATCCGTTTTTTTATCACTGCCCTATTCTTATTTCTATGGCTTGTTGTTTTTCAATCTAGCGAAATAAAATCATTAAATTTTTCTTGTTTAAAAGCAGGATTTATTCTTGGTTTTTTACTGATTTTAGGATATGCAAGCCAGACGATCGGTTTACTTTACACAACTAGTTCAAAGGCAGGGTTTATTACAGGCTTAAGTGTTGTTCTAGTCCCGTTATTCCTTTTTATTTTTTTCAAAAATAAATTATCCATCAAAAGTATAATAGGTGTCTTGTTCGCTGCAGTAGGTTTGTATCTATTAACCGTTGTTGATACATTGTCTTTTCAAAAAGGGGATTTTTACGTGCTTATATGTGTAATCAGTTTTGCCTTGCAAATAATATTAACAGGTAATAAGGCTCTGTTAAATTTCATTGTTGATTTATAAATGGTCAGGAAATTTACTCACTTTCCGCGGACGAACTGGCAAAACTCCTCGCTCGTATCCGTCTTGCGGGGTCTTTCCAGCCCGTTTTTCCGCAGAAGTCTCGCAAATTTCCTTCCACAATCAACATTATCGTTTAACATAGCCTAAAATAAAGTCTGCATCATAAAAAAGCGCAGGGTGTCTTCTTTCAACTTGCCATTTTTCTCTCATCAACAAAAAACTCCCATTGTAGAACATAAGCAGATGTTCTACAATGGGAATAGCTTGTTGTGTTTTATATAGTGAATTGCTTGCTTTTTCGTCCTAATTTTATTATGGACAAACATTTCAAGTAAAGACACATAAAAACTTCCATCAAAACGTTTTTGAATTTTCAATGTGCATTCTATTGCTGCCATGCTTATTTCATCTGTTGCATTCGTTAAAGCTTTTCCAAAATAAATAAAACCTACAGAATCTTCCCCGAACAAAAAGCCTTTGCTTTGTAAAAACAGCAAATACTCTTCTAATGTTTTCAAATAACGCCAAATCCTCTCTTCTTCCTTCTTACCATAATGTTACTTTATTTTTCATCCATTTTCTATCCTTTTTTGAGCTTAAATGGCCAATATAACCAATCATTATCCCAAGAATGGCGCCGCCGACTACTTCCAATGGCTGATGCCCCAGCATTTCTTTTAATTTTTTTGGCTGTTTCTCTTCAAAAGGAACCTTCTCCTCATTGCTAATTTTATCGACTAATTCCCCTAGATCATTCACTTTCAAGGTTAATTCTCCTGTTTGTCTTCTTATTCCTTGTGCATCATACATGACTATTAATCCATAAACGAGTGATAAGGCAAAATCAATCGTTGGAATTCCCTTTTTAAATGCAATAAATGTCGTCAAGGACGATACGCCTGCTGAATGAGAACTTGGCATTCCACCAGTTTGAAAAAACAACCCAGGTTTCCATTTCCCTGTTTTCATAAAATAAAGAGGGATTTTCATTCCTTGAGCTGCTGCAATACTTGTCAACGCAACAATTACACCCTTATTCATTTTCTCACCTCAACGATATTTTCCATAAACAGCGGTTAATTTATGCGAAAATGCTAATACTATCTGTAAGTTTTTATTTCCAAATTTCTATTAAAAAAGAGAGGAAGAAAATCATGAGTTTAAAAAATCATACGAATAAAGGCATCGCTGCAGGAGGAGTAAATCCACAAGGATTTGGCCAAGATGATGACAAAACAGCCAATCCAAAAAGCAAATTAGAAAACGCAGCAAAGAAAAAAAATACAAAATAGAAAAGCGCAAGCGTCTTGTTTATCGCCGTACAAACTGGCCGATTAGAAAAGTTTTGGCTAACGCCAGCAGATATTAATCTCCTACCTACTCATTAGGCTTTTCCCTTTACATTCCTTGAGGTGGAAGTCTTCTGTCGGGAAATGATAAAAAGAGCCTTCCTTTCCTGCAAAGCCAAGCAGAAGAGAAGTTTTTTGTTTCTGCAGGCTTTGACTTCCCAGAAAGAATTGCCCTTTTATCCCACTCTTAACGTGCAGTAAGCTCTCCCACCTCAAGATGCTGAGGAATCGAAGAAGCTAGGTGGGGGAAACTGCCCGTAAAGGTCCGAGGAGGTACACAGACTAAGGTCGCCACTTCCTGTGGACCGCAAGCTTTCCATCAGTGGGGGATAAAGAAAACCCCACTGATGGTTAGGTTCACTTTAAAATAAAGTACTTTCTTCTTTTTTTTGAACATAATGATGAAAATGTTTGAATTCTAGCTCAATAAATTTATTAATGGCCAACTCTGGATTAATATTCCATAAACTGTCTTCCAATAAACATTCCACTGGAACATCGCATTTTATTTCCGCTAAAACTCTGCTTAAATGGAGCATTTCTAATTCTGTTTCAATTTTTAAGCGCTGGCTTTTGGTTAGTTTAGAAATATTGGCTAGGATGCCATTGATATCCAAATGTTCTTGTAAGAGTTTTAATGCTGTTTTTTCTCCAATGCCTTTGACCCCTGGATAATTATCGCTAGGATCTCCCATTAATGCTTTTAAATCAATCATTTGACCTGGGTTTATTCCTTTTTCTTCAAAGAAAGATTCAGGTGTATGAACGAGATAATTGCCATAGCCCTTTTTTAATAAGGCAACAGATATATGATCATCCAACAGCTGTAAAATATCCTGATCTCCTGTCAAAATGGTTACTTTTGCTTTTCCTTTCATCTTTTTTGCAATGGTTCCTATACAATCGTCTGCTTCAAACCCAACTATGCCAATATTGGGAATTTGAAAACTTTCAACCACTTCTTTTACTAAATCAAATTGAGGAAGCAGTTCTACAGGCGCTTCTGATCGATTCGCTTTATAATGAGGATACAATTCTGTTCTAAAGGTAGTGCTTCCCATATCCCAGCAAACCGCTACATGCGTCGGCTTAAATTGTTCCATCGCAGTAAAAAAATGCTTCACAAAACCGTAGATTGCATTAGTAGGTGTTCCTTTGCTGTTTATCATAAATTGCCCGGTAACTGCTGTCGCAAAAAATGCTCGGAATAACAAGGCCATTCCATCAACCAGCATAAGGGAAGGGGTGTTTTTTTGATTCAATTTATTCATCTCTCCTTTTTTCTAAAGGTCTATTATAACAGATTGATGAACGTTTTAAATTGGCAGGCTTTTGTTTCCAAAATATCACTTTACCTGCTAATCTCTATTTCTTTGTTTCCACTTTATTATCTTCATAAGAAATCCAATCACTAAAACTTCCAGGATACAGCTTTACTTTTTCAAAACCCGCCATCTTTAAAGCCAAAAAATTAGGAGCTGCAGTTACCCCTGATCCGCAATAAACAATATAGGAACATTGTGAATCTAAATCGCTGAATCGCTTTTTCTGTTCTCCTTCTGATAGATAATAGCCATTATCCGTCCCCTCTGTCCATACTTTATTTATTGCACCTGGAATATGTCCGCACTTTTTATCTATCGGTTCGATTTCACCAATATAGCGTTTATATTCTCTTGAATCAATTAACACGGTTTGCGTTTCATCAGACTGAACAATCTCATAGATTTCTTTATAGTCAGCCATAATTGCTTTATCTACATGAACAGGGAAAATCGACCGATTAAAAACTGCTTTTTCTGCAGTTGTGGGATATTTTTTCTCTAGCCATCCTTTATAGCCTCCGTTTAGAACATATACCTGCTTATGCCCTAAATATGTTAACAGCCACCACATTCTGGCAGCATATGCACCTTCTCCGTTATCATATGCTACAACCTTTGTATTTCCATCTATTCCTGCTTCTTCAAATTTGGTTTTTAATTCTTGAATATCTGGCAATGGATGTCTACCTCCATGCTTTTTAACTGGAGAAGACATATCCTCTTCTAAATCAAAATAGATGCTTTGCGGAATATGATTTTTCTCAAAAAGCCTACTCCCTTCCTCAGGATCTGCTAAATTAAAACGACAGTCCAGCACTCTAACATCTTTTTTCTTATAGTTATTCAACAGCCATTCTGGGTCTACCACAAAGTTCAATATAATCACCCTTTCTTTCCTTCCCTAATATATTCGCTGTCTTTTACCCATTTCCTTGTAAAAAACCTGCTTGATCTACTTTTGCTAAAATTGTTTCTATTAAATGAATATTTTCTGAATCCACCAGCAAAGCTTGCTTGCCTTCGTAATATTCTTCAGCCTGCAAAATAAACTGGTCATTATCCTCTTTATAATGCATTTTCCAGTTTTCAATAAAATAGCTTTGCAGTCTTGTTGTTTCTTTTTGAATAAATTCCTTGCTGTAATGCTTTAAGGTTTTTATGAGTTCTTCCGTTAAAAATTTCCGATCATTCTGTTCAAAAAAACTTCTCGGATTTTTATAAAAGTGGAGCGCTGATTTAAAAACCGTTTGATCCAACGTACGAAATGGAGCGTGAAAGGATACCTTAATCCTCCTGCCTTCATCCCAGGATAAAATAATATCTCCATTATCAGAAGCTATTTTCTGTTTTATCTCCGTATATACAGTGTGCCTGAATTTGTTATAGAATATTTCCAAACGAAGACTTGCTGCCCGCAGCTCCTGCTCAAATTCGAAGCTTATTTGCTGTAAAAAAACCTGCAGTGCTATGAATCGTTCCTTTTTAATATTTTTCCCTGCCAGAATGCTAGGATGAAAGGCTTCCTTCACCAAATCATTAATTCGGAAAAATACACGCTGCTGCAGATAAAACAGCTGTTCTTCTATTTCTTTGTTCATCTTTTTTTGCAAATAGACGGATTCTTCCTTTTGGAAATTAGACAAAACAACTTGTTTTTCAGCCAGCAAACGCTTCATTTCTTTTTCTTTTTCTTGTTTGTTATTTTTAGAAGCATGCAGCCATTTTTTTAATAATGAGATTGCTTCTATTCCATCATTCTGTAAGGACACAAGCGTAATATTCATCCATTCTTTTTGAATAAAAGCAGCTAGTTTTCCCTTCAATTGATCCAGATACGTTCTATAATCATTGTTTTTGTAATATAAACTCGAAACAGGCGATATTCGCGGATAACGAATTCCATATTTCTGAAGCTGCTGCTCCAAATATTGCATTACTTCTATCAGTTCTGCATCGGACTCTGCTAAATCCATTGCGTTTACGATGAAAAACATTTTATCCGTTTCCATCGCTTCTTTCAATCTTCCTAATTGTGATAAGAATTCCTCATCTGCTTTTGAAAAAGAGTGATGATAATACGAAAGATAAAGGATGCAATCCGCTTCTTTTATATAATCGAAGCTTACTGCAGTATGTCTGCTGTTAATTGAATCTCCTCCAGGCGTATCAATCAGCGTAATACCTTTCCTCGTTAAATCACAATCAAAAAACACATCAATGCTCTTAATAAAACAAGCGTTTTTTTCAGCTGCCACATAATTAGCCAACATCCTTGTATTAGAAACTGTTGTTGTCCCAAGAAAAGAAGCATTTTCTTCATATCCACTCAGGAAAGCCTGTAAATAATGATGGTTGGAAGAAAAATCCTCCTTTTGCATCTGAATGATGTTTTGGATAATCGAAATGCTGGATGATAATGAATCTGCTTCTGCTTGATAGAGTTGTAAATGCTCCTTTAACTCCATCCTTATTTCCTCTTCCGTTTTCCAATATACTTTCACTGTACCATGCGGATTGTTTATATCAATTGGTACAATTCGATTTACTGTAGAAGTCGTCGGATTAGGAGAAACAGGAAGTAAAGGATAATTTATTAATGCATTTGCAAAAGAAGATTTTCCTGCACTAAAAGCTCCAAATAAACAAATTTTATACTCCTTTGTTCGAATGCTGTTTATCTTTTTAAGCATTTTTGATGCAATCTGCTTAAACCCTGAAAGTTCTTTGATTAAATCGCTTAAGTTATTTAAATCCACTAATATTTTCTCTATGTCGTTCTCTGAAATAAAGTGTTTCTCATCAGCTGATATTCCTACTATTTCCACTTGATCTGTCTCCATTGTCTTATCAATACATAGTGGTGGAATTACTCGTTCTTGTGCAGCTTTTTCTTCTATCAACGATAAAAAGTCTATTGAATGATCGTCTTTATCGATTGATATATCGGCGAGCTGCTTTTTCCATTCCTGCCAATCAGACATGATTTGCTGCTGCTTTTGCTTTGCCTCCACTAATAAAGTACTTTTTCGAAGTGCTTTTTTTGTTTCTGACAATTTTTGTTCTGTTTGGTGTTGATGCTCCTGTTTCATTATCTCCATCCACCTGAAAGCTTCTATTTTCACTTTTGATTTTATATAATTTTCGACTTCTCCACAAAAGTGAAGAACATAATTTTCAGACAAAATGGCATGCTTATTTACAAATTGATGCAAGTTGTTCCTATTTATTGGCATTGGATAGTTTTCAATCTTTTCCATCACCATCATATTAACGCCTTCATTTTTTGCTTTGTTTTTTTCAAAAAACTGAATAAGCGGTGAAATAATTTGCAGCTGCGTATACTTCATCAGTTGTTTACTAAAGTCATCCAACCGCTTTTCTTTTTCCTTTTCAACTTTCTGTTTAGTGGAAAAAAAACCGATTTTAAAATCTTTTTGTTCAGAAGCTACGTAGTCTTTTGCAAGCTCTCTGTTTTGATAAGGCATTAAATAGGCATTTTTTATTAAGGAAGCAATACTATTTTCCCAACTATCTGTTTGTTGAAAAAAAACATTCCAAATGGAGTCTACTTCGGATTGGAAAATTTGCTTTTCTTGTTCTAAAACCTTCCACTCTTTGTTTCCACCGTTTTTTAAGATTTCATTTACTTTTGCTAATTGCTCTTTTCTTTTTTCATTCATAAACTGGAGATGATCCTTTTGAATTTTAGAAAAAGATTGCTCAGTAGTCACTGGAAGAAGATGATCTTTCTTCTTTATGGTTGCTTCTATATAAGTCTGCAATTCTTGCAATTCATTAAAAGGCAGGTCTTTTTCTTTTACACTGATAAAAAATAGATGAGCTGGTTTAATTCCAAAAGAAGAAAAACTAGCTTTAACACTTTGTTTAAATGCAAGCAGCGACAGTTCTTCTTCCTTATGCTTATCCATTTGATTAATGATAAGGATAAAATCTTTTCCATTTTCCTTCAATTTTTTTAAGAAAGCAACATTGACTTCGGATTGAACATGATTATAATCAACCACATAAAAAATAATATCAGATAAATGAATGCTGGAATCAGCTGATAAAAAATGAGCTTGATCAGTGCTGTCTATTCCAGGTGTATCTATTACTATCACAGAATATGGGAGTTTTATGGTTGGAAGACTTATTTCCATTTCTTTTACATCTTTATTGTTTTTGCATAAGTTCTGCAATTCTTTTATATTATCAACATTCTCATACAATATCGTATTACCGAATGGAGTATGAATTCTTGCAAGCTTTTCGCCCTTTCGCAGGCGAATGATATTTGCAGTAGTTGGTATAGGGCTGGATGGCAATGTATCTGTTTTTAATAAATGATTAATTAAACTTGATTTACCTGCTGAATAGTGTCCACAGAAAGTAAGTGTAAATTCTTCGTAATATGTCTTCTTTAATAACGCTTTCATTTTTTCGGCATTGATAAAATCCTTTTTTCCCAAAAAAAAGTAATGAAACTTTGCTAAACGGTTCAGGGTTTTTACTGAAGAGGTTGACGGCAGCATAAGAAACTCCTTTTATTCAAGATACCTATATTTTACCTATTTTTCTTCGTCCATTAAAGTAAAATCTATTAAACGTGATAAAATTATAAAGAATCCACTTTATGTGCAATAAAAAAAATCCAATATGTATATCGGATTTTATCAAATAAATTTTATATTTATGTACATTATGATTATTTTTGATCTGCTGTTTTGCTAACATTATTTAAAACATGCTTCATAACAAATAAATAACCTACTACCGTTGCTCCGATTGAAATAGCTACCATTCGTTACACCTTCTTTCCTCTGTTAATGAGAATAATTTTCAAATTCAATTACAGTTTATCATTAACGATAATCATTTTCAATACGTTACGTAAATTTTTCGAAAATTTTTTCTATTCCACATTTAAAAAAAGGATTGTCCTGTAGTAAAGGACATCCCTAAATGTTTTGAAGGAGTTGCTGTGCAATATTAGTATAAAGTTTTCACATAAATAATTCACTATTAATAATTACCAATAAGCATAAAGGATCTAAAAAGAGGGATTTTAAATGCCGTTTTTTAAAGCCCCATTAACTTTCAGCAAAAATATAATTTTATTCCCATTAGGTATTTAAAACTATTCAAGCTTGCAAAACAAAGGAATAAGGTACTATATCATTTTTATTATTTTTTAATTTTGCTTATCCAACCGGTCTAAAAGTATGATAAGATGATGTTAATTGATTATTTGGGGGAATGTTTGGTGACATTAACAAAAAGTGCAACAGAAATATTAAATGGGACTATTGAATCTGTTAAAGGTGTTCTCCCTTTTGACATTTCCATTGATAAACCAGTTCTTATTCCTGCACCTTTTACACAGCAGTCTCTCGGTGTATTAATAGGACTAACAGGGGATTTTCGCGGCAGAATTATTATAGATGGAAATGAACAGGTTTTTGGCAAACTTGGAGAAGCTATGTTTGGGATGGCACTTGAAGGCGATATGTTAGAATCTTTTTCTGGTGAGCTTGGAAATATGATTGCCGGTAACCTTTCTACATTTGTATCCAAAAACGGGATAGAAATGGACATAACTCCACCAACCGTTCTTGTCGGAGAAACGAAGATGTATGGTTTTACTAAAGCACTCCGGTTACCTATATCCCTTCATACTGTTGGTGAATTAACCATTATATTAATGTTGGAAAGCTAAAAAAACATTGGTAGACAAAGTTTCCTTATGTCAGCCTCTCCATGATAAAGTGGAGTCCTAATATTGGAGAGACTGCATATTTCATACTAATCAAAATTCATAACTTTTTTTTTGAATCCTGGCTTTGCACTTCAATTTTTATTTTCTTTTCAACTTTTCCCTCACAAACAGGACAAATAGTTGGCTCCTTATAAATAATACGACAATGTTCACAATAAAATTTCTCCATTTTATTCACATCCACTTTTTAGTCAACTTATAATAGAATATTAGTTAAACGGAAAAACGTGCTATCATAATCTATAACACTTTTAATAATGACAAATATGTGAATAATCGCGATTATCCTAGAAACAAGGCTTATATTTTGCTACAAGTAAGGTAGTAAGATTCCATAGGATTAAGTTTTTTTGAAGATATATTTTATGTTCAACTATATTCTAGATATTGAGGTGCTTAAAGTTGTGTTTAAAAACAACAAAAAAACTGTTTACCCAGCTTCATCCCTTCTCGGCACATTTATTTTGCTTATTTTTTTAATCATCATCCTTATTGGGATGTGGGTCTGCATTTATTCTATTTTTTTACTTCGCTCATAAAGTGAACCTTCCATCAATGGGGGTTTTACTGCCCGTTAAGAGTGGGATAAATCTAGGAGGAACAGAATTTGAAGCTACATAAGTTAGAAAAAATCATTCTTTTTATTGGTAGTTTAACATTGGTTCTTTTTTTACTTGTACTTGCTTTTCAAAGCATGCACTCTAATCATATGCATACTTCTACGGCAACTACAGTGATTAACCCTAAAAAGGTGGACCGAACCAAACCATTTAATAAACCGGGATTATATAAGGTATCAGGCAGGGATTGGGAATATGAACTTGTTCTGGTTGCTTCCTCCTTCCAATTTACTCCTTCAACCATTAAAGTTCCCGAAGGTGCAAAAATAAAAATTATCGCCACTTCTAAGGATGTTATTCATGGGTTTGAAGTAGTGGGTACCACTATTAACTTAATGCTCGAACCTGGTCTTGTATCAGGATATGTAACAGTATTTAAGAAGGCAGGAGAATTTCTTGTTTTATGCAATGAATATTGCGGGAATGGACATCATTTTATGTCGGGTACGATTCAGGTGGTAGAATATGCAAAATAAAAAAATAATATGTTCGGAAGACGGTTTACTCATTAAATCACATTTATTTATTGCCTATTTAGCGTTGGGCCTTGGAGGATTTGCAGGTCTTTTACAAGTATTTATTAAAACGGGAAAATTGATTCTCCCATTTAATATAAGCTATTATCAAGTGTTAACTGTTCATGGTGTTCTTTTAGCACTTGTTTTTACTACCTTTTTTATTTTTGGATTTATGCTGGCCGCAGTATCAAGAACTGCAGGCTGCTTTTCTTCTTCCATGAGGAGGATCGCATGGCTTGGCTACATAATCATGGTTTTAGGCACTATAATGGCTGTATTCATGATTTTACTAAATAAAGCAACCGTTTTATATACGTTTTATGCACCGCTTCAGGCACATTGGATTTTTTATGCAGGCCTTGCATTTATTATATTCGGAAGCTGGTTGGAAGGAATCGCCATTATTTGCCGCTATGCTGCCTGGAAAAAAGCAAATAAAGGGCGCTTAAGCCCTCTTTTAACATTTATGGCTGTTGTCAATACTCTTATATGGATTATTGCTTCCCTTGGAGTTGCTGGTACCATTGTTTTTCAATTAATTCCATGGTCTTTAGGGTGGCATTCAACTGTTAATGTTGTCATAAGCAGAACATTATTTTGGTATTTTGGCCATCCGCTTGTTTATTTTTGGTTATTAACTGCCTATATGTCATGGTATGTTATCATCCCTAAGATTATAGGATGGAAACTATATTCTGATTCATTAGCACGATTTTCTTTTTTATTATTTTTAATTTTTTCCATTCCTGTCGGATTTCATCATCAGTTGATGGAACCGGGAATTGGACAGGGATGGAAGTTTTTCCAAGTTATTTTAACATTTGTTGTGATCATTCCTTCTTTTATGACTGCTTTTTCGATGTTTGCCACATTCGAAGCATTCGGTAGAAGTTATCAAAATACTGGCTTATTTTCTTGGTTAAAAAAATTACCTTGGAAGGATGCTAGATTTTTGGTCCCATTTATTGGTATGATTGCTTTTATTCCTGGAGGAGCAGGCGGCATTATAAATGCCTCCAGCCAGATGAATGCTGTTGTTCATAACACTTTATGGATTACTGGACATTTTCATTTAACCATTTCTACAACAGTAACATTAACGTTTTTTGGCATATCCTATTTTCTTATACCACACTTGACAGGGCGAACATTAACAAAAAAATTAAATAAAATTGCCATCATACAAGGAGCTACATGGGCTGGCGGAATGACAATGATGTCAGGCAGCATGCATATTGCGGGGCTATTAGGTGCACCAAGAAGAACTGCATATACCGATTATGGCGGTGCAAAACAGGCTTCTGATTGGATGTTCTATCAGATAGGACAAGCTATTGGCGGAAGTATTTTGTTTATTAGTTTATTAATTGCCTTATATTTAGTCATCTCTTTAGCTTTCTTTGCTCCAAAAGGAATAGAAGAATTTCCTGTCGCAAAACCAGATGTTGCGGAGCAGCATAAACCTCTTCTTCTACTGGAAAACTGGAAGCTTTGGATTTCTATTGCTATATTTGTCATAATCATTGCTTATGCCATTCCTTTGTATTCCATGATTCAACACGCACCGCCTGGCAGCAGCGGTTATAAACTATGGTAAATAAGGAGAGCAGTTTTAACGGTTAAATGGAAACTTATGGGCCAAGAACAGGAGATATTATGGAAAAGTCCTACATCATGCTAAGTTGAGTTCGTTTGCTTCCTGCAAACCACTATCTAAGATTTTCTTCAGTTTCTATCTCTTTTTGTCCTTGAAGATCCCTTGTCTTATACATACTTCCTGCTAAAGATCTCGGTTTTTCCTTTCATCATACTTTGGATAAAACGGATCGATTTCTGCTAGAATATCATAGTTGTTAATAAAAATGCACAAGCGTTTCATAGACGAAATCGCTTGTGCATTGCTTTTTACTACTTTTGCTTGCTGTGCTCCATCAGCCATATTCTTAATCGTACATCTGATTTACTATTCTCTGTTATGAAAGCTTATAAACATCACTGTATTTATTCGATAAATACTCCACTAAATAATTGGGATTTAATCCTTCACCAGTTACATCGTTTAAAATTTCAAGCGGCTTTTTTGCTTTGCCGTATTGGTGTATCTTTTCATTCAGCCACTCCTTAATTAGAGTTAATTCTCCCTTTTCCAATAACTCATCAAACTCAGGAATATCTTTTAATAACGTATTTTTAAGTTGAGCAGCATACATATATCCTAAAGCATAGGAAGGGAAATAACC
Organism: Niallia sp. 03133; assembly: GCF_052663225.1. Lineage (NCBI taxonomy): Bacteria > Bacillati > Bacillota > Bacilli > Caryophanales > Bacillaceae > Niallia > Niallia sp. 03133. Next base: position 51,139 of record NZ_JBQTCY010000021.1, read on the forward strand.
AAAGCTTCCACCTGCCCAATGAACATCCTGCAATACGCCCTCTCCATCATTGGAAGGAGTTACTCCTAAATATGACTGATATTTTTCATTCCATAATGAAGGTAAATCTTTTACTTCTATTTCATCGTTAAAAAGTGCTTTTTCTAATTCATAGCGAATAATGATATGTAAAGGATAGGTCAATTCATCGGCTTCAATTCTGATTAAAGAAGGCTTGGATTCATTTATTGCTCGATAAAAATCCTCAGTTGAAATTTGTTCAAACTGACCACTACTATATGACTTTAAAAGTTCCATATTTTGTTTCCAAAAGGAAAAATTCCTGCCTACAAAGTTTTCATAAAACAAAGATTGTGACTCGTGAATACCCATGGATGTTCCAGTGCATAACGGCGTTCCAACTAGTTCTTTCGAAATATTTTGTTCATATAAAGCGTGACCTACCTCATGGATTGTTCCAAACACAGCTACTCGAAAGTCTGATTCCACATATTTTGTGGTGATTCGGACATCTCCTGGATTTATTCCTGTAGCAAAAGGATGTACTGTTTCATCTAATCTTCCAGCATCAAAGTCATAACCAATTTGTTTCAAAATTTCTAAACTGAAACCACGCTGTTTCTCTTTTGCAAACTTTTCAAATAAAAAGGAAGTATCTGGTTTATGATGGGATTGAGAAATTTTTTGTACTAACGGGACAATTTTATTTCGCAGCTCTGAAAATACCTTATCTAATATTTCCACCGTCATGCCTGGTTCATACGTATCCAGCAGCGTATTATATTTATTCCCCTCGTATCCCCAATATCCAATGAATTTTTTGGTCATAGCAACTAATTTTTCTAAATATGGCTGGAATAATGAAAAATCTGACTTTTCTTTCGCTTCTTCCCATACGCTTTCTGCTTTTGACTGAAGCATCACATATTCTTTAAATTCTTCAGGAGGAATTTTTTTATTGCGTTCATATTCTTTTTTTATTTCTTGAATCGTTTTTATTGTTATTTCTGACAATTCATGCTGTATTTTCTCAACCGTTAATTGGGATATGTATGCTGCTATTTCTGGTGATGTTGACATATTAAACAGTTCAGATGATAATACGCCTATCACTTCTGTTCGTTGATCTAATCCTTTTTTAGGCGCCCCTGTTCTTAAATCCCAGTAGATTAATGCTAAAGCCTCATTATAAGACCCCATTTTTTTTACATAATCTAAAAAATCCTTTTCCACATTTTTAATTGAATTAGTCAAAAAATTATGCCTCCTTATACATTATAAAACTATTTTACCATATTTTTCTTTTTAATTAAAATTATAGAGTCTAACGTAGCGCTAGTCCCAAGATGGTCAGAATGAGCTAATACGATTTCGTAGTATACTCATCGAAGTGCAAATCAAGTTTTATAATACTAAAAGACACAATTCCTTGTACAAGAATTGCGCCCTTTAACGGAATAACTGAGTAGCTTCTAATGGGGGACGGCAACGATTCGTTCTTTTTCATGCCATAAGACATTATTTACCTATGCGAATTTTTAGTTTGATTCAATTCCTAACTCATTCATAATGTGATCAACTGTTTCATGCGGCTATTCTACACTATTATCAATCCATAATCCGATATGCGGAGTAGTTTTTAAAAACTCTTTTCGTAAACTATCAACGTCAAAGCCGATATATCCGGCCTTGTCTCTATTAAGCTCTCTTTCTCGGATAACACTCTCTTTCTCGGATAACATCAGCATTAGGAGTTAAAACAATAGGTTCCACTTTCTCAGGAGCCATTAATTCAAGAAAATACGGAAGTTTTTCACCATAGTAATTATCTTGCACAATAACAGTAAAACCGGCTTTACTGTTACCTTTTGCAACCTCTGCTGTTAGTTGATAGCGCAAATCTAGCTGATTTTCGGCTTCTACACTAGGATTTTCGTTCATTTCTTTTTGGCCAGAAACGATCATTTTACGAAAGATATCCCCACGTAAGTGTACTGACTTGTTGAATTTTTTTGCAATTCAGCAACAGTAGATTTACCACTTGCCATCGGTCCAGTAATTAAATAGATCACTGAAACCCCTCCATTAGTTCTGTACTCGAATCACCCAGTCTAAATTCCCCCTATACGAAAAGTCGGGTTCCTAAATAAACGCGCCCGATTATGGAAGAACGAAGGTATGAAATTGTATATCAAAATCTTCTTCGGAAATTACTTTGTTAAAATACGTATTAACACATCTACATCTGGTAACCCATACTCTTCATCAACCTCATCTTGAATAAGAAGACTGTTGATGATGGTAAAATACCATGACAACATCCTTCTGGGTTCACCTGGAGAAAATTCACCTGATTCCTGCCCTTTAACGAAGATAGGAACTATCGGATCGATCAAAACATTTGTTGAAACTTGTTCAAAGATCTGTTTGACCTTTTCTGGAACATCATCAGCCTTGCGAGTACGTTCCATTAACATAAAGGCATACATATTGTTCTTATCAAGCATGTTTTTCGTTAAGTTTCTAATTTGTTCAAAGGGAGTTCCCGGTAAGTATCGAACATACTCGAGTTCCCTCCTTGCTTCTTCCATCAATTCTTGGATGAGCGTTGTAAAAAGTTCCTCTTTAGAATTGAAATAACGGTAAATTAGTCCTTCGCTAATGCCAGCTTCCTTCGCAATCATGCTCGTTTTCGTTCCTGTATACCCTCTGCGGGCAAACATTTTAAGCGCCGCTTGCTTTATCTGCTCCTTGCGTCCGTCACGTATTTGATCTAGCTGCTGTCTGTTTAATGGAGACAATCGTTCCAACCTCCGGATCTTAAAAAAATGTTATATTCATTATACCATTAATCTAGAGAACTTGCTTTTACAATTAGTAGATAGACGTGGGGGGCCAGTGGCAATGTCATCAAGCTAAACTTCAAAAC
>NZ_JBQTCY010000022.1:0-53286 GCF_052663225.1 Niallia sp. 03133
AACAGTACCTTCCGATGGGATTATCGCAAATCCATCCCCCATCATTTTCCCGGAGAAAACCGGATCCGGAACTTCTGAAATTGGTACTAATTGTCCTTTGATTGGTGCAACAATGGAATCATTTCCGCCAGCACTTTGTAAAGGTTTTGGATTTACATCTTCAATTTGTTGTGTCACTTCTTTATCCATTGATGGCGTCGTAACTGGACGTGGCCTTTTCCCACTCATGACATCTCTCATTTGACCTTTTATAGTTTCAGAACGAGGACCGAATATTGCTTGAATGTTATTACCAACCTCAAGCACACCCGCAGCACCTAGTTGTTTCAAGCGATCTTTATCAACTTCTTTACTATCTTTAACCTCAACACGAAGGCGTGTAATACAAGCATCTAAATGAGCAATATTGTCTTGTCCACCCATTGCTTTTAACACTTCGTATGGAAGATCATTAGCAGCACCATCTGATGCTTCTTCTTGCACTTCATCTTCACGGCCAGGTGTTTTCAGGTTAAATTTGCGAATCGCAAAACGGAAGCCAAAATAGTAAATTAGCGCAAACACGATACCTACAGGAATAATAATCCATGCATTTGTTTGAGGATTAATTAAACCAAATAATACATAGTCAATTAAACCACCAGAGAAAGTCATACCAACTTTAACATTTAATAATTGCATCGTCATAAAAGATAACCCTGCAAAAACAACATGGATACCAAATAATACTGGAGCCACAAATAAGAACGAGAATTCTAATGGCTCTGTAATACCAGTTAAGAAAGAAGTTAAACCAGCAGATAGCATTAATCCACCAACAACTGCTTTTCTTTCCGGACGTGCTTCTTGGTATATTGCTAATGCTGCAGCAGGCAATCCAAACATCATATATGGAAATTTACCAACCATAAACGTACCCGCTGTTAAATTTTGAACACCATCTTTAATTTGAGCCATAAAAATCTTTTGATCACCTTTAACTATGTCGCCAGCTTGTGTTGTATAGCTACCAAATTCAAACCAGAATGGCGAATAGAAAATATGATGTAATCCAAAAGGAATTAACGCACGTTCAATTAAACCAAAGATGAAAGCAGATAGTGTTAGATTAGCTCCTAACATATTTTCAGAGAAAGCATTTAAGCCATGTTGAATCGGAGGCCAAATAACAATCATAATCAACCCTAAAATCACAGCACTTACAGCTGTTGCAATCGGCACAAAACGTTTGCCCGCAAAAAATCCTAAATAGGAAGGAAGTTCAATTTCAAAGAAACGATTATACATGGAAGCAGCAACTATACCAAGGATGATCCCTCCAAACACACCCGTTTGAAGTGTCGGTATCCCAAGAATTGAAGCATATTCTGTACTTCCTTTTAACTCATTCGCTTCAATTCCAAGCACCGTCCCCATAGTCACATTCATAATTAGGTAACCAATAATAGCAGCTAACCCCGCAACTCCTTCTCCACCAGCTAGACCAACTGCAACTCCAACGGCAAACAAGAAGGATAGATTACTAAATATAATATTACCCGCATTTTCCATAACAGAAGCAACCATCACTATTCCACTATTTCCGAAAAATGGTACTAACTCTAACAAAGCAGGGTTTTGAAGAGCATTACCAAATGCAAGCAAAATACCTGCAGCTGGTAAAATAGCAACCGGTAACATAAGTGCTTTACCAACTTTTTGTAAAACACCGAACAACTTTTTAAACATTCCGCTTACCTCCTAAGTTTTTTCGCCCATAAAAGCGTTATCATCGAAAAAGTCAAAATAAAAACAGGCATGAGTGAAGATAACTGAAAGAAGCTATAGGGATAAGTTTCCCTAAAACTTTTATATCAATCATCTTTTTCACTCATGCCTGATCGAATCAGTAACACGTTATAAGATAATGGCTATTTAACTTTCTTTTGAAGTCTCTGTAAATGCATAGTCAAATATACTGCTTCTGCATCATAGACTGGTTTTTTCAATGTTTGTTGCATCACTTTCATGAGCTTCCATGAGAGATTATAACATACTGGGTATTCATCTTTCAATAGAGAAGTTATTTTTTCTGGCTCTTCTACCTTTTCACCATCATGAACTCGTTCTATAGTAAATCGCAAATGCCGAATAAGCCGCATATAGTCTATGCTGTCTTTATCGATTTTTATATCTAATTGTTCCTCAATTAGATTGACCAAATTGGTAACTAGCTGCGAATGCTGATTAACCTCTGAAAGATTTTTATTCATCATAGCACTATGAATATGGAGCGCTATGAAACCGATTTCACCCGTAGGTAGATGGAGTCCTTTCTGTTCTTCTATCAACGTTACTACCTCTTCAGCAATTTGATATTCAAAAGGATATAACGCTTTTGTTTCTATAAGAAATGGGTTATTAAGCACTAATCCATTCGATAATCTAGAAGCGGCAAATATAATGTGATCCGTTAAAGCAACATGAATATGCTCATTTAACACTGCATTTGTTTTCATTTTAATTAGTTCAATCGCAGAAATGATGACTTCTAGTAATTCATTGTCTACGTGAGGGAGAAGTTTCAAATAATTAACTTGTTCCTTTTCATTTCTTAAGACAAATAATTTTTCCACTATATCCGTATCAATATAGTCTCCTCTTTTATGATTAAACCCTATCCCTTTTCCTATTAGAACTACTTCTTCATAGGAAGGGTGTTCACCAATAAGCACATTATTGTTCAACACTTTTTTTATTAGTAGTTTAGACATACTCTTTTCCTCGCTCCGACAGACTTCTAGATCTCTTAATGTTATTAAAGTCTTAATAGGAAGTCAACGAAAAAAATTGAAAACAAAGAAAAGCGGAAGAACCTGATTAGCTTCATATAGACTAGTACTCTTCTTATTTAGAAAGATTGGTTCTTCCTTCTTTCTTTGGAAATTCCTCCTTTGTTCTTATAGAAAAGGGACCGCTTATAAGCGATCCCTTTTCTCCTATAGCCCTATTGCAAGAAAATAAAGTACAAGGCGAAAATTACAAAAAATACATACATTATCGGATTTATTTCTTTCGCACGACCTTTTACCAGCATGGTTATTGGGTAGAAAAGAAACCCAACAGCAATACCTGTTGCTATGCTATATGTTAATGGCATGGCAACAATCGTTAAAAACGCTGGTACAGCAATTTCAAATCTTGTCCATTCTATTTTTCCTAAAGAAGCGACCATTAATATCCCCACTACTACTAAAGCAGGTGTTGTAACGGCAGAAGTAACAACGGATAACAATGGGAAAAAGAATAATGATAATAAGAAAAATCCTGCAGTTACGACTGCTGCAAATCCACTTCTAGCTCCAGCGGCAACGCCTGCAGAAGACTCAATGTAAGAAGTAGTAGTAGATGTACCAAATATAGATCCTACCATAGATGCGATAGAGTCAGCAAACAAAGCTTTCCCTGCCCTTGGCAATTTATTATCTTTCATTAATCCAGCTTGATTTGCTACAGCAACAAGCGTTCCTGCATTATCAAAGAAATCAACAAATAAAAATGTCAGGATTACAACCAGCATATTTTGCGTATAAAAACTGCTGTCTCCAAAAGCAGAAAATAATGCACCGAATGTCGGTTTAATACTTGGAACTGCATCAACAACTTTTGTAGGAGTATCAATTACTCCAAAAATCATTCCAACTACTGCTGTAATAATCATTCCATAAAAGACTCCGCCATGAATCCCTCTTACCATTAGAATGATTGTTACAAAAATGCCAAATATAGCTAACAATGTTTTTGGGTCTGTTAAATCTCCAATATGAACAAGTGTTGCTGGATTATCCACAATAATTTTTGAGTTTTGCAACCCGATAAATGTTATAAATAAACCAATTCCAGCACCTACCGCCAGTTTTAACTCTACTGGAATTGCGTTTATGATTTTTTCACGCAGACCTGAAATCGTTAATAATAAGAAAAATGCACTTGAGATAAAAACAGCAGCTAAAGCATGTTGCCATGGCTGTTGTTGTGTTAAAACAACCGTATAGGCAAAAAATGCATTTAACCCTAATCCTGGAGCCAGCGCAATTGGATAATTAGCAAATATCCCCATAATTAAAGATCCAACTGCTGCAGCTAATGCTGTTGCTACAAATACTGCTCCGTAATCCATTCTTAATGCAGGGCTAAGATCTGTTACATCTCCTAGTGTTAATGTAAACGGATTAAGAGCCAATATATATGCCATTGCTAAAAATGTAGTAAAACCACCTAAAAATTCTTTGCGATAGTTTGTACCTAATTCTTCGAATTGAAAAAACTTTTTCATTTTATTGATGTCTCCCTTTTCTCTTTGTTGAATAAACGAAAAAAACACTCCAAAATTGAAGGAGCGTTGACTAAGGGTTTGTGAAATAGGGATGATATTTATTATAAATAGTAGTAGTTCATATAAATCCCTATAAATACACTTACCTCGTAGTCAAGCTATTTACGGTAGCTCGGTAGATACTTTTGGACCATATTCTCCAATATTATACGAGTATAAAATTTCTCAGCTGCTTGTACAGTGTATCAACATGTCTTTCATCCGTCAATAAATAGAACGGACGTTTTTATTTATATTTTATAAAATGTTCGTTTTTTGGTCAAATCTCATTCAGACTTTTATCTTTTCCCCTAGTATCTTTCTAAATACTTAAATAATACGAAGTGATTAAGCGACTTTTACAACCTATTTAAAAATAAGGCACTGTTAAATTTCATTGTTGATTTATAATGGTCAGGAAATTCACTCGCTTTCCGCGGACGAACTGGCAAGCCTCCTCGGTCGTACCTCCCTTCGGGGTCTTTCCTGCCCGTTTTTCCGCAGGAGTCTCGCAAATTTCCTTCCAAAATCAACATGAACGTTTAACAGAGCCAAAAATAAAAAAGAACCTAGAAATCCAAAAATGTCTAGGTTCTTTTTTTTATTCCCACTCAATTGTTGCAGGCGGCTTGCTTGTAATGTCATAGACTACTCTGTTGATATGGTCTACTTCATTTACAATTCTTGTTGAAATTACTTCCAATACATCCCACGGGATTCTTGCCCAGTCAGATGTCATGCCATCAATGGACGTTACAGCACGGATTCCAATTGTATAATCATACGTGCGAGCATCCCCCATAACTCCTACACTGCGGATATCCGGAAGAACAGTAAAGTATTGCCAAATATCCCGATCTAAACCAGCTTTTTTAATTTCTTCACGTAAAATATAATCAGACTCACGAACAATTTCTAATTTCTCATCCGAAATTGCACCTAATACGCGAATGCCTAGACCCGGTCCAGGGAATGGCTGTCTCCAAACAATATCATCTGGAATACCCAATTCTGATCCTAATGCTCTTACTTCATCTTTGAATAAAGTATTTAACGGTTCAATCAGTTGGAATTGCATATCTTCAGGAAGGCCGCCAACATTATGATGCGATTTAATTGTTTGAGCCGTTGCTGTTCCACTTTCAATAATATCCGTATAAAGTGTCCCTTGTGCAAGGTAATCGATTCCTTCTAATTTTGTCGCTTCATCATCAAACACATAAATAAATTCGTTGCCGATAATCTTACGCTTTTTCTCTGGATCACTTACGCCTTCTAACTTAGATAAGAAACGTTCTTTCGCATCTACTTTAATGACATTCATATGGAAGCCATCTGCAAAAGTTTTCATTACACTGTCCGCTTCACCTTTGCGAAGTAACCCATGATCAACAAATATACATGTTAACTGATCGCCAATTGCTTTATGAATAAGCACTGCTACAACTGAAGAATCTACACCACCGCTTAGGGCACACAAAACTTTTTTGTCGCCAACAGTTTGGCGGATTTTCTCCATTTCAATTTCAATAAAGTTCTCCATAGACCAGTCGCCTTTACAGCCGCAAATGCCAAATACAAAATTCTTCAGCATATCATTACCATATACAGAATGACGAACTTCCGGGTGGAATTGAACAGCGTATAATCCTGCTTCTTCATTGCTCATTGATGCGATTGGACAAGATGGATTTGTTGCATCCACACGAAATCCTTCTGGTGCTTCAACCACTAAATCTCCATGGCTCATCCATACTGTTTGCTCATTTGGCAATTCAGAGAAAAGTTTATTATCATGCTCAATTGTTAATACTGCTTTACCGTATTCACGATGCTTTGCTCTTTCTACTTTCCCGCCTAAATGCTTTGTCATAAGCTGCATCCCATAGCAAATACCAAAGATAGGCAAATCTAAATCGAATATTTTTTCATCACAGCCAAATGCATTTTCGTCATAAACACTGTTTGGACCACCAGAGAAAATAATTCCAGATGGATTTAATTTTTTTATTTCTTCCGCTGTAATCGTATGTGGATGTAGTTCACTATAAACACCGAATTCTCTGATACGTCTTGTAATCAATTGATTATATTGACTACCGAAGTCAAGAACAACAATCATTTCTTGATCTTGAATACTTGCTTTCCCCATCATTTTCACCCCATCAGTCTATTTTAAATCATAATCTTTTTACTATTTTTTTCAAAATACGATAAAATCATGCTAAAAAGATATTTTTTTTGCAAATACCACATTCACTGCAGTAAAGCATCCTATCTTTTTCTTCTATCGATTAAGAATAAAGTAAACTTCCATCAGTGGGGGTTTTTCCTCATCCTCCACTGATGGTTAGTTGAGTTCCACAGGATGTGGATTACACAAACGTTGCCACAGGAAGTGGCGTTCTTAGTTTGTGTACCTCTCACTCGGATCTTTACGGGCGAGTTTCCCCACCTAGCTTCCTCGATTTCTCGGCATCCCCGAGGTGGGGGCTTACTGTCCGTTAAGAGTGGGATAAATAAAAAACTAGAATTCTCCTCCAATAAACGAAGGCAGAATTCTAGTCTTAATTAACGATAATAAGAGTTTTGCCGCAAGCAATCCTCCTAATTCTATCATGAAGACTTCATCTGCCTTCATAGTCAGACCATTTCAGGTGATCCGGTAGAGACTCTCGAACCATATTATCGAGGATATATGAAGGTAATATATATAGATGTGAATATTGTAACAACATGTCGAATTAATGGTCAAGACGTAGTTTTTTTAATTAAATTTTCCCATAATTCTTTTAATTCATTCCAACCACTTTGATTTTTACTGCCTTTGTATAAATACTCTTCATATTTTGCCGTTAAAATAGCCATTTCATTCGATTCAAACAGATGATCAATTTGTTTCGCATATTCCCTTAATGTAAGATTTTCTTTTTTTCCTAAGCCCACAATTTTTAGTACTTTCAGTAAGCTTACATAGGCTTTCGGAAAATCCTCCTCTTTATTTTTATTTTTAAACCGCCAAATAAAATAGTGCGGCAGCCATTTATTACGGTATAAATATAACAGCCAAACGACAAAGGCAATACCCAGTATTATACCGAAAATCCCCTTCCAATTTTGCTCTACAATGCTCCACCATTTTGCAAAAGACCATGTCTCCTTTTGTGATCCATCCAATTGTTTTTCAGGTGTCTGCTTGGGCTCCGTTTGTTTGACTTCTTCTTTTTTCTGTGGATCTTCCTCCTCTTCTTTATTATTCGCTTCATTTTTCACATCATTTAGATAAGTATTTTCATTCGAAAAACCTTGTGTTGGCTCAAAAGTTACCCAGCCTACTTCTGGAAAATAAGCTTCTACCCAGGAATGTGCATTATTATTCGAAATCTCATACACATTGCCTTCTGCCCTGCTTCTAATTACTTCTCCTTCGGTAAATCCTTTTACCCATCTTGAAGGGATTCCAATCGAACGTAATAATGTCACCATAGAAGTAGAATAATTATCACAATAGCCTATTTTCGTTTCAAACAAAAATTGATCTACATAATCATCGTTTTCACCAGGCACAGCAACATCGCTTTGACTGTAGACAAAACCATTTTGCGAAAAATATTTTTCGATTGCTCTCGCCTTGCTAAAACCATTATCCTCATTCTTTGTAATCTCTTCAGCCAAATCCATTACACGCTGGGGCAATGTATCAGGAAGCTGTAAATATCGCCTAGCCATATCCTGATTATCATTAATAAACTTCTTCATATCAGCAGTTGTCAATGCCGTTAGACTATATTCAGGTTTATTATACCGTACAACATAGGAACCAGAAAATTGACCAATGGATATTCTTTCGTTCCCTTTTTCTATCATAAAGTTAAGATCCCCTAAGACATCTTTAATGCCAAGAGGATATAAAAGATAGGAAAAAGGCTGTACATATTCAATCCTGCTTCGATACTCTGTAAGCTTAACAGGATCTCCTTCTTCAAAAGATTGAAAAGGAATATCAGCTCCATCTCTAATTCTGCTGCCTCCTGTTCGATTTAACTCTACTGATTCCTCAGACTGAACCCATCCTTTTCCAGTATAAGTATCTTTCGTTTCTACTTTCCAATAATGAGGAAATTGTCCTTCTGTCTGAAATACAACGGTATCATCCCCTTTAAAAGAACCACCTAAATTAGAATCATCCACGCCATATCCAATCCGCTTCGGACCACCTGCCCCTTCATTCTGCCCTTTGTTGCTCATGGATTGAATAAAAGGAACAGGATCGGGCCAAATTGGCTCAGCCTTTGGTGACAAATATCCAATTGCCGCACTAATTGCAACAAAGAACAGCAGCGGCACCATCCATTTCAGCAAAAAACGGTTATTGCTCTCTAATCCTTCTTTATCTCTTATACGGAAATAAGTCAACATTCCCATTACGATAAATCCGAATATAACAGTACGCATAATCGCACTTTCTGCATTGTATGGAGTAAAGGTATCCAACACAGTAATATAAATCATCGTCATCAAAAAGAAGGTAAAAACCCTTCTTTTTTTAATAAGCCAATAATCGATTAAATATGCCATCAGCCATAATAAAACAAAAAACAATAAACTTTTAAACATATCGGTCATTTCAGGCCAATTTGTATCAAACATAATCTTCATATTTTGCATAATCTCAGAAAAGAATATCCCTATCCAATTAAAAGCGAAAAAAGGTGCAGGATCGTATAAATTCTGCAGTGTATATACAATATATATCCCTTTAATAAGACCACTAAAAATTGCTGGGACACGAAAAAAAGCCAGTAGAAAAGAAAGAACCAAAAAAAGTATAAATACTTGTACATTTCCTGTATTCGTTAATTCTTCGATCGGTCGCAGCCATTCCCAAATAAGAAAAAAACCAAGAATATAAAGAATGAAGTTTGAAAAAGTTCTTGCATGTTCGAATTGTTTGCTCAACCTGTTCTCACCTCCGAAAAAGCATCCTGAAATCTTCCATTTGACACTGGAATTACTCGAATACCTCTTGAAGATAAAGAAACACGAAAATTTCTTTCATTCATTGTCAGTTTTTCATTTGAATCTTTTATTAAATAAATGCCGATATTGAATTTTTTGCTGGAAAGAAAACTTGCTTTTTCCACTAGTTCCTTTGATAGGTTAGCTGTGACCAGCAGCAGTGTAGCATTCTGTTCTAAAGCAGGTGTCTCATTTTCTATTAATTGCGCCAAGGAAATCTTTCTGCCGCTTTTAACACTTGCCAAATGATAAAAAAGCAATCGCTGCTGGCTTTCTCCCCCTCGTATTGGAAAAAACGTTTTTTCTTTCTCAAATGACAACAGCCCTACTTGCGCTCCTTTTTTTAAAATCGCACGAATCAGCGTAGCCGTGAAGGAAACAAGCGTTTCAAAACGAGGATTTTCTTCACTATCCATTACAAGCAAAATATCATGGGACTGTCTCTGTTCAAATTCTTTTGTCATCATATTATTTCGCTTGGCACTTGCTTTCCAATTGATCCAAGAAAAACGATCACCAGGCTGATATTCTCTTAACCCTACAGCCATTGTTGTATCTCTTTGCACTCTTTCTTTGGATGTGGTCATTCCTTGATCAAAATGGTTTTGGAATGGTTTATAAATCCTCTCTTCATATGTGGGATATACAATTATTTTTTCAATATTTGCTATAGCAGCTTCTTTTTCCATTAACCCTAAAGGATCACCCATCTTCAAGTTTGTATGATAAAAAATATGCTCTCCCCTAGGCAGGTCTTTTAATTCATATTTATATTTTATCTGCCTTTTAAATGCAGGCAGAAACAGTTTTTTGCTGCCAATTTCTTCTGTTAAGGAAAGACTTAAAGCATCTTCTACTAGCAAATAAAAAATAGGAAAATAAGAATTTCTTGTTAATTCAATTTCTACCTTCATTGTTTCCTTTGCATTGTATTCATGCTTTTCTATTCTGCGGACCACTTTCCACTCTTTAACAGAATAGATGGCTAAAAAGAGACCATATACAGCAAACGGCAGAAAACTGTAAAATAAAAACCAGCTGACAAATCCGCCTTGAAACATGGCATAAGAAAAAGTTATGCCAATTAGTACAAACAATAGAATTAGCTTCCAAATGGGACTCAGTTTTCTTAAAAATAGTTTCATTTATTTCACAAGCCTTTGTACAGGAACAGAAACATTTGATACAACTCGATCGATAATTTGTTCTGCTGAAATCCCTTCAAATTTTGCTTCCGACTTAAGAATAATTCGGTGGGCAAATACTGATTTCACAAGATATTGAACATCATCAGGGATTACATATTCCCTCCCTTGTATAAAAGCATAGCTTTGAGCTGCTTTCATTAATGCGATTGATCCCCGTGGGCTAACCCCTAAATAAACGCTGGCATCAATTCGCGTTTCATTAGCAAGCTGGACGATATAACTTTTGACCGTGTCATCTACATATACTTGCTTCACTTCTTTTTGCAGCATAACTAATTCTTCCAATGACACCACTGGCCTTAAATTTTCAATTGGCGCCTGCACCTGCACCCTCGTTAACACTTCCATTTCCTCTTGAACGGAAGGATACCCCATTTTCATTTTTAACAAAAACCGGTCTAATTGCGCTTCTGGCAGAGGATAAGTTCCTTCATATTCAATTGGATTCTGTGTTGCCATAACAAAAAAAGGCTTGTTTAATTCATGAGTAGTTCCATCGATGGTTACGCTGCTTTCTTCCATTGCTTCTAATAGTGCGGATTGTGTTTTAGGAGAGGTTCTATTTATTTCATCTGCCAGAATAATATTTCCAAGAATCGGTCCTGGAACAAATTGAAATTCCATTTCTTTGGGATTATAAATGGAGACACCTGTAACATCAGAAGGAAGCAGGTCTGGCGTAAACTGAATTCTTCTAAAATTCGCTCCAACTGATTTTGCCAAGGAACGGACCATCATTGTTTTTCCGACACCAGGTACATCTTCTAAAAGAACATGCCCTTGGGCCAATAATGCAATTAAACTTAATTCAGCAACTTCACGCTTTCCGATCATAACCTTTTCGATATTTTCAATTATTCTGTTAATTTTTACGTTTGTTTCATATAAAGACATGCTTCTCCTCCTGTTTTCCTTTTTTATATGCAACTATTTAGAGATATAGGCGAAAAACAGGGCGGAAATCAATCCAGGCAGTCGATAAACGTTCACTTTATGCAAAACTCACCTTACTTATGTACTCATTGCCTACGCCAAGCTTTTAGCTCCGACCAAAGCATCAAGCCACATAATATAAAGTGACCCTTCTTCCATCAGTGGGGTTTTTTCATCCCCACTGATGGAAAGCTTGCGATCCACAGGGAGTGGATCATACAAACGTTGCCACAGGAAGCGGCGACCTTAGTTTGTGTACCTCCCTCGGACCTTTTCCCCCACCTAGCTTCCTCGGTTTCTCAGCATCTTGAGGTGGGGGGCTTACTGCCAGTTAAGAGTGTGATAAACGTTTTCGACCATCCTGAAGTTACTGAAATACTAATTTGTCGATACTCTGTTTTATCGCAGTATTATCAGCTTTCTAAACTTCCACTCTGATTTCTCTAGTTTTTAAGATAAAAATTCATTTGCATTTAACCCTAGTTCATGACAAATCTCCATGACAACTTGTTTTTCTCTAGGATCAAAATGACCGTCGGCATATCCAACAGCAATACAGTATCTCGCAACAAGTCTTGCAATCTCTGGCTTTGACCGGACTTTCCCGAGTGCCTTAAAGCATTCAGCTCTTCCGATAATTTGATCATATTCAATTTTTCTTACAAATTGATTAAATTGCTGCTGCACTTTATTTGTATCAAAGACGCGCAATTCTTCGCTTTGGTGAATAAATTCCATCATTTTTCTTTCTTCTGAAGGATCTAGTCTTCCATCAGCCATTCCTACTAATGCGCATGCAGCCACAACCGCATCTAATACGTCTGGACTTTTAAATCGCATGAACAATTCTTTTGCTTTTTGCTTTTGCTGCCTTCCCCATTCTGCATAATCTGTATTGGAAGGCGACCAGCTGTTTCGGCAGCTGTTGCATGTAAACTTCAATTGATTCTTGCCAATAAAGCCGCCCAGCAACCCAATTGGACCTAATATTAAACCTCCAACTGCCGCTTTTCCCAAGCCGAATCCCTTTTCGCCTGTTCGAACATTTGTACTATTGCATCGTGGACAAACTATATTATCTCCACTATAGGTTTGATTGGCATTTGCTTGTCCATTCATTGGCGACGGATAACCAACACTTCCTCCATAATGGGACGGGGAAGCCTGTCCATAATTTGGATTCTGCGAGCCAAACTGATTTGGATTAAAAGGCTGTGAAGAAGTAGTTGTTTGGTACGATGGAGAATAATTTGGCTGTGTATTGGTGCTATTTCTATGCTGCGGTGCCGGCTCATCATCTACAGTTACTCCAAAATTCCGGCATAAAGCGGCAAGTCCGCCTTGAAATCCACTTCCTATTGCATTAAACTTCCATTCACCATTATGCCGATATAACTCCGCTGCAACTACAGCCGTTTCTACTGTATAGTCTCTACCAAGATTAAACCTTATTAATTCCTCATTTCCCATTTCACTAAATACTCTGACATATCCATTCGAGATCTGCCCAAAATTTTGCCCCTTTTCATAAGCATGATGGATGGTAATAGAAAAAGCAATTCGCTGAATAGTGGAAGGAACACGCATTAAATCAATCCTAATTTGTTCATCATCAAAATTGCCAGCACCAGTTCTATTATCTCCGCTATACATAATAGAACCATTTGCACCACTTGGATTATTATAAAAAATAAAATCTGAATCACTAAGCACCTTCCCATTTGATCCAAGTAAAAAAGCAGATGCATCCAAATCATAATCTGCTCCATTGTGGTTAATATCCCAACCTAATCCTACAACCACATTGCTTAAACCGGGATTCGTTTTGGTTAAGTCTACTTTTTGCCCTTTGCTTAACATTACTCCCATCCGTCTTCCTCCTCTATTTAACTACTAAACCAGCTATACTATTTATTTGCATGTTTCTTTTATTTTACATGAATAATTTCTTTAATGAAAATTTCTGATTTCCCACCAAAAAATGATGTGTTGCAAAGACCCTATTGCATACGGTTGAGATGAAAAAAAGTTCCAAAAACCCAACAAGAGCTTCCTATTTATCCCACTCTTAACGGGCAGTAAGACCCCCACTGATGGAAGGTTCACTTTATATTTTCTATTGCATCCATTTTTGTTGGAATAAAAATTCCGATGTTTCTATTACTATGCTTCTTCAAAAAATAATGTATTTTTAATTTGAATTATTCTCGAAATGTTTTTGCTTCATTAGTAGTGAAAAATTAAATGGATTGTCTTATTGTCATAAACTTGCTAGCTACGTTACAGTTATTTAACCTTCGCGCTTTAACCGCTTATTGTAAAATGTGTATGTAGTAATATAAAGGAGTGATCTATGTGGTATTCGGAGAGTTAATATGCAAGCTGCGCGGTTATCATAAGTTTAATTATTATTACAGCGGCCAGTGTATTACATGTGGAGAAATGAGAAAAGAGTCACAAGAAAAAGTGCCAGAAAACAACCAACTGAATGAAAAGAAAGAGACCGTTATTAATGAATGAGCTGGCAGGCTCATTTAACCTATATCCCCTCATGCTCTAAGTTGTCCCCCTTTCAATATATCCAAAAATATAGATAATACATGCACAGAATAATTGTTTAAAATTATCTGTGCAGTTTTTATTTAAAGATAAGAAAGGATAAGTTCTGAAGTCTGACAAGTGTCTAGCGCAAGCACCTATCGACTTCAACGCTTCCCTCACCTCGCTTGCGTAGTCAACATCGAATCACTACGTTCTTCGTGTTTCCTTTATCTCTTCAAGGAACACAAACTAAAACCGCCACGTCCTGTGGCAACGTTTGTGTAATCCACATCCTGTGGACCTCAGCTTATTCTGTCGATAACCAAGGGCGCTTGCGCTTTTCCTAGGACTATGAATTATCAATTTAATTCAACTTTCATATTATGCTCTTTATTCAATGCCGTTAATGCCTGTTTAAGATTCGCTCTAAATACTAATTTTTCTACATTAAGGCCTAAGCTCACCATTGTTTGGGCAATTTCTGGACGGATCCCAGAAAATATTGTTTCGATGCCCAGCAAATTTAGCGCATCTGTTATTTTAAACAACTCATTCGCTACCATCGTATCGATAATCATTACACCTGAAATATCCATAATCAAATGGGAGATTCCCATTTTTCGTGTTTTCGCCAAAGTCTCTTCCATTAATAATTGAGCTCTTTCTGTATCAATATCGCCAATTATCGGCAAGATAGCAACTTTATCGGTGATGGGAACAACCGGTACCGATAATTCCAAAAATGCTTTCCGAGAATTGGTTAGCGTTTCCGAATAAGATTGAACATACGATATACTAAAACAATGAAGAGCATGATCTAATAATGGATCAATAATTTCTTTTGCTTCAAATACAGTATATATTGACATATTTTTTTCTTTTATTTCTTCTTGCAAGACTCTCCACATAGCTCTTCTGTAAAAAGAGACATCTTTTAATGCTTCATCTAATGGCACTCCACGGAGGCAAAACATATTCCCTGTTGCTTTTCCCCAATCAGAGAATTTCCGGTATGCTGTTTTTATATCGACGTAATTTTGCAGACTTTCTCCAAACAAAGCAATAAAACCAGCACGGATTTTTATCACTTCATCTTCCACCCTTTTTACCTCTTCCAGCTCTTCCTTACTAACATCAGCCAATCTTTCTTTATGAACATTAATAGCAATATCCTGTGTTTTTTCTGAAAGTTTTTTTCCTAGATACACCAAATCTTTCTTCATAATCTCCTCCATAATATTGATAAAAAATCCATAATATTTTCAAATGCAGTTCTATCTATTTTGCGAATGATAAAAATGGTTGTCGTTAACCGATTATGTACTTATCGAGGAGGACAGGTATTGGTATCTAAGTAAGAAGAATACCCAAAATACACCTAAGGTTATACTATTTATAGAATATTATACATGCTATTTAGAATTGCGGATAGGATAAACTACTCCTCTCATATGTCATAAAACTTCCTTTGTATTGCAAGAGCAGAAAGAACAAAAGCGCAAGCGCCTTGATCATCGCCGTACAAACTGGAAAGGCTTCGACTGAGATAAAGGAAACACGATGAGCGATAGCGAATCGATGTTGACTTATCGTAGGGAGATGACCTGAAGTTTGATAGGCGATAGGCGCTGGAGCTGGACGCGGACCAAACTGCTAAGTTATCCACAACTCTATCTCGTTTATAATTTCCTAGACGATAAAAAAAGCTAACCAGTAATAACTGGTTAACCTTTTTATAAAACCTATTTATCTCACTTGCCCATTTCCGCTCATCATATATTTAATCGTAGTTAAAGAAGGCAATCCCATTGGTCCGCGAGCATGCAGCTTTTGAGTGGAAATGCCAATTTCAGCACCAAATCCTAGGGCTCCACCGTCAGTAAACCTTGTAGAAGCGTTATGGTATAATGCTGCTGCATCGGTTAACTGCATGAATTTCTTAGCTGTCTCTTGGTTTTCCGTGATAATGGCTTCTGAATGTTTCGTACCGTATCGATCGATATGCTCTATTGCCTCTTCCATACAGCTGACGGTTTTCACCGCAATGTCTAGACTTAAATATTCATTTGCCCAATCATTTTCATTTGCAGGGAGTACATTTGCCAGTGCATCAGCTGCCGCTTGATCACCATGAACCGTAATATTATGTTCCTCAAGCGATTTTGCCAGCTCTTCTTTATAGCGGGTCAGCCATTCATTATGAACGATTAGCGTTTCTGCCGCATTACATACAGCCGGACGGTCTGTCTTTGCATTGATGATAATGTTTAATGCCTTTTCTACATCCGCTTCTTTATCTACATAAAGATGACAATTTCCTACACCTGTTTCTAGAACTGGAACCGTAGCATTTTCTACAACTGTCTGGATTAACGAACCCCCGCCTCTCGGAATCAAAACATCAATATGTTTTTTCATCGTAAATAGCTGTCTAGTCGCTTCTCGATTCGTATCAGCAATAAATTGGATAGATTCTTTTGGTATTTTTGTACCCTCAAGTGCTTTATGCATAATGCGAACAATCTCTTTATTGGAAGAAATGGCAGAAGAACCACCTTTTAACACAATCGCATTCCCTGATTTCAAGGCAAGTCCAGCAGCATCCACGGTAACATTCGGACGAGCTTCATAAATCATCCCGATCACTCCAAGGGGAACGCGGACTTCCTCTACTTTTAAGCCATTTTCCAATGTCCAGCTGGAAAGAATATCTCCTACCGGATCTGCAAGTTCTGCTACTGTGCGCAGCCCTTCTGCAAAATCAAAGATACGTTCACGATTAAGCGCCAAACGATCCATAAATGCCTGCTCAAATCCACTTTCCCTTCCTTTTTGCAAGTCCTTTTCATTTGCAGCTAAGATGGATTCATAATCGCTTTCAAGGACATCAGCCACTATTCTTAATGCTTCGTTTTTTTCGTCTGTTTTAAGCATGCTAAGTGTTTTTGCTGCTTGTTTAGCAGCGATTGCCTGTTCCTCTACGGTATATGCTTTTATGATTGTTTCCGTCATTAAATTGCCTCCTCCAAAATTAGACCGTCTCCAGTGCCATAAAGTCTTTTGCATAGACAAATGACTCTTGTTCAATCACTGGCTTTTCCTGCACATTCTTTTGTATTAACGCATCGCTCGAATAGTTTATTCTGCCGAGTCCAATCTCCTCTTTCGTTTCATCAAAAATTCGTACTACCGCTCCTTCATCAAAACTGCCATTTACTTCGATGATATCTTCCAGAGCAATACAAATTTTCTCATTAATAATATTGCTTTTCGCCTGTTGATTAATGAATATTTTCCCTTCAGGACCTGAATGAAAAGCAATCCACTGCTGTTCATGATCCAAGTTAAAAGCATCTGGCTTTATCTCGAAATACGTTCCTTTTGCTTTTCCTTGTACCGCATCCATTAATATATCTGGTGTGCCGGCTTTTCCTAAGAAGGAATGAATGCCAGAAGCCATCGCAATTTTAAAGGCTGCTATTTTAGATTTCATGCCGCCAGTACCAACGGAACTGTCAGATCCGCCTGCTGCCGCTTCAATCTCCGGTGTAATGGAAAATACCTTTTCCAGCATTTTCGCATCTGGGTTCTTGTTTGGATTATCCGTATATAGTCCATTAATATCCGATAAAATAAGGAGCTGATCCGCATCAATCAACGCTGCAACCTTTGCTGACAGTGTATCATTATCGCCGAATTTCAATCGGTCGACTGTGACCGTATCATTTTCATTAATAATCGGAATAATTCCACGGTCTAATAATACATTTAACGTATTTTTCATATTTTCATAGCGAATTTCATCCGAGAAATCGCTTCTTGTGATTAATATTTGCGAAGCGACATATCCATGAGATAAAAAGAGTTCTGAGTAAGATTCCATTAATAGTCCTTGACCGATGGAAGCCGCTGCCTGCTTCTCCGGCAAAGTTGTAGGGCGCTCAATACAGCCAAGCTTACGGTATCCAGCTGCTACTGCACCAGATGATACTACCGCTGTTTCGTAGCCTGCATCCTTCAATTCCACAATTTGCTCTACTAATTTCTCCAGCTTCTTGCGGCTGATTTCTCCATGCGTGCTTGTTAACGAGCTGCTTCCGATCTTAATAACAACTCTTTTTATCTGATTTGCCTGTTTATCTCCGTCTGACATTCTTATGCCTCCTGAAATTTTTTTATCTGTTTGTTTTTTAAAAAGCTCTTTTCGTATAGATTATTGTTAATTAACCTGCAGCCTGAATACACTTCGTTTTCCGCTTAGCGAGTGCCGATCCTCCTCGTCACTTTGCTGAAGCCACTGAAAAAGTGAATGCTGGGAACGATATTTCGTGACAACCCAAAAGGTGGTTTTCTCTCGGTTTTCCGAGGCTTGCCAACAGGGTAGTGTTTTTTTACACCTTTCAACCATTTTTTCTATTACATTCAAGGATTTTACCTATCATTTATCTCATTAAACACACATTTTCAGTGACCTAGCACAGTTCCTTCGAGTTTCGTCCTTCTCCCTTTTTACACAGGAGCCTACATGTATTCAGACTACTCCGTGCTTCAGTAATGTTTATGATTTTATTTCTTATTAATGATCATTCGATGTTAATTTGTGATTAGCTTTCCACCAAGCTCATTGCTTATCTCTTTTGAACGTTTTGCTGCATGAAAAACTGCTTGTGAAATGGCATCGCCACCATTGTAGCTATTTAATGCCTGCAAGCCTGCAGCGGTCGTTCCGTTCGGAGAAGTGACTTTTTCACGAAGAACAGTCGGCGATTCCTTCGTATTCATCACCATTTTCGCTGCTCCGTATATCGTCTGTGCAATAATCTCCCGAACCATTTCCCCGTTCATGCCATTTTGTATGCCAACTGCTTCCATATGCTCCATTAAATAATAGAAATATGCAGGACCGCTTCCAGCTAATCCAGTAAATAGATCCATTTGCTCTTCCTCAATTAGGAAGACCTTCCCCATGCATTCCAGCAGCTCTTTTACTACTTCTATATTTTCCTTTTCTGTGTTTCTTCCAGCTGATAATGCCGTTGCCGATTCCTGAATCATACTTGAAGTGTTCGGCATCACACGAACAACCTGCTGGCCATCTTGCAGATGTTCCTCCATAAAGGTAGTAGATATACCCGCTAATACAGAAATAATAACCTGATTTGGTCTTACTTTATCTTTTATGGCAGACAACGCTTCTGCTGCTCCTTTTGGCTTCATCGCCAAAATAAACAAATCTATTTTTTCATACGGCAATTCTTCACTAGATGCAGTATGGATTCCATATTTATTCTTTAATTCCTGCAGTCTTTCTTTATTGCTTTTATTTGTGGTATAAATGCTTTCAGCAGGCATTTTCCCAGCTTCGATTACCCCAGCGATCATCGATTCAGCCATCGATCCTGCCCCTAAAAAAGCTACTGTCTTTTGTTCTAACACAGCCATTCCTCCTACTTGTTATTTCTCATTTTCCGCTCTTTTTCCAACGTTTTTTATCGTAACATGCTCAAAAATAGATGCAAGGGAACATTGCCAATTGGTGAGGAAAGGGGCGAGATAGTGAATGTAAGGTTCCATTTAGCACCCAAATTCCCCATATCGCGGATAATCCTTTATTTTCGGATTATATGTGGAAATACAAGGAATAGAATTGGAAGAAAATCTGACAAAATAGACCTATACAAAATTACAGCTATTCCGGCATTTATTCAATTTGTTTGAAATGGAGAAAATTTTTCCTAGCAAAATAAAAAGACTACCTCCTGAGTTTTTACTAAATTTAAACCACTTCTAATTTATATAGAGAATGGTTTTTAACACTATTATAGATTACTGCTTTTCCTATTAAAGCCCCTTAAGTTCTTTCATATTTTATCCCCCTGTAAAAAATGCGTATTCCTTTATTTTCTTATAATCCGTAAAACAAATATGGTAAAATAAATTGCTAGAAGTTAGAAAATATTTATATTTTTCCTAGAAATGAGTGTTCAAAAAGGAGAATAAAAAGGACCAAGAAGTTCGAGGCGACTTAGCTTTGAGCATCGAAACGTATGGTAAGAATACGTGAGAAGCGAAAGATAAGTCAACGAAGAAATTCGATGTGTCATTTTTACCGGACTTTTTGAACAACCTCTAGAAATGCAATCGGGTTAGCTTAGGAGTGTAAAAAAACATGAACAAGAAAGATATAGCAAATATTCGAAAACAATTTAAAATAAACAATGATTTACTCAAAATCTTTGACATTTTTAATGTGTATATCATGAAGGAATCAAGTGACATTTATCATTACCAAAGTCAGCCATTTGGCATGCTTGACCAAGATCAGCAAGAATTATTTTTGAATAACTTTAAAAAATTGCTTGCTGGTCAATTGGATGAGAAGCTTTTTGAATTAAAGTTTCAAAGGGATGCTGAAAATAACAGTCAGCTTATTTTACACCAAGGATTACTTAGCAATGACGCGGATACTTGGAAAGAGCAAATGCTTCAAGTGGTAGACAAAATGCTTGCAAGTAGACAATATGAGAAAGATATTGTCATCACATTCATTCACGGAGAATATTTGAAGCCAACGAAACGCCGCAATGAAGAGAGCGAGATGAGTGAACGAGATACTGTTTACTCCCACCCCTTTATTTTATGCAGCATAAATAATACACAAGAGCCAAAAAAAGAACTGCTTTTTGACTATGTAGATAAAGAGTTTAAATACAATATTGTTGTTGACCCAATCATTAACCTTCAATCTCCAATGGCAGGATTTCTCTTCCCTTGCTTTACGGACAATACAGCAGATGTTAACCACATATTGTATTCAGCAGGCAAGGTTCACGAACCAGATTACCAATTTATTGAAGAAGTATTAAATGGCGAAGAAATAATGACCGCCCAAGACGATAAAATTGTATTTGAAGAAATCATTAAAGACGTAACTGGAGATCAATTAAATACTTCCTCCCTCTCGAATGTCTATGAAGAAATTAATCGGATGATCGTAGAAAACGAAGAGGAAGAACAACCAAAATTAGATTCAAAAGATATCGAACTAGTCTTAAGAATGAGCGGCCTGGAAGAGATAAGCTCAGAAAAGGTAGAAACAGCCTTCAAAAAAATTATTGATGATGACAAATATGAGATAAAGGCAAGTAACATCCTGCCAAAATTCACCTCCAAATCCATTAAAATCAGCACCAAAATCGCTAACATTTCGATTAGTCCACCAGATTTAAAGTACGTTAAACAAGTGGAGTTAAGCGGAAAACGTTATCTGATGATCGAGGTGGAAGAAAATACAGTCATTGAAGGATTTACGATGATTCCAGAGGCTTTTGGAGAACGCTCAGAAGAATGATAGACAAACTGTTGGATAACTGAATTCATTAATCAGATAGCACCTTTCACTTGATAAAGAAAGGTGTTCCTCTATGTAATTCAAGAAACGAAAAGAAGCCTCTCAAAAGTTCAATGAACTCACGAGAAGCCTCCGTTAATTTATCTCCATGTTAGCAAACCACTCTCACCTTACCAACAATTCCTTTTTTATCAAGGGTTTGAGGGGCAGATTACATCATGCCGCCCGTAGGTTGCTAGAGTGTAATATTGTTAACGTTGTGTGCAAAAAGTGCGGTAAATCAACGTTTTGGATGTTTTTGGGTGTAACATCTTTAACGGGGATTTACCGTCTTTTATAAGAGTGCGTTGGGAAGGCGTTAGCAAAATGTTAGCATTTATCAAACGCAAATCACTTTAACGACATTTAAACTTAAATAAATAAAACAATTTAGAAACCTAATTGGTATGGTATAAAATCTTTAGACTAATTTGATCACCTTATTAAATTTCCTTTTTCTTTTTTACAGTTTAAAAAAGCTATTTTAATTTAATTTTCCTAATACATATTCTATATCTTCGATAATTTTTTTATATACTTGATTCCTTAGTTCCCTATCATCACCAATATAATTACTCAAAGCTGAGTCTGAATAACTAAAACCTCCAACTCCTTTTCTTCCTAATTGCTTTAAGGAAATATCTAATTCTATTCTCATTTTTTCGAAATCCGGGTTTAATTCCCTACCAATTTTTACAATAGTTTGAGCATCATCCATAGTTTCTACAGGTTCCCAGCTGTAACTAATGCCTCCCCCTCCAAAACCTTCATTGTCTCTTTCAAGACTAACATTGTATCTAACAGGTCCCATTGAATATAAAGGCATTACTCTGCTAATTGTAGCAAAGCAATTTTCGACCAAGCTTCTATATGAAATTTGGAAAGCATCAAAAAATTCAGAAATTCTTTGTGTCAGTCTCTCATCACTCCAAACTTCCCAAACCCAATAACTATTACTTTGTGGTTTTAAATCACTTTGTGGTAATAAATATTCTTTAAAATTAACCTCTAATTCGATAAACTTTAATAACTTATATACTAAAGGAGCAATATATTCCCTATTTAAACTTCCATAATAACCACTTGTTTGCACATATTTAAAGATATTATCTCCGTAAAGTAGCACTTCTTGTATTTCTTTATTAGAATGTTTATAAAGACTAACCTTTTCTTGACCTATTGAAAAGTATTGTTTAGGTAAACTTGTTAATACATATTCTATACATGGGACGAGTGCTTTTAGAGATTCGTGTTCAAAAAGTCTTTGTTTATTGAAGATTTCTTTTAACTGCTTTTTTATAATATACAATGAAACTTCTCTCGCTGAATCTAATCCAAAGTCTGTTTGTTGAAGATTAAAATACCAATGATTTGATGAATTTAGTGATACTATTGGTGTGCTTATTGCGTTTCCTTCGTCATCTCTGTATTCCATTGTAGCAGATCCTGCTTTTTCACTTACAATAATGGTTCTTTCATCTATATTATTTCTTATTATTTCTATACTTAGGGTTAATCTGGATCTATCTAAGGCTCCTACAATAGCAACTTTATCATCGCTGAATACATTTTCTTCACACCAAGGATAGAACTCTTGCTTTATATTCTGAAAAAAGCTATCTATGATGTTCAAATAACTTCTTCGTATCTGCGTAAAATATTCTTCTAAATAGTCTTTGTTCCAAATTTTATCTTCGTTATTATTAAAGTTAAACCTTGTTTCTAGACATTGACGATACAAATAAATATCTTTTGTCTCTAATTTGTCTAGAATTAAATTTTGCTGCTCATAATTTCTTAAAAGCCCAGAAGTAAATTTAAAGACCTCATAATAACCTTCGTTTAAATAATTCATTTCAATAAAATCAGAAATCTCATCTTTAGAAAATCTCGAAAGTTTAAGAGCTACAAAATATTCTTCAATTGAGGGATGGAAGAATTCAATACGATTTCTTTCTTCTAAAAGAACCCCAGTTTGTAATATTTCCTTTTTAATTAAGTTAAAATTCTCTTGCCCTTCAATTTGACTATTTATCACATCCCTAAGCTTTACCGAATTATTTTTTTCTCTGAAATTTAAGTAAGCATATTCCATTAAAATTTCTTCTTTAACCTCAAATTCAAGTAGTAAGTCTATATCTGTTCCATCTTGTAACAATCTATCGTTCATAATATAAGATATAAACATTTCATATAACTCAGATTTATTCTTTGGTATGACTTTATTTGTCAATTCTTTCATAATGTGTGCAGTCATATAAAGAAATAGCGGATTCTCTATTAAATCCTTTAACTGTTTCTTCAACTCGTGAATATAACCAAAGTGAACTTTTTCTCCAAATACAGCTTCAACATACTCTTGAATTTGTGTATCCGATAAAGCCTTCAGGTTATACTCTGTCAAAACTTTGTGAAATTCATTATGGTAGTTTTGCTGTCGACAAGTCATTATAATTTTAGTTTCCCTAAATTGCGACACTTTCTGTACTTCTCTAATGAGTAAATCTTTATTATTAAGTACTTCATCAAATCCGTCTATTAGTAATATGTATTTTCCCGCTTTTAAACCCTCAATTATTTGATGATCATTGATATCTGGTGAATAATACTCTAATTCTTTTCTTATTCCTTCTACAATATTTTCATATCCCCTATACCATTCTTTGGCTTTCAGATAAATTGGTATCTTTCCAATAGAAACCTGTGGATTTTCTATAATTTCTAACATAAGCATATGCAATAAATACGTTTTTCCACCACCGGGTTTTGATAAAATAATCAAAGATTGATCATCTTCTAAAATTTTATTAAAGCTAATATCTTCTGTTGCAGCTTTTTTAGGTTGAACAGATATGGGAAACCCTAAAGGATTAACTCTATTTTTTTCAATACTTCTTTTTAAATTGTTTTCTAATTGTTGTTGTAATGAGTTCTTTAAGGATAAGATATACTCTTCGTACTCTACGTCATGTTCTTTGGTAATAATTAGAACACCAATTGAATTTAAATATTCTCTATAAATATATAAACTTACTGCACACAATCGGCTAGCTTCATTACCTTCACTAACTTGTTCTAACATAACTGCTACCGCTTGATTGTTATAAAGAAGTGGTCCTCCTGAGCAACCTCTATAATTTTTAATAGAATCTGATTTCACCTTTATATCTAAATTAGAGCCGTAGTCTATATCTACATCTTGAAACTCGTTTCTAATTTCTAAATCTATTGATGTACCTTTTTCTTTTGCAACAGCCGGATAACCATAAGTGAAAGTTTCGGTTGTAGAATAAAACCTATAATCTATACATTTAAAATACTCAATATTATTAACTTGATGATTTAATTGCAAACAAATAATTTCATATTCTTCCCAACCATCTAAGGTCAATAGTGGTTTAGCATTAAATTCGGTTTCGTCTCCTTGCTCATTGATAAAAACTACTTTAATAGCATCAACTTCATTTTTTAAATACGATTTTATGGCATGTAGTGCCGTAATAACTTTGTCATTTGAGACTAAAAAACCACTCGAAGTTAAATTACCACATTCAATCCTTGGTATAGACACTCTAGATAAAAACTCCATTACTTCACTCCTAATCTACAACTATATTCATAGGTGATGAACCATTTCCCACAACCACTTCTAAATTATAGATATTTTTAATTTCTTCTGAACAAATCCATTTAGACGTGCTTGTTTCATAATTAAAATAAAGTTCTTTTTTCATATCCTTATTTGCAAAAATAAGTTTCGCTAATGTTTCTACATTGGGATGTGCATGTTTTCTACCATTAGTAGAAATTAAGTACTTATTACTTTTTAATATTTCTGATAGTTCAAGCGTCATATTCTTGCTACTCCCATGATGCGGGACTTTAACTAAGTCGAATTTTTCAATACCTAAATTATATAAATTCTTATATAATATATCTGGATGTCCATCAGCTAAAAAAAGAAGATTTTTCCCTTTATAATTAATACAAATTGCTATAGAGGATCCATTTGTAGGTGATTTATCAATATTCATTTTCTTTTGAATAATTTTTTCTATTGATTCAGTATGCATGCTTTCTTCTAACGAAACTTCTGTTTTATCAATTTGTAACTCTTCATACATTAGCAACATAAACTCAAAAGCATCATCAAATATCTGATCTTTTGTAATTTTAAAATTCCATTTCTTGTCTGTAAGTTCTTTTATCCACTTTTTCTTCAGTTTCTCTAATTTATCGTTATTAGGTGAAACTATATTAATTACTACATCATCAAATTTAAGTTTGGGAATATTATCTTGTGATACAGCTGTACCTTCAAAACTACTATTCCATTTATATCCCCCTGTTAACAATAGCGCACCCAATGTAGAACCTTGTCTTATGCTTACTTCAGATTTACTAACCTCACTAGTTGACTCTCTCTTTACATATGATTCTCCTAATGCAATTTCTCTTTGTAATATTCTTTTTTCTTTATCACTTAAATCCCCGTGGTTCTTCTCCATTTGTAAATGTCTATAACAGTTATACCAGACTTCTTCTATTTCTATAATTTTAGACTTATTATTTTCTTCAATAAAAGCCATTGCTCCTAATATATGATCTTCATCGATATGCGTAACAATAAATAAATTTATTTTTTCACCTAGCTTTTTTAATTCTTTTAAATCCTCTTTTAAATAGTTATGGTATGTTTCTGCATATCCACAATCAATTAACAAATGTTTACGGTTTTCATCACCTAGAGAGATTAAAAAACAATCTCCATTTTCAGCAGGATACATTTTTACATTAATCAAATTTTATCCCCTCACCAATTTCTTTAAACTAAACTGTACCATAAACAAAGTGTAGTTCTTGAGAGTCTTCAACGTTAGTACGTAACAAAATAAGCCACTAAGTCTGTAATCTCAAGCGCACATAATCTATATTTATAAGTTACTCGTATCCCTTTATTTAACCATTAATTAATTTCCTCAAAAAATAAAGCAGAAGTTTCCCATTGGAGTTAAAACTTCTGCTTTTATAGATGGATTCTAATCTATTGAATATGTATCTTTATTACTATTTTGATACCCTTGGTGAAAATTGTCAATAACAATCAGACCCTGTTAAATAAGATTTCTCTTGAATAAAACATACTGTAAATAGAAGAACAATTCTTGAAGCAAAAACTGTTCAAAACTACTTGACAGTTACATACCCAAGGAGTTTAAATTTCTCCTTGTTAAAATTGTGACCGAACAATTTACTTTTAGAAAAGATATAAACACTCAATATAAAAAATTCATCATAAAGAGTCCTACTTCACCTGTTACTGCAATTATACGGGGAACGCTTTTTTGCTTTTTCATAAGCTTATTCCTTATTCCATGAGACATCAAAATATTCTATAATACTACTCTTTACAGTTTCATTTTCTACTGGAACAATAGTCGTTGATTTATTTCCAATTGAATTAATTGAAGATCCGAATAAATATACGAACTTTCTATCAATAATTACATATCTATCATGATTTCCCTTATTTATTTGAATTTCTAAATTACTACGCTCTCTTTTATACTTTTCGTACAATATTTTTGAGTCTCCTTGAAACTTTTCAGTGATAACACAAACTGGTCCCTTGTAATTTAATTCTTCCAATAATGAAAACAACGTGCCATCAATATAAGGATCAATTAGTTCAATTTTCTTATGGGCAGTATTCAGAATTTCTTTAACTTTTTTATATGCAGTGTAGGGATGGTTTTTTTGTATGAAAATAGGCTCTGCTGCAGGAGGATCCATACTTACAGATGCCCAAATCTCTTCAAACCAATCGGAATCTATAGTTTCCCATTGTGGATTTTTCAGATCCTCTTCAACTATCACTTTGTCGTACATTGGATTCATCCCGCTTATCTGTATATCTCTGTAGTAGATAGAAATATTGTCTTGAATAATATTGTATCCGATATTAGTAAGATAATTTTCTTCTATTTCTTTCAGTATTTTTTCTATCCAATTTGTAATACTACCGTAACCATAAGCATGTTTTAATAGAAGTATTGGCTTTGCATCTAAATTAAAAAACTTAAATAGGATATATGTCCCTCTATAGTCAATTTCATTCTCAATAAGTAAATTGTTCTTGGCAAAGATTTCTTTGCGTGAGGAAGATTCTAACCCCACTCTTACTTTTGCAAGATTGGATAGTATGTAGTGTTTTGATGATGTATCAAACAGTCCTTTCCTCTTTGTTAACTCGTATGTTGCACGAGTAATGGCATCAAGGCAGCTAATCAATTCGACTCTCGTTAATTGACTTAAAATAAGATCATTACCCGAATACTTATAGTTAATTAATTGGACTAGCCTTGTTAATTCATTATCGCTTAAACTTTTATAATTACTTATTATCTTGTTGAATAGTAAATCTAATTCTAATTGCTCATGCATATATCTCTACCTCAGCCATATTTAACTTTTCCTTTTAAAATTCAAGCTATTCTCTAACTTATATTCTGGACTTCTAATTTACTTCCCAAAGTGTGTAAAGATTTACATTCTCACTTCTCGGCCTATTTTTTACTTCTTGCACACGATCTACTTGAATAAATACCGGCATAGATAATGCTGTTCCGGAAACTATACAAGTTCCACTTGCGAGAGAAGGGATTGCTGCCTTTGAGACCCTATCTAGGGTTGGGATAGTATTATCAATCATTTCTAAATCCTTATTATTAACTAGTCTATGAATGAAATAATTGTGAATTTGCGAAATAATTGTCGGTGAAATATCAAATGGTCGTTGGCTACATATAGTTAGAAAGAAACCAAATTTCCTGCCTTCTTTTATGATTTCTTCAAATAATTCTAAACGATAATTTTGCCAACCTTTTCCCTCACTCATTATCTGATTAGAAAGAATATTATGTGCCTCATCAATAATTAAATGCACCGTTTTATCAATTTTTTCTTGTTTAGTTTGCTTCTTTTGGTTATCAAAAAGCATTTTGGCAATCAACGAGGGGATGACTTTTTTAATATCAGAATTACAATCCCTAAATGAGTATATTGTCATAATAGGAGTATGTTCATCTCTATCCTCTTCAGTAATTTCTATAATTTGTTCTAGTTCCTTAACTTTAGATTCAATCCTATGAATTAAAGGATTTATATGATCAAACTGTGCATAACGGTTTAACAAATCATTTACTAACTGTAGCTTGGAATTTATGATAAAATCATCACACCATCCCATGCCCTTCTCGTCTATGTCAGTACACCATTGAACTAGATAATCAAACCCCGATTCATCACTGTAGGTATTCTTAATATTATCGACTGTATCGAAATAACATGACCCAATAAAATATTTATTATATTTAGAATTCCATTCAATTGCTCTCATTTTGTTTAGAAAGCTTTCGTGCTCATCGCTCATCCAGTCAATTGATAAATATTCAATTACTTCTTTGATAAATTCAAAGACCTCTTTTGTAGAATGTACTAAGGATTTTGCAAATAAATTAGGAAAGTAATTTTTCAACCCCCAACCTTTCTCTTGGGCATAACTCATCCTTTTTAAAAGTCTCTTAATAAAGGGTTTTTGAGTCTGTTCTTTAGCACTAAATAAGACAGAAAGAACCTCCGGAGTATAAAAATAACTTGGAATAATTCTTAATTTATCTCTTCTATCCTCTTCATTGTTACTTAGATCAATTAGTTTTAATTCATATTCACTTAATCCAAAAACACCTTTATGCGCATACTCACCATTAAAATCAATGAGGTGAAATGAACTTTTATTTCTTAACCTTTCGGAACCAACGGTATTAATTAGCTCATAGAACAATTTAGCCAAAGTATTTGATTTTCCGCTCCCTGTATTACCCAAAATCCCTATGTGCGATGCAAAAAAAGAATTAATTGAAAAAGACACTGGAATATCTTCGTAAATTGATTGACCTATTGTAATATTAAATTCACTACCTATTGACATATCTGACTTGATTCCTGCATATATATCTAAGATTTCTTGCTTAGTAGGTACATAGACGAGGTTGCCAATCATAGGTAACTGTTTTACCCCACTATAAAATGACTTTCTGTCCAAGTAACCTAAAATTTGCACTTCAAGTATTCTAGAAATTGTACCTTTGTTATATCGATAATCTTTTTCTTGGCTCTTCTTATTATTTAATAAATCCTCAATATATTCAGCATCAATTTTACCAACCAAATCTAAAAATCCTTTTTTGATAATAACAAATGCATTTACAGAAATATTACTTATTACTTCACCTTGAAAAATAAAGGATGATTGATTCATCTCTTTGTAGACTTGAACTTTTACCCTAGTTCCCTTAACTTCAATAACACTTCCTACCTCAAGTGACATTGTCATTCTCTTAACCTCCAAATAGTAGTTTATTCAATTGCGACAAGTCTATTGGAGGCATATCTTCTGAAGGTTCAATAATTACAACATTTTTTTGATATTCGCAGTTTAACAACTGGGTAATTCCCTTACCCGAACCATGTTTAAACACAAATATATAAATTCGTAATTCCGGATTATGAAAAGACCTCTTAATTAAATTCCTGATGTGTTCATCCGCAAATGAAAAGCCAAAAACTATTAGAATAGTCTGGGGCTTTTCCAACTCATAACTTAACAACCGCAACATACTATAATAATACTCATCCAGAACTGTATTTTTAAATTTGCTTTTTTCCGGATTAATAATCATAAGCTTTTTATATTCATTAAAAAATGAATCCAGTGTTCTCCAATTCATCTCAGCAATTTCATGGATTTTTAGATCTAAACTCTCATTAATTTCATCTGCCCAGAGAAAATCATCTATACAATTCTTATCTTTTTCTTCTAAAGTTATCTTATTAGCAGCGTTCCTGATTATCTCCAATAATTTTAAATCATTACGAATTTCTATTACTTCGTGACTTCCTGACAATTGATTAAGCCAATTTACTGAACCATGACATTTAATCAAATTAATAGTAGGTAGTTCCTTATGATAATTATCAAATACACCATTACGCGAAACAGTTTTGTGGAAATTTTCCGAACTCAAAGTTCTTAAAAAGTATCCATTTCCACCATCATTAAGTATTATCGATGAATTGTTCCTCTGTTCATAATCAATAGCTCTTTCAAAAAACATATCGTAATTAGTCGTGAAAATATTAGCTCGTTTAGGAGATAATCTTGAATTTCTATAATTCATAGTGTTCATTAATCCTCTGATAAACCTCTTATAGTTACTAGTAACAAGGTATTCACATTTAACAGAGTCATCTATTAAATCATAATTTTTCTCAATTACGTTATTAAAGTAGTGTAAATAAATCAATTGTCGAACGGAGTTACTGCACTCTTTATCTGTTAATACTTTTTCTATATTACCAAGTGAAGGAAAATAAGGTACAGATGCACCCGAACCAATTAAAAAATTCACGTTTTTTTCAGAAATTTGTGTTTGTAATTCACTAAGAATAAATTCTAAATCCAAATTAACCACCATTCTTATAAGTTATTAGCATTTTATTTTACTAGGTTCTTGCTTTTCTTTATATACAAATTATCTTCGCAACTTATGTCTCTTTTTCTACTCATTAGGGTCAAAATCATCCTTTAGCTCAAAGTTTATGCTAAAGTTGTTTATCATTTTATCTTGGTTTTATTTGATAGGAATATTATACCATTTAAATACTACACACATATAAAAAACGTGGATTTCTGTATAATTTTATCAAGATTTGACAATAACATAATTGTTAGCGCAATTTGTATGTCAAAAAAACAGAAGGAGATAAAAATACTCCTTCTGTTTTTTGTATTATTCATTACATATCCGTCGTTATATATTAGATATAACTTTTTACCTCTTCAAAAAGTTCCTGTCTCTCATTTTGTGAGTAGGTTCGTACTAGATCTACAATTGCTTCAACCGTTAACCATCTACTTCCTTTAACAAAAAATGCTTTAGGTTCTCTATAAAGGGATTAGTAATAAACTCATTATCAATCCCCGCTTCAATATACAAACCTATAATTCATCGATTTGACTCTCTTCAATTTCTGCTCTTCGTAGCTTTATTTCTTGTTCAATACTTGACCAATGAAAAGTGAGAAATTCCTCCCACATATCATCCTCTTTGCTTTGACTAAAAAGTTTTAATGGAAATTCTCTTTTAACCTCATTAAATATTAATATCTTTAAAAAAATGCCTTAAAAGGTCTTTGAATGGTGAAAAACCCAAGCTATTATGTATTTCGTAAATGGCCATTTGCACTATTAACAAGCAGAAAGGAGGACTCCCAAGGTGGAGAACAAGAAATTCAAATCAAATATGGACTGGATAAAACCATATCTAGAGCATTGTGAATCACTAGGAATCTCAAAATCTATCATAAATGTGTTCATCCACTTACAGGAACAAAAGCATGAACAAGATAATAAAAAAACTTCAAATTCCCGGATATGAAACAAAAATGATAATTGCACCTCGGAAGAATGCAGAATTTCAAACTGAAAAGGTGCCGACTGGCATTCAATTATCACTTGATATAGAACTGGAATCAATTAAGCAAGTTTCAAAGAAGTAAAGTATAAACACTTCCCCTCCCGTCAATGATGATTAGCAAATACTTGATGGGAGGGGAAAGTATGACCGAGAAGTATCGTGTCGTAAGAGTCAGTTACTCTGAGGAACTATCATCAGACTCGGACCTATGGTTCAAACGTTTTATTGAGAAGGCTTTGTTGGACCATATTACCAGAGATGATTATAGACTTCGGGCTTTATTTATTAGTAAGAAATAATAATAGAAAGGGAAATAAAAATGGAGGATTACAATTTAATTGCAAAATATGGTCGGGTAAGTTCCGCTGCACAAAGTCTTGAACTGCAGCTATCTGCAGCGAAAAAATACCTTGAATCAAAAGGACTAAATGGAAATGAGGACTTTGTGATTGAGCTAACCGATCATGACGTTTCAGCTACAAAGCTGAAAATGAAGGATCGACTAAAGTTAATGGAGTTACTCCGCTTAATACAAGAAGGAAAAGTTAAAAAGGTAATTGTATATAAGCGAGATCGCTTGGCTAGAAACTTTTATGAATTCGTTGATATCACCCGGATTTTTATTAAATATAGCGTAGAAGTTATTTATACAGCGAGTAATGAACCACCATTCCGTAACAAGTTAGCACTAGAAGCGTTTTATGGAATGTTTGGGCAGATGGAAGGCGAAAATATTCGAACTCGTATCAATGACGCTCGCAAACAATATCCTTCCAGCATCTTTGGCTATAAACGGATGAAAGAAGATAAACAGGTGTATTATGTCGTAAATGAAGAAAAGCGCGATTCCATTATTACGTTATTTACCGATTTTAGTAAGGTTAAAGACGAAGAGGAATTCTTTCATTTCCTAATGAAACGTCGTAAAGGGTTAAACCAACCAGATAAACTACTGCGAATATTAACAAATGCATTTTACGCTGCACATTACGAATCGAAAAATGGATTGCAACCACTAGCGCATATAGAACCTATGGTTAGGCTGGAACTTTATTTGGGGGCGAAGGCTCAGATAGATAAGTTTCTAACTATCTATAAAGAAAAGCTTATTGAGGTTAGTAACCTTTTCATTACAACAGCATTATGTGGCAAATGCGGAAAAGAAATGAAACATCGTCAGCAAAATGCACTTGATGAAGGTTACTTCGTATGTAGTGCTAACCATAAAAGAATAATGATTACCATTAATGAATTGAATGCAGCGGTAAACAATGTTGTACTTGATCACACGGAATTTATTTCAGCACAGTTCGCCAATAAAGTCATGTCCAAATATATTGCTAAAGCAAAGAAACGATTGGAACATGAAAGGGGATTTATCACAACTAAATATCTTGATACTTCACTTGCGATATGTACACTAGGCCAAGATGGCAAATCGGCAATTCCAAAACACTTGGATCAGATTCAACTATTAAAGGACAACTCTAAAGAGCTAGGGCAAGATTTAGTTGATCTACTATCTCTAAGTAAGGAGATTAAAAGTCTGAATACTATTTTGTCACAGGGAAAACTCAATCTGTCTAAACAAGATGTTCATCGCTTAGTAGAATTGCTTGTTCATGAGGTTATTGTTCACGAAGATTATATTGGTATTGAATTATTCCTATCAACTTTTGCTAAGGAATTGGAAATTTCATGAGTAAAACAACCTCAACAAGCTATAGACGTTATTCAGACAAAAAACAAGACGGTAATCATTCTTTGGAAATTCAGAAAAGCCAAATACTACTCTTGGCTGAAAGAGAAAATCTGGAGATTGTAGCTTGGCGCACAGACAAAGCCACAAGTGCTTTTCACAATAATGCAAGTAAACGTCAAGGAATCCAATTGATTCTTGAGGATATTGAGAAGGGAGCAGAGGCAGTCTGTTTCTATGAAGAATCCAGAATTACCCGAAGTATCACTGACTTCTATAATGAAGTCTATATCCCCGTTAAAGATGAGTACCCTTATGTGAGGTTCTTCAGCACTCAATATGACGGTGAGTGGAATCCAAATGACCCTATTGTTCAAGCTAAGCTCGTTTTTGCTGCAGAAGAATCAGAAATAAAATCGGTTCGTGCAAAGGACGCTCACGGAACTCTACTAGGTAAAAACCAACGCCCCGGCTCACGTGAACCGGTTGGCTACAACATGATAGAAGGAGTACTATATCCTAATGAAGATGCACCCATTGTAGAACTCATCTTTTATCTTGCAAGTCTAGGACACTCGCAAGATCTTATAGCCGAGTATTTAAACGAATGCAAGATAACAACTAAAAACATTAAGTTTTGGAATAGCAGCACCATCGGATATGTTCTATCTAACCGTGTTTACTCTGGTCATCTAGTTTGGAATGTTAGAACAAGCTATGGAATCAGCAAACCCAAACCAGAGAGCAAGATTGATCTCTTGAAACATGCCCATGAACCCATTGTGAGTCCAACGCTTGTTCATTTAGTAAATCAAATCAGCGAATTGAAGGCACGATTCGGTACAATGAGTACACCTTATTATCTTCGTGGTATAGCAAAATGCAAAAAATGTGGCTCCTTGCTTCAAGCTAAGGACAATTCTCCAAAAGGCAAAAAGGGCCAATATATGATTTATCGTTGTACAGAATGCAAAAAAACTTCATCTATTATTCCGGTTCATGAAGCTGTCTTAAACGATTTACAACGGAAGTGGGTTAACCAATCAACAACCTTTGCAACAAGTGCCAGAGAGCAGCTGAAGATCTGGTCTGCCAAACTTCATAAGGAAAAAAATAAATTGAAACAGCTTCTGGATAAAGCTCTTTATAATGAGAATATGCTTAAATCTGATATAGCTACCAATAAGCTCTTAGCTGAAGCATTTACTGTCTCACAAAAGCACTTACAAGATGAAATCGCGTATATCAATAGTACAATGGATGAAATCAATCGGTTACAAGAAGATGACTATCTTGCTATATTTATGAAAGAATTGATACAAAAAAGCTTTTACGACTTTGCAGATACAGAGTTGCGTGTCTTCTTCCTCATGTACTTCGATGAAGTCATTATTGATTTTGAAAAGAACAACGATATCCAAATCAGCTATCGTCTTTCGCCTTTTGTTACATTAGAAGCGACCACTGGTCAGCTAACCGAATAAATTGGCAAAAGAGAGAATTGGACTGGGTAAGAAACCGAAATTTATATCAACAATAAATTTAAACGTCTACGTTTGATGTCACCTACTCTCAAAAATCCTTGATATCAACGCTTTTTGGGAGTAGCCTTTCGGTTAACTGACCATCTAAGAATTCTTAGATGGGTAAAAAACCGAACTATATATTTACTTTATGGTCAAAAAACCGAAACTTTAAACACAAGATAAATTTATAATTTTTCACTAAAAGTATTCAAATATGAAAATATCAAGATGAATTATATTGTAAATAAAAAGCGAAAACCGCAGATGTTACCAAGCCATGTCAAAGATAATGGCTTGGTAGTCCTGCGGTTTTTAATATAAAAGGGGTAAATGATAGCAGTCAAACAAAAATATAATTGGATTACTATATAAGACCTAAGCATCACCCACTGGACTCAGTAGCATTCTCACTGGAGCATATACACGGTACTCGTCACTTACTGGAAGTTATTTATCTGAATATAGAAATAAGAGAAAAACTTAGTTGAACATTAGTTTTAATTAGTTTTTAGAATAAGGTTTACTTCATTTCACTTTGTATGAGAGATTCGTTGTTTTTTTAAGTTAGGTTTATCTACAATAATCAATCTTTGATTACATCTAAAATATCCTTAAAATCATTTTTTTTAATATCATTAAATGACCTGCCTATTTTATTTTGTAATAAGCTCATAAAGCTACTTGTTGAGGGAATTATTGATACCAACTTTCTTTTTTCAAGTGCAAATTCGGCAATCATTTCGGATGGAAGTTCTGCACTTTTAATGCCATTCTCCATTTCCTTCCCTCTATTATTCCAGTACGTTATGTAAGATAAACGCTTATTAAAATTATAAATATCCGCTTCAAAATTTGCATATACATTCTCTTCCCTATAATATTTAACGTCATCTTTGTTAACAATAATGAACAATAGCTTTTCATTAAAATTATGATCCTTCATCAACTCTGTAATTTCATACATACAATTTAAAGATTCTAAATATTTACTAGTAACAATTGAAACGACATAATCATGATTTCTAATTGTTTTCATAAATTCATCCAAATCGTCTCTATATTGAGTTATGTTTATGTCTCTACTTACGCTAATATCATCATGTTTATTTAAACTTTCCTCAACAATATTTGCAAGGTCAGCATCAGCATGACAATATGAAAGGAATACGGTTTTTGTTTTCATTTCTGCTAATTCTCCATTCGGGTGAATTTTATAAGGAGTACCATTTACTTTGACTAACTCCATAGATTTTTCAATAGAAATATAACCAAGTTTCTTGCCTTCCAATTGAAAAGGTTCAAATATATAGTTTACGTTGACATTTAAAAGTTTTAACGCTTTTTCTACTTGGAAAGGGATTGAATAATTTTTAACTCTCAGCGTCTGGCCATCATCATGTACACCCAATATAATATCGCCCCCGTTTTCATTTGAGAAAGCAGC
Organism: Niallia sp. 03133; assembly: GCF_052663225.1. Lineage (NCBI taxonomy): Bacteria > Bacillati > Bacillota > Bacilli > Caryophanales > Bacillaceae > Niallia > Niallia sp. 03133. The sequence goes on from NZ_JBQTCY010000022.1 coordinate 36,653, forward strand.
AATATATTTGGCTGCTTTTTCAGTAGTTAAAACTGGGTGTATATAGATTTTGTTATTTCTATCGCTGTTTCTTATAGCTTGTATAATTTCATCTTTTGTTCTCAATATTGTTACACCTCAGACTTTTATAATTTCCTAAGAGGAATCTTTGAGATACCTGTTGTTTTGAGAAGATCACCCAATGTTATGTTCTTTTGCTCAGTACCGTTATCTGTCCATAACTCATACTCCGTACTATCAAGAACTTCTAATTCTCCTTCATCATAAAAAATAATTTGGTCACCATCAGTTGGACGAATGACAATTGTTAGTTCTTCTTCATCTTTTTTAATAGGGAATATCGTTTCAGTGTATTGGTTAGCTTTCCATTCATCTAAAGTTGTTGGAAGACTATATCGCTGTGATTTTTTTAAGTAGCTATAGACATTCGAAACACTTCTTTCTAATAAGGCCTCGAAATACTTTCGCATTTCAGGCGTAGAGGTTACAACATGCTTTAATAAAGCTCTTATTTGTTCGAGATCTAATTGTGGGTTTGCTAAAATATTTTTAATTTGCTGGTGGTTGCTTATGAGTTCATCTAAACCTTCCATATCTATTCCATTTCGTTCAACCTTTTCAGCAATTTTCATTCTTCTTAAAGTTTCTTCAGGTGTAGATAACAGCATTCTTTTGGATAGACTCTTAGGAAGGAAATCTTCGGATAATTTAGGTTCCTGCAAAAAGAAATCGGTCAGTTTATTAAAAGTCAGTTGTACTTCATTGGTTCTCTCTGCTTGATTAACAGTCTCTTCTGAAAGAATAGCAGTGACTTTAAGTTCTATTATGTCAGCACATGATTTTGTATCTTTCAGTTTCAAAGGATTATTTTGATAATAGGAATCAAATGCTGAAATGTTACGATTCAATAACTTCTTTTTATAGGATGAATCTAACTCAAATAAAATCGCTTTTATTTCTTCATTGATATTTGAATCGTAAAAGACATTGGTGATCATCTGAAAATTCTTTTCTTGCGTAGGAACAAATGCAGATATAATTACCTCTTCCATACTCTCATCATCAACCCATAACGAATAAAATCTATTTAACCATTCGCATGTTTTAAATTCGTCTTTGAAATACCCGTTAAATTCCGTAATATTCATTTCTTTAAGCATCGAATTAAACTGTTTTAAATAGTAGTTACCACCAAATACCTTTCTCCAACCTAAGAAGGTCTCTCTTGTAGGTATATTAACGTACCCACCATCAGTAAATAATTCCCAAAATAAAAGGTCATTGCCTCCCTTTTTTGCTTTCGGTAGATGAATCTGAATGTCCCCAGAATCATCTAAATAAGACATTCTTTCGTAATCAGAAGAAGGGTTGTTAATCGGAATAAGCGGCTTTTTCTCTATATAACCAGTAATTTCATCATAGCAATATTTTTGGAGACCAGAATACTGGCGATTTTTTAATAAACATATGTTGAATTCACTTCTAGTGTTTACATTATCAGTGCAATAATCTATCAGTATTTTATATAAAGAAACAGCTTCTTCAATTATTTTTTTGTTCTCTGCGTTACCATCTCTTATAGCGTTTCGATCTATTTCAACATCAAAAAGATCAGAATTCACAATGATAGGAAATGAGTATTCCTCACTTCCTATTAATGGGAAGTTACAAAATAACTTAGGCATATTCTCAGGAGTAGTTAAGAAAGATAATAATTTAGTATCGAAATTATATGTAACAGGGCAAGCGATTGTTACGTTGTTCCGTTTTAGATAGAGAATATACTTCGGAGTATCGTTATCAACATTGTTAGTCTTTATAGAGAAAATAATTCTATCTAACGGAGAAGGGAAAGAATTGGTAGTTTCTCTTTCATAAATTTGGCCATTATAATTTATTGAATTTATATTTTGATTAAATGCCAAAAGATAGGGTAATGTTGCTATTAAATCTTCTACCCCCTGTTTTACTGCTGCTAGTGATTCAGGGGTTCCGTTTAGATTGTAAATGAATTTTGTTTTATTTGTTTTCTCCACAGCTTCATTAGTGCTACGGTTTAAAATATCCAACTTACCTAACATTTCTTCTGTTTTACTTCTAATATCGAGATAGTCTCCATTAGTACGATCAATGGTAAAATTCATATCAGTCCAGATACCATTTTCGCAAATAAAAGTCCCTTCAATTTCAACAATCTCTGATAATAAAAAAGTAGACATAAATCCTGTACCAAATTTCCCTGTCAATTTTTCTTCAGATAGTTGTTTTTCAGAACACTGAGTTATTAACGAGAATAAATTATCATATGAAAAAGGTGTTCCATCATGACTGAAGGATATTCTACCATCCGCAATTTCTAAAGATATGTTAATCGAACTGTCTCTAGGTGTACAATCTGAAGCATTTTGAATTAATTCCCATATCCATCTGCGTCGAATTTCATTTTTCTTTGCCTCATCAGATTCTTTTATATTTTTTAATTCATTGTATATTTTACTTGTGCTAGTATTTAATGCAATTTTGAAATATTTATCTTTTGTCAAAACGTGACCTTCCTTCTATGTGATTATTTGAATTACTAGTAAATAAAAGCTATTTGTATGAGGTCGAGTAAGCTCGATCCACTTAATTTATCTTCCATCACTTAATTTTAATGCCAAATTGCTGTTTCTAGTTGTATTTATGATTTATCTATATATTCTATTTTACACAAACCTAACGACCTATGTTATTCATAATTCTTTAATCAACCCCAACCTTTGGCCAAATAATAAAAACAGAAGGGGAAAAGCTTCATAACTTTTTTATCCGATTAACCTTTTTTATATAACTACAACAGGAACTTGTATCTGTACATATCTATAATTCAAGTACGTACTTTCATAAACTTATTACTGCACAGTATAAAGTTTACTGCGCAATTCAATAGTCAGTCTGCTCTATTGGGAAAGACTGAGAGAATTGATGAGCTTATTTTTAGATTACTTAATTTTTTTTAAAACTTTTTAATAAATGTCTATCGTTGGGGTTAAAACGGAGAATTTCAGCTAGTATAATGTTTCAGAATTACCCCAAAGATTCACAAAACAACAAGATTAATTAAATAACCAAATTAAGGAGAGAAAACAATAATGGAAAAAACAAAAGAATTTACAACTTGGGAATCACTACCTGACACCATTACAGCAAAGCACATTGCTTCATATCTAGATATCTCTAGAAGAAGAGTTTACGAGTTATGTCAAAAACACTTAGATGATGGAGGCATCCCACACTTCAAAATTGGTGCTTCTATAAGAGTCGATAAATCAGACTTTAATCAGTGGATTATACAATTGAAAAACAGATAAATAAATTTATTTATATAAAACAAGGAAGAGAGGTTATTACTTTGCAAGGTTATTTTTTTAAAAGAGGTTGCAAGTGCAATTTAGGAAATTGCACTTGTAACAAGAAGTGGACTTACGTCATTGATGTGGGTATTAATCCTGAAAATGGTAATAGAAGACAAAAAACTAAGGGGGGGTTTTTGACAGAGCAAGATGCTCGTATGGCTGCTGAAGCATATCTAAGAAAAATAAAAAACGGGGATTTCATTGATGAAGATATCATCTTTAAAGATTTTACTCAGAAGTGGTTAACATACTATATTGATAGAAATGCCCCTAAGCCCGGTACTATAGATAATAGGGAATATAGTATTAGTAAATTAATGCCTTACTTTGCCTATCTAAAGGTAAAAGATATTAAAGAAAAACAATATCAAGATGCATTGGATGACCTAAAGAGTAAAGGTTTAGCTAAAAGTACGTTAGAAGGTATTCATACTACAGGGGGAATGATATTAAAATTTGCCAAAAATAAAAAACTATTAGATGAAAATCCAGCAGTAAATGCCTTTATTAGAAAGGATAAACAAATAATCATTGAGGAAGAGGAAGAACTGCCAAAGTTCTTTGAAAAAGAAGAACTTTTAAAATTCTTAGATACCGCTATAGAAAAGGGACTATATATGGATGATGTTATATTTACTACTCTAGCCCGAACTGGTATGCGTGTCGGAGAACTGGTATCACTCCAATGGAAAGATATTGACTTTAAGGCTAAAACAATTCGAATTACCAAAACTTACTATAACAAGAAAAACAATACTGTTAACTATCAACTTGTTCCACCAAAAACTTTAAGATCACGTCGCAAAATAGCGATAGATTCAACAGTAATAAAAGCATTAAAAAAACACAAAACAGAGCAGGAGTTATTGATACGACGTTTAGGGGAGAAGTACTCAGACTACGGATATGTTTTTGCTAACTTCCACCGATATCCGGGATTTCCCCTTTTAATTAAGACTGTTGAATACAGAATGAATAGGTTATTAAACTTATCAAAACTAAACACAAAACTTACTCCACATTCACTTCGGCATACACATACGTCCCTTCTTGCTCAAGCTGGGGCGACTCTAGAAGAGATTATGGATCGTTTAGGTCATGATGACGAAGAGGTAACTAGAAAAGTATATCTTCATTTCACAACCGAAGTGAAAAGGGCAGTTTCAGATAAATTAAGTGATTTATTAGAAGAGTGAGGTTTTTCACTTCTTCGAAAGCAAATTTTACCATTTGCTTTCATTTACATAGAATTATTGTTCATTATATTTTAAGCTAACAGCTATTTCATTCAACTTCTTTCATTGGTGTTACTAAAATACTAACCCAACTTCTCCATAATCCCACATCTTAACCCAAGGAAAAGTACCCTCTGGTAATTCAAAAAGTCTTTGCTCTAAATGTTTAATTGGCTCTTTCAAACCTGTACATCCATTAATGAAAGTCGCTGGATGTACCTTTACCTCTCTACCAGTATCATTAAAATATATAAAATTAATTTGCACTTCTCCTAGTGATTTTTTTGAGCTTAATCTACTTCATTTTTCTTCAATTTTAGCGGAAGGGTTATCCAATTGCAAAGTGGGAATAATGATGGCTGTAACAAAATTCATTAAGAAAGCGAGGTTATTGAATTAAATGAAAGGTCATTTCTACCGGAGGAACTGCACTTGCAAGAAGAAAAAATGTACTTGTGGTTCAAAGTGGGCTTTCACCATTGATGTAGGATTTGATCCAATCACCGGTAAGAGAAAGCAGAAAGTAAAAAGCGGCTTTAGTACTAAACAAGAAGCTGAAGAATTTGCTACCACTCTAGTTCATGAATTGAACCAAGGAACATATCTAGAGGAAACAGATAAGACTTTTAGCGATTTTGCAAAAGAGTGGCTTCCTGTCTACAGCGAAGCAAAAGACGTAAAACCCGGAACAATCCGAGTACGAGAACATGAAATTAGTAAGTTGTTACCTTATTTTTCACAGTTGAAATTAAAAGACATTAACAGAAAAATGTATCAAGATGCTCTAAATGACCTAAAAGAACAAGGATACTCAGACAGTACAAGAGATGGAGTCAACCGTACAGGTAGAATGATTTTTCGTAAGGCATTAGAATTGGAGCTGCTCAAAAAGGATCCGACTGAGTTTGCTTATGTAAAGAAAGATAAGAAAACGATTGAACAGTTGGAAGAAGAGGAAATTCCCAATTATCTTGAAAAAGAAGATCTAGCCCTATTTTTAAAAACAGCCAAAGATTATGGTCTGGGGCATGATGCTCTGATGTTTTTAATTCTGGCCTATACCGGGATTAGGGTAGGGGAACTGGTTGCTCTCAAGTGGAAAGATATTGATTTCATTAACTATACGATAAGCATAACCAAGACGTATTACAACCCGAACAATAATACCTTGGTGTATCAATTGCTCCCACCCAAAACAAGAAAATCAAGGAGGAAAATTGTAGTGGATGAAGATGTTATCAACGCTTTGAAAGAACATAAAGTGATTCAGAATAAAGTCATTGAAAAATTAGGCAACCAATACTATGACAAAGACTTTATCTTCGCTAAGATGGAGCGTCAATTCGGTTATCCCATCGTCATAAAAAATGTGCGAGACCGAATGAAAAGGTTGCTTAGGTTAGCTGGCTTAAATGAAGAGTTAACTCCGCATAGTTTAAGGCATACTCATACGTCACTTCTTGCTGAAGCTGGTGTCTCACTAGAACAAATTATGGATCGCCTTGGTCATTCAGATGATCAAATCACAAAAAATGTGTATCTCCACGTAACCCAAGAAATGAAAAAAGAAGCCTCTCAAAAGTTCGCTGAACTCATGAGAAGCCTCCGTTAATTTACCTCAATGTTAGCAAAATGTTAGCATTTCACTCTCACCTTACTCAAAAACCCACTTATATCAAGGGTTTGAGGGCGTTATTACATCATGCCGCCCATTCCACCCATTCCGCCCATGTCAGGCATTGCAGGGCCAGCATTTTCTTCTGGTTTGTCTGCAACAACTGCTTCTGTTGTTAAGAACATAGCTGCAACAGATCCAGCGTTTTGAAGTGCTGAACGTGTCACTTTTGTTGGGTCTACAATTCCGCTTTCGATCATGTTTACCCATTGGCCATTGGCAGCGTTGAATCCTGTTCCAACAGGCTCATGTTTTAAGCGTTCTACGATTACAGATCCTTCAAGACCTGCATTGTGTGCGATTTGGCGAACTGGTTCTTCAATTGCACGCAGTACGATGTTAATACCAGTAGCTTCATCGCCTTCTGCTTGAATAGCAGCGATTTTGTTGTATACGTTAAGAAGTGCTGTTCCACCACCTGCTACGATACCTTCTTCAACTGCAGCGCGAGTAGAGTTTAATGCATCTTCAATACGTAGTTTACGTTCTTTTAATTCTGTTTCAGTAGCTGCTCCAACTTTTACTACTGCAACTCCGCCTGCAAGCTTAGCAAGACGCTCTTGTAATTTTTCACGGTCAAATTCAGAAGTTGTTTCTTCCATTTGCGCACGGATTTGGTTGATGCGGGCAGCGATTTGTTCTGATTCGCCAGCGCCTTCTACAATTGTTGTATTTTCTTTTGTTACAACAATTTTTGCAGCTTTACCTAAAGAATCAATCGTTGCAGATTTAAGGTCTAAGCCTAAATCTTCTGTAATCACTTGTCCGCCAGTAAGAATAGCAATATCTTCTAACATTGCTTTACGACGATCGCCAAAACCAGGTGCTTTAACTGCTACTGCAGTGAATGTTCCGCGAAGTTTGTTTACTACCAATGTAGCATTTGCTTCACCTTCTACATCTTCCGCAACAATTAATAATGGTTTTCCTTGTTGTACTACTTGTTCTAGTACTGGCAAGATTTCTTGAATGTTAGAAATCTTTTTATCTGTAATTAAGATATATGGATTTTCAAGAACAGCTTCCATTTTATCTGAATCAGTTACCATGTAAGGAGATACATATCCACGATCGAACTGCATACCTTCCACTACATCTAATTCTGTTGTGAAACCTTTTGATTCTTCAATAGTGATAACACCATCGTTGCCAACACGTTCCATTGCTTCAGCAATTAATTGTCCAACTTCTTCGTCAGCAGAAGAGATTGCAGCAACTTGTGCAATAGATGCTTTTCCTTCAATTGGTTTTGAAATTGCTTTTAGCTCTGCAATAGCAGTTGCAATTGCTTTGTCAATTCCTTTGCGGATACCCATTGGGTTAGCACCAGCAGTTACGTTTTTTAATCCTTCGCGAATCATTGCCTGCGCAAGCACTGTTGCAGTTGTTGTACCGTCCCCTGCAACATCATTTGTTTTGCTCGCAACTTCTGCCACTAGTTTTGCACCCATGTTTTCAAATGCATCTTCTAATTCAATTTCTTTTGCAATTGTTACACCATCATTTGTAATTAGGGGAGAACCATATTTTTTTTCTAATACAACGTTGCGCCCTTTCGGTCCAAGTGTTACTTTAACAGCATTTGCAAGTGCATCTACACCACGCAGCATTGCACGGCGAGCTTCTTCACTAAATTTAATGTCTTTAGCCATTTTGTAAAACCTCCTCAAATTTTTTATCCATATTTTTTCGTTCATTTTTGATCAAAATAAGTTTATGAAAATGTATTAGCCTACGATCGCTAAGATATCACTTTCACGAAGAATTAAGTATTCTTTTCCTTCATATTTCACTTCAGTTCCAGAATATTTTGAGAAGATGATGCGGTCATCTACTGAAACTTCTAGATCGATTCGTTCACCGTTATCTAATACACGACCAGTACCTACAGCTACTACTTTGCCTTCTTGAGGCTTCTCTTTAGCAGAGTCTGGCAATACAATGCCACTTGCAGTTTTTTCTTCTGTTTCAACAAGCTCAATAATAACACGATCTCCTAATGGCTTTAACAAGTGAAACAACCTCCTCAAATTATATGTAATTATTTTTTATTAGCACTCGTTTACCTCGAGTGCTAACACAAGTATTATATTAATTAATCTTCGTTCATTTTGCAAGAGTCATGCTCTATTTTTTACAAATTTCATTCTCCCTTAACAATTTTCACCTTTAAGAGTATATACTTGTTCTTTTGTTTTATGCATTATTCTTTTTAAGTGCTTCCATTTGAAACATATAGCCACTTATTAGTACAATAAAGAGTACGGACATTTCCAACCATTGCAATGGCATGATCTAATGCTCTTGCTTTATATTCTAAAAAGAACGCGTTAACAAAGGAGCATAATATAGTGAAAAAAGAATATTGGATTATTTTGCTTGCCTATATCGCCATGCAGTTTTCTTCTCTTATTGGATTGCCTTTTATCTATTTAATTGGAGAAGCAGCAGGCTATAAACAGCAAGACATTCAGTTGCCCTCATTAGTAATTTGGCTCGTATTCAGCTTTGCAGTCACGTTATTGATTGTATTGCTTTTATTGCGCCATGAAATAAAAAATCCGATGCGGCAAGAAGCTGCTCCGATAAATTCTTCCATAATCTGGGCTATAGGAGGCATCTTTCTTTCCTTATTTGCACAAAGTATTGCAGGAATGATCGAAAGGCTAATTGGTATAGAGGCTGGTTCCCAAAACACAGAACATTTAATGAAAATAGTGGAGTATTCTCCTGTTGTCATCATTGTTATCAGTATTATTGGACCGATACTGGAAGAGATCGTTTTTCGAAAAATTATCTTTGGTGCGCTGTATAAGCGCTTAAATTTCTTTTTATCCGCATTAATCAGTTCTGTTGTTTTTGCAATAGCACACAGTGAGCTTGTTCATATTCTTTTATATACAAGTATGGGATTTATCTTTGCTTTTTTATATGTAAAAACAAAAAGAATACTTGTACCTATTTTTGCTCATGTTTCTATGAATACCTTAGTGGTGATCATTCAATTAAATCAGGAGCATCTACAAAAATGGATGGAACAGGCAAATCAGATTTCACATTTTATTGGAGGATTTTAGATGAGGCAATCAGCTTTATTTTCTGGTTTTATCTATCTCCTTTTAGGAGTAGTGTTTACCTATTTTGCAATTCAGAATATCCAAACAAATAATGGATGGGGTTTTCTTACATATGTATTAATCTTATTGGCAACCTTTGATATAGGTTCCGGAATTCGAATTATTGCTTTTCATTTTATCAACAAGAAAAAAGATAAATAACTGTTTACAGCAGGTCTCTGTTATCAACACTTTAAGGCGCAACCTCATTTAGGTGCGCCTCTATTTATTTATTCTTCTACATCTATTGTTGGATAATGTTTTAAAAAATAAACAAGCGACTGCAATTCAACGGCTAAATCGATATGATGAATACGAACACTTGGGGGTACACTTAATCGAGCAGGTGTGAAATTAAGAATTCCTTTTATCGAACTATTAACTAAACGATCTGTAATGGTTTGGGCAACAGGTGCCGGAACAGTTAAAATTGCTACTTGAATATCATTCTCTTTAATAACTTTTTCTAAATCATCCATATGATAAATAGTGACATCACTAATTTTTTCGTTTATTTTTTCTTCCACTATATCAAATGCTACTTCGATTTTTGTATTATTATTTTTCAGAAAATTATATTTCAAAAAGGCTACGCCTAAATTACCTACACCTATTAACGCAACTTTTGTCAGCTCATCTTGATCCAATGTTTTACGGAAAAAAGAAAGCAAATAATTAACATTATAGCCGTATCCCTTTTTCCCTAATGCACCAAAATAGGAAAAATCTCTTCTAATTGTAGCAGAGTCAACCTTAACTGCTTCACTCAATTCTGCAGAAGAAACACGCTGCTTGCCGGAAGAATGCAGGTTCTTCAAAAATCGATAATATAATGGCAGCCGCTTAGCAGTTGCTTGCGGAATCTTCATTACCTCATTATTCATGCTTATCCCCTACCTGTTATTTTAATAAGAAAAGCGTAAGCGCCGCCTTGGTAATTGCCGTCCGGGCTGCATATTATGTACGCAGTGAAGGTATAACGACTAACTGCGCCACAGCCTTATGTCTTTGTCGCTTCTTTACTCGCATCCTTCGAGCCTGTGACTACACCGGCACTTGCACGTCCTGTAAGTCCGCGCTAGACACTTATCTAATTTTATAAAGTATATTTCTCCCCTAAAAAAGGGCCCGTCTCATTAGAGACAGAACATCAGGATGAATATTCATCCTCTCTATTAAAATCGCCATTTTTGCCGCCGGTTTTTTCCATTAAATATGTTTTTCCTATTATCATCCCTTTATCAACACTTTTGCACATATCATAGACGGTCAACGCTGTAACAGATGCAGCTGTCAATGCTTCCATTTCCACACCTGTATTTCCTACTGTTTTCACTTTTACCGTAACTATCAATGTATAGTAGTTGAATTCTTCTTCTTGCCACGTATAAGAAATATCAACACCAGTCAATTGAATAGGATGGCACATTGGAATAATATCCGATGTTTTCTTTGCTGCCATAATTCCTGCAACTTGGGCAACAGCTAATACATCTCCCTTTTTAAATGTTTGCTTTGTTATCTTTTCATATATATCATGATTAACTTTTATGCTAGATTTCGCTATTGCGGTGCGAGCGGTTTCATCTTTTCCGCTTATATCCACCATTTTTGCTCTTCCTTCATCATTAAAATGTGTAAATTCACTCATAATACAACACCTCTATGGAAAATGATACACTATTTTTCATCCAATGTGTAACTATTATCCTTTTTTATCTATTTCTCTTTTAACATGTTAGAAAGAGTAAAAAGATGCATAGCCAACCAAAAGAATAAGATAATGCTCAAAATGTGATCAAGGAAATGACACTTTATTGCAGTATTACTCTTTTTTGGGTTACACTTAATATACATATCGTCTGAGGTGAAGCAAATGATTTTATTACAAGTAAATCAGTTATCCAAATACTTTGGAGCTGATCTCATCTTATCAAATATAAAATTAGAAGTGCAAACAAGGGATAGAATTGCACTTGTCGGAAGAAACGGCGCTGGGAAATCAACCCTTTTAAAAATGATCGCTGGTCATTTATCTTATGATGCTGGAGAAATAATAAAACCGAAAACAGTTGAAATTGGCTATCTAGCCCAAAATACGGGACTTGAATCCACATTATCCATATGGGATGAAATGCTTACAGTTTTTAAAGGATTAAAAAAACAGGAATCGGAGCTTAGAAATTTAGAACAACAGATGTCAGACCCAAATACTATCGCACAAAAAAGTATGTTTGAAAAAATACTAAAAGAATATGATAAATTACAATTTGATTTTAAAGAAAGCGGAGGGTATCAATATGAGGCAGATATCCGTTCTGTACTTCATGGTTTAAATTTCGGCGCATTTGATTATTCTACAAAGATTTCCAGTTTAAGCGGAGGGCAAAAAACAAGACTAGCCCTTGCAAAATTGTTATTAACAACACCGGATATTTTAATATTGGACGAGCCTACTAACCATTTAGATATAGAAACATTATCATGGCTGGAACAATATTTACAAGGGTATAAAGGCGCTGTGCTTATTGTATCCCATGATCGCTATTTCTTGGATAAAGTAGTCTCCCAAGTTTACGAATTATCGAGGCATTTTATAAAGAAGTTTATCGGAAATTACAGCGCTTATCTTGACAAAAAGGCTGAAAATTATGAACGTGAAATGAAGCTTTTTGAAAAACAGCAAGATGAGATCGCAAAGCTGGAATCCTTTATCCAAAAAAATTTGGCACGTGCCTCCACTACAAAAAGAGCACAAAGCAGACGCAAAAAGTTAGAACGAATGGATCGAATGGATCGTCCAGATGGAGAAGAAAAGTCAGCTTCTTTTGGATTTACTATCACAAAACAAAGCGGTAACGATGTATTAAAAATCAAGGAATTATCAATCGGCTACGATAAAAATATTATTGCTGAAAATATTAATTTCCAAATTAATCGTGGAGACAGCATTGCATTAGTTGGACCAAATGGTGTTGGTAAATCTACCTTGTTAAAGACTATCATTTCTAAAATTCCAAACTTTTCTGGTTCTATATCATTTGGTTCCAATGTTATGATTGGCTACTATGATCAAGAACAAGCAGAGCTTTCTTCCAATAAGAGAGTATTAAATGAACTTTGGGATGAATTTCCTCTAAAACCTGAAAAGGAAATAAGAACGGTACTAGGAAATTTTTTATTTTCGGGAGACGATGTTCTTAAAACGGTAAGTTCCTTAAGCGGAGGGGAAAAAGCCAGACTCGCGTTAGCTAAATTGATGATGGAACAGACCAATGTTTTAATATTGGATGAACCAACAAACCATCTTGATTTAGACAGCAAAGAAGTATTAGAAAATGCATTAATTGACTTTCCCGGAACAATTCTTTTTGTATCACATGATCGCTATTTTATTAACCGTATTGCCACAAAAATAATAGAATTACAGCAGGAAGGATCAGCCGAATTTTTAGGCGACTACGATTATTATGTAGAGAAAAAACTGGAACAAGAGGAATTATTAGAACTAGGATCTCCCCTTGAAACCAAGAAGGCATCTTCTCCTGAAAATGATAAAAGTTCTTATCAATTAGATAAGGAAGCAAAAAAACTGGAGCGTCAGCGATTAAGAAGAATTGAAGAAATCGAAATAAAAATAGAGGATTTAGAAAAAAAGGTAACATACAATGAACATCTATTATGTGAGCCCTCTATTTTTCAAGATCATGAGAAGGTTTTGGAACTCAATAAGGAAATAGAAACTTTTAAAAATCAGATAGAGATGCTTATGGATGAGTGGACAGAATTATCAGATAAGTAAAAAGTACTGGATAGAATTCTATCCAGTACTTTTTTTCCACAACTTTATCCACAAGATAATAGTTATTATATTAGCTTTCCACATGTTTATTCACATTATCCACATTTTATTTATAAATTATCCACATTATCCACAGTTTTCTAAATTTTTTTTACTATTATCCACACAAAAAACCCTGTATTATACAGGGATTTTGTCCTACTTTTATTTAATTGTGGATAGTTATATCTAAGCTTGGATTGCCATTTAAATTTAAGGCTGCCCGTTGCCCTTTTTGATAAAATACAGTTCCTGCAGCAGCTATCATTGCTGCATTATCTGTGCATAAAGATAATGGCGGAATACTTAGTTTAATCTCTGGCAATGTCTGAAAAGCTTGTTCCAGTGTATTTCTAAGTCCTTTATTTGCAGCCACTCCTCCAGCCAGCAGAACTTGTTTCACTTCAAACTCTTTTGCAGCCTGCACTGTTTTCGAAACAAGCACATCCACAACACTTGCTTGAAAGCTTGCCGCAAGATCTTCTGGTTTAATTGTTTCTCCACGTTGTTCTGCGTTATGCACAGTGTTGATAACTGCTGATTTTAATCCACTAAAACTAAAATCATACGTCCCTTCGATCCAGGCACGAGGCAATTTAATCGTTGGATTGCCATTTTGGGCTAACAGATCAATATGCGGCCCGCCAGGATAAGGTAAATTTAATGTTCTCGCCACTTTATCATACGCTTCCCCTGCAGCATCATCCCTAGTTTCCCCAATCACTTCAAAATGACCATGTTCCTTCATATAAACTAACTCTGTATGACCACCAGATACAACCAGTGATAATAGCGGAAATTCCAACTTGTCCACAAGCTGATTCGCATAAATATGTCCTGCAATATGATGAACTCCCACAATGGGGATATCATGTGCAAAACTGATCGCCTTTGCTGCATTCACACCAATCAATAATGCTCCCACAAGTCCAGGTCCTTCGGTTACTGCTATAGCATCCAAGTCTTCATATCCAACATTGGCACGAGCAATAGCTTCTTCTATGACCAAGGTAATTTGTTCTACATGGTGTCTTGAAGCAATTTCAGGGACTACTCCGCCAAATCTCTTATGACTTTCAATTTGAGAAGCAACAATATTTGAAAGTATTTCTGACCCGTTTTTAACTACAGATACTGCTGTTTCATCACAACTAGTTTCAATTCCTAAAATCAACTTATCCTTTGTCATTATATCTTCACCCACATAACTAATGCATCCTCATGATTATCTGTATAATAATTTTTTCTTATTGCCCCATCTTGAAAATTCAATTTTCTATACAGATTTTGAGCGATCTTATTGGATACTCTAACTTCTAAGGTCATCGTAACAGCACCCTTTATTTTCGCTTCATGCATAATTTTTTTTAACAGTTTTTCTCCTAATTTTTTCCCTCTATATGCTTGTAAAATCGCAATATTTGTAATATGTGCTTCATCCACCACAATCCATACTCCACAATATCCTACTAAATAATTATCATGCTCTATTACCACATATGTAGCAAAACGATTTTGTGTTAATTCATTGTAGAAGGCTTCTCTGCTCCATGGGGTAGTAAAAGACATTGTTTCAATTTTATATACTTCTTCAATATCTTCAACTGTCATATAACGAAAATCAAAATTACCCATTAACCCCTATCTTCCTTTTTTTCTTTTTTATTTGCCTTCAACCAATTTGCTTCTGCCTCTGCCATTCGAATATATTCAGGAATAAAAGTGTGTATATCTCCAGCTTCTTTATCCTTTCCCAGCATAGCTAAAACAGATGGTCTCGGATTATAATCTATTGGATCAGCCAGTATTGCCTGTTCTCCCAAACTGGATAATATAACTTCCTCATGTAAAGGAAGGTCATTACCTACAAATAATAGCTTCTTCTGATCTTCTTTTAGCTGCTCTACCCAATCTGTCGTTAAGATCAATTGATCTTGTTTTATCTGTTTATATTTTCCCCCTGAAAAATAATAGACACCTGTATAGATTTGACCTCTTCTTGCATCAAATAGCGGCACTACATTTCCATCAAAATACCTGCCGGCAGATGCAGCCAGCACTTCTAGACTGGATAAGCCTACTAAAGGAATCTTTAATGTCCACGCTAATGTTTTAGCAATTGTAACGCCAATTCTAACTCCAGTATACGATCCTGGCCCTTTGGCTACTACAATTTTAGTCAATTCTTTCGGCTTGATCTCACATTCTTTCATAAGCTGTTCAATCGCAGGCATTGCTCTGACAGAATGATTTTTCTTTAGATTGGTTATATATTCACCTATTACTTTTCCATTGTCTAGTATCGATATTCCCAAGACAAAATTAGAAGTATCAATCGCAAGTACTTTCATTAAAATAGCTCCTCACATAATTGCATATACCTTGTTCCATTTGGAGAAAAAACAATTTTTCTTCCAGTCTCTTTGTCATAGTATAAACAAATTTTCAAATATTCTTCTGGGAGTTGATCTTGAATTAAATGGGCCCACTCTACCACACAAACACCATTGCCATCAAAATATTCATCAAACCCTAAATCTTCAAATGAATCCTTTACCCGGTATACATCCATATGATAAAGTGGGAGATTTCCAAAATATTCTTTAATTATAGTAAAAGTAGGGCTGTTTACGGTTTTGGTTATATGCAGGCCCTTTGCCAGCCCCTTTGTAAAGGTTGTTTTTCCGGCACCTAAATCGCCTTCCAACGTTATGACATCCCCTTTTTGTAATAACGCTGCCAGTCTTTCTGCTATTATCATTGTATCCTCTGGGTTCATTGCAATCCATTCATATTTTTTCATGTACGACCACCTAATTTTATCGATTTTAGTCATATGCTTTATTATACTCAATTCATTTGTCAGTCTAAAGAAAGAATAAGCTTTTATTGTTTCATTTATATAATTTGCATGAAAATAGCATAAAGTGAAACTGCCGCAAATTCTTTTTACTGTATGTTATGTTGCAAACATTTCATCAAAATGATGCATAACAAGCAATTTTATCATTTCCTATACAAGAACAAAAGCGCAAGCGCCTTGATCATCGCCGTACAAACTGGAAGGGCTTCGACTGAGATAAAGGAAACACGATGAGCGTAAGCGAATCGATGTTGACTTATCGTAGGGAGATGACCTGAAGTTTGATAGGCGATAGGCGCTGGAGCTGGACGCAGACCATACTGCTTAGTTATCCACAACTCTATTTCGTTTATAATTTCCTGTACAATAAAAAATCCTTAGGCTATCCTAAGGATTTTTTATTATACGGTTGTTTTATTGCGGGGGCAGGATTTGAACCTACGACCTTCGGGTTATGAGCCCGACGAGCTACCAGACTGCTCCACCCCGCGACGTTAATATAATAATTT
>NZ_JBQTCY010000023.1:0-39670 GCF_052663225.1 Niallia sp. 03133
CGATTCGCTAACGCTCATCGTGTTTCCTTTATCTCAGTCGAAGCCCTTCTAGTTCGTACGGCAATGAGCAAGGCGCTTGCGCTTTTCTTATATAAGGAGTAGTTTTATGAAAGAATCCAAGTATTTAACAGTACAGGCTTTAACAAAATACATAAAAAGAAAATTTGATGCAGATCCTCATTTACATCAAGTATATGTTAAAGGGGAAATATCAAATTTTAAACAGCATAGCAGCGGCCATATGTATTTTACTTTAAAAGATGATAAAGCAAGAATATTGGCTGTTATGTTTGCCCGGAATAATCAAATTATGAAATTTAAGCCGGAAAACGGCATGAAAGTATTAGTGAGAGCAAGTTTAACCGTTTATGAACCAAGTGGACAGTATCAAATGTATGTACAAGAAATGAAACCGGATGGAATTGGCGATTTGTACTTAGCATACGAACAATTAAAAACAAAATTAGAACAAGAAGGTTTATTTTCACCAGATTACAAGAAATCCATTCCTAAATATCCAAAAACAATTGGTGTGATAACATCGCCAACAGGCGCAGCTATTAGAGACATCCTTACAACGATTAAAAGAAGATATCCAATAGCCAAAGTCATCCTTTTTCCTGCCCTCGTACAAGGAGATACAGCAGCCCCTTCTATTGTAAATGCCATTAAGAAAGCAAATTTAATGAAAACACCATCTATTGATATATTAATTGTCGGTAGAGGCGGCGGCTCTATTGAGGAGCTTTGGGCATTTAATGAAGAAATGGTGGCAAGAGAAATATTTTCATCGTTTATTCCTATTATATCAGCCGTTGGACATGAAACAGATTTTACGATTGCAGATTTTATTGCAGATTTAAGAGCACCAACTCCAACAGGTGCAGCAGAGTTAGCAGCTCCTAATTTAGCCGATGTGCTGGAGAGGATTACAACAAGAAAAACGAGACTAGTAAGAGCAATGAATGAAAAGGTGGAACATAGAAGAATACGATTAAATCGATTAAAAAAATCTTATGCTTTCCGATATCCCAAAGTTCTGTTTGAACAAAAAATGGAACAACTAGATAAACAAAAGGAACAATTGTCACGTCATTTTAAAAAAATAGTAGACATAAAAACGGAAAACATAGGTGGTTTAACGAAGCAGCTAAAACGAAATCACCCGCAAGCATTGCTTCATAAAGCAGATAAAGAATTAGTTCTCCTTGAAAAGAATTTGAAGAGGAACATGGAGCTGATTTATCAGAAAAAGCAGCAGGTGTTTCAGTCGGTTTTAGGAAAAATGGATGCGTTAAGTCCTTTAAAGATTATGGAACGAGGATATAACTTAGCGTACTTAAAAGATGGGAAATTAATTAGCAGCATCCACCAAGTAAAGGAGAATGATACGATAGAACTACAGTTGGCAAATGGTTCAGTAGACGCAAAGGTAACATCAATTAAGGAGTGATTTAATTTGGCAAAAAAAACAACTTTTTCGTTTGAGGAAGCGATGGATGAGCTGGAAAAAATTGTAGATAAATTGGAAGAAGGAGATGTACCTTTAGAAGAAGCGATCAATACATATAAAAAAGGAATGGAACTTTCAAAATTTTGTCATGACAAACTGAAAAATGTGGAAGAACAGCTTGCGGAAATTGTGCTGGAAAACGGACAAAAAGAGATTTTTTCCATTACAGAGGAGGAATAATATTTTGCAGCCAATTTCTCTCGACTCTTTTTCTGTAAAATATAAAACATTATTGGAAACACAGCTGAAAGCACGTATAGACAACCTTTCAGCACCTCCGGTTATTAAAGAATCCATGGAATATTCTTTAAGTGCGGGAGGAAAGCGTATACGTCCATTATTATTATTTGCTACCATGCATGCTTTTGGAGAAAATCCAGAAAAAGGATTGGATGCTGCGGCAGCATTGGAAATGATTCATACCTATTCCCTTATTCATGATGATTTGCCAAGCATGGATGACGATGATTTAAGAAGGGGAAGGCCAACAAATCATAAAGTCTTTGGAGAAGCAATTGCCATTCTTGCTGGAGATGCATTACTGACTTATAGCTTTCAATTAATCGCAAATAGTCAAAATGATCAATTTTCTGCAGAGATAAAATTGAAAATTATTGAAGCTATTGCAAAAGCTGCAGGTCCAGAAGGCATGGTGGGCGGACAAGTTGCAGATATGGAAGGCGAAGAGAAAAAGCTAAACAAAAATGAATTAGAATATATTCATATACATAAAACAGGAAAACTGCTTATTGCGAGTGTATTAACAGGCGCCATTTTATGCAATGCATCGGATGAGCAAATAGGTAAATTAAAAGACTATGCACAGCATCTAGGTCTGGCATTTCAAATAAGAGATGATATTTTAGATCTTGTAGGAGATGAAGCGCTTATAGGCAAACCGGTTGGAAGTGATGAATATAATCAAAAAAGTACATATCCTTCATTGCTTACATTGCATGGAGCAAAAAAGGAATTGGATATTCATATTGGCCAAGCGAAAGATATTTTAAATGAACTCACCTTGCAAACAGAGTTGTTAGAAGCTATTACTGATTTAGTGGCAAATCGCAATAATTAACGCACCAAATCTGTTATCAATGCTACGTGATATGGAGCTTTATCCCACTCTTACTACCCGTAAAGGTCCGATAGAGGTACACAAACTAAGGTCGCCACTTCCTGTGGATCTTAAGCTTTCCATCAGGGGGATGTATAACCCCCCTGATGGAAAGGTTCACCTTATTAATTGATTTAAATATGTTTGTGGCATATTTGAAAAGGGGAAAGGAATAAGAAATAGTAAGAAGTTAATTTCCAGTCTGTTTAAATGGAATGATTGGGAAGACAATCCCTGAAACATAAAGTGATATACTCTCCACAGAAATTCAATTTGCAAGTTTTTGTGGAGTGTAGCAGTAAATAGAGAAAAAAAGCAGGAGAAGTATAACAAGTTTTGGAAGCGTTATACTTAGCGGAAAAATCTATTCTGTTAAAACTAAACAGATGAAATGCATCAGGCTGGGTTCTTTTTATTTCTTTTTCATACGATTCAAAGGAAATGACTTACTGTTCGATAAATACAATGGTATAATACATATTTAATGTGTAATAAAAATAGGTTTTTTATATGAAGTAAGGTAGAGTTAAATTAGAATCGTAATTTGCAAACAGAATAGCCATATTAAGTTTAAAGATATTAATAATACAATGTGAATACAGCATTCAGAGTGTAGACTAAGTAGTATTTGCTCAAACCAAAGGCTGATTGAGACTTGATGCAAGTCAATCGATGAAGACAAAAGGACGTGGCGAAGTTAGTCGATTTTCTTTGATCTCGTAGTCGTTCCTCCTCTGTTACCGAGTAATGAACATCCGAGCAAGGCGAACAACGGAGAAATCGAGCGTTTGTCGGCAGCCTGCATGCTCTGAATACAGCATTTTATATGGACGGCATATAATTAGATGAAAGTGAGTTGTTAAAAATGGATTTATTGTCAATAAAGAATCCATCTTTTTTAAAAAAATTATCTATTGATGAATTAGAAGCATTGAGTGAAGATGTTCGCCACTTTTTAATTAATCAGTTGTCAGAAACTGGTGGGCATATTGGTCCCAATCTTGGAGTTGTTGAATTGACGATTGCATTGCATAAGTGTTTTGACAGTCCAAAAGATAAAATGATATGGGATGTAGGACATCAATCTTATGTGCATAAAATTTTAACTGGCAGAGCGAAAGATTTTAATACACTAAGACAATATAAAGGAATGTCTGGTTTTCCTAAAATGAATGAAAGTGAACACGATGTTTGGGAAACAGGACACAGCTCAACCTCTTTATCCGCAGCGATGGGGATGGCAGTCGCAAGAGATTTAAAAAAAGAAGATTCTTATATCATCCCGATTATTGGAGATGGTGCATTAACAGGTGGAATGGCACTTGAAGCTTTGAACCATATAGGCGATGAAAAAAAGAATATGATTGTTATATTAAATGATAATGAAATGTCCATCGCGCCAAATGTAGGTGCCTTGCACCAGGTCTTAGGCAGATTAAGAACTGCTGGCAAATATCAATGGGTAAAAGATGAATTGGAAATGCTTATGAAAAAAATTCCTGCAGTCGGTGGGAAACTTGCAGCAACAGCAGAAAGAATAAAAGACAGCTTAAAGTATTTGCTTGTTTCAGGCGTGTTTTTTGAAGAAATGGGCTTCACTTATTTAGGACCAGTTGATGGGCATAATTATGAGGATTTATTAGAGCAATTAAATTATGCAAAGAAAACAGAAGGCCCTGTTTTGCTGCATGTTCTTACTAAAAAGGGGAAAGGATTTTCTCCTGCGGAAAAAGATAAAATTGGTACTTGGCACGGGACAGGGCCATATAAAATTGAAACAGGGGACCTAATAAAACCTGTTAATACACCTCCTGCATGGAGTAAATTAGTCAGTGATACAGTTTTGCGTCTTGCCCGCAAGGATGAAAGAATTGTGGCTATCACACCGGCAATGCCAGTCGGTTCAAAATTAGAAAGCTTTGCGAAAGAATTTCCAGATCGAATGCTGGATGTAGGTATTGCAGAACAGCATGCAGTAACATTGGCTGCAGGACTTGCAACACAAAAAATGAAGCCGTTTTTGGCCATTTATTCTACATTCTTGCAAAGAGCCTATGATCAAATGCTCCACGATGTATGTCGTCAAAATTTAAATGTATTTATCGGAATTGACCGGGCTGGTCTTGTAGGTGCTGATGGAGAAACGCATCAAGGCATTTATGATATCTCATTTTTGCGTCATATGCCTAATTTGGTTCTTATGATGCCAAAAGATGAAAATGAGGGACAGCATATGGTTAATACTGCGATAAAATATAATGATGGTCCTATTGCTATACGATTCCCTCGAGGCAACGGTTTAGGTGTTAAAATGGATAAATCATTAAGAACGATCCCGATCGGATCATGGGAAGTATTAAAAGAAGGAACAGATGCTGCAATATTAACATTTGGAACAACCATTGAAATGGCTTTGCAGGCAAGCGTCCTGCTTGAAAAACAAGGAATTTCCGTTAAAGTAATAAACGCTAGGTTTATAAAACCGCTGGATGAAAAGATGCTAATAGAGCTATTTAACTTGCAAATGCCGATATTAACAATCGAAGAAGCCATCCTTCAAGGAGGTTTTGGAAGCTACGTTTTAGAATTCGCCCATGATCAAGGGTTTTTTGGCAGCATGATTGACCGAATGGGTATACCAGATGAATTTATTGAACATGGTGATGTGAATTCCCTATTAAATGAAATTAATTTAAACACAGAAGAAGTAGTAACAAGAATTTCATCCATAGCAAGAAAAAAACAAAAAAGGGCATAATATAGAATGAAGAAAGAACGAGTAGATGTTTTATTAGTAGAACAAGGATTATTTGAAACGAGAGAAAAAGCAAAAAGAGCCATTATGGCGGGCATTGTTTATTGTCAAGAAACCCGGCTGGATAAGCCAGGGGAAAAAATAAGCATTGATTTGCCGCTTACCGTTAAAGGAAAAGCATTAAAATATGTCAGCCGCGGCGGCTTAAAGTTAGAAAAGGCAATTCAAGAATTTGATGTGAATATGAAAGACAAAATACTGCTTGATATCGGTTCATCTACTGGCGGATTTACTGATTGTGCACTGCAAAATGGAGCGAAAATGTCTTATGCAGTTGATGTAGGCTATAACCAGCTTGCATGGAAGTTAAGACAAGATGAACGGGTTGTCGTAATGGAAAGAACAAATTTCCGATATGTCACCCCTGCTGATTTAGCAGGTGAAATGCCAAATTTTGCTTCCATTGATGTATCATTTATATCGTTACAGTTAATATTGCCTGTTTTAAAAACGCTCCTTGTACCAAAAAGCGATGTTATTGCTCTAGTAAAGCCACAATTTGAAGCTGGACGAGAGCAAGTAGGCAAAAAAGGAATTGTCAGAGAACGTAAAATACATGAAGCAGTACTGGAAAAAATGGTGGCTTTCGCTTTAAAAGAAGGGTATAAAGTAAAAAACATGTCGTTTTCACCTATAACAGGTGGAGATGGAAATATTGAATTTTTACTTCATTTATACTGGGATATGGATCAGCAGAAAAATGAAGTGGAAAAAATATATCCAATTAAAGAAACGGTAGAGCAAGCACATAAAGAGTTAAAATCGAAAAAAGAAAAAGAAGAATAAGCTTTATTGACAGCCAGAGGAATAAGCTTTTACTTATTCCTCTTTGCAATGCAGAAAAATAAAAAAAGAAAACATGTATAATATTCATTATTAAATATACAATGAAGAGAATAAAGAGGATTTTTGTCAAAAAAAAGCGAAATAAAGGTAGAACGATAAAGTAAACTTCCATTAGTGGGGATTTTTCCTCATCCCCCACTGATGGTTAGTTGTACTTATCGAACCTTTATGGGCAGTTATCGCCCACCTAGCTTCCTCGAGGTGGGGGGCTTACTGCCCGTTAAGAGTGGGATAAAACGACAGTGCAATCATTAATTAAAGGGTGAATAGGATGAACAAAGGTCAAAGGCATATAAAAATACGCGAAATTATTACAAATAATGAAATAGAAACCCAAGATGAATTAGTGGATGAATTAAAAAATGCAGGTTTTAATGTAACTCAGGCAACGGTTTCAAGGGATATTAAAGAATTGCATTTAGTTAAAGTTCCATTAATAGATGGAAGATATAAATACAGTCTGCCTGCGGATCAGCGTTTTAACCCCCTGCAGAAGCTGAAAAGAATAATGGTTGATTCCTTTGTTAAAATAGACTCAGCAGGGAATTTATTAGTATTAAAATCACTTCCCGGGAACGCACAAGCCATTGGAGCGTTAATTGATAATTTAGACTGGGAAGAAATTTTAGGAACTATATGCGGGGATGATACTTGTTTAATTATTTGTCGAACAACAGAGGATGGAAAGACAATTACAGATCGTTTCTTGGAAATGCTGTAAAAGAGGTGACAACATTTGTTAAGTGAATTATCGATAAAAAACTTTGCCATTATAGAAAGTTTATCTATTTCTTTTAATAAAGGATTGACCGTATTAACTGGTGAAACAGGTGCAGGAAAATCCATAATAATTGATGCCATCAATCTTCTAGTCGGCGGAAGAGGTTCTTATGAGTTTGTGCGCCATGGGGAAGACAAGGCGGAGATAGAAGGTTTATTTTATATTGAGGATGGACATCCTTGCTTCCGTAAACTTCAAGAGTTGGGCATTGATATTGAAGAAGGAGCCATTGTGTTAAGACGAGATATTTCTATTTCGGGTAAAAGTGTCTGTAGAATAAACGGCAAGCTGATTACGATTTCCATACTTAGGGAAATAGGTTCGAGCCTAATTGATATACACGGCCAGCATGAGCATCAGGAATTGATGGATGAAACAAGGCACTTATCTTTACTGGACACTTTTGCAATGGATGACTTATCACAAGTTGTAAAAGAATATGAACAGGTATATCGATCGTATAATCAAATTAAAAAAAAGCTGCAGAATTTAACGGAGAATGAACAGCAAATGGCTCAGCGGTTAGATCTATTGCAATTTCAACATCAAGAAATTATCAATGCTAATTTACAAATCAATGAAGACGAAGAGCTGCATGAAGAAAGAAAACGTCTGTTGAATTTTGAACGTATATTTGATAGCATTCAAACTGGCTATACAGCGTTAAGGGGAGAACAGAAAGGTTTAGACTGGATAGGCGAAGTAATGGGGCATTTAGAAGAAGCGGCTAGCTTAGATACGGAGTATAAAGAAATGGCTGAATCAGTATCCAACAGCTATTATATTTTAGAAGACGTATCCAGCAAGCTGCGCAGCAGTTTAGATTTTCTTGAATATGATCCAGAAAGATTAAATCAAATAGAATTAAGACTAAATGAAATAAACAGTTTAAAACGAAAATATGGAAAAACAGTCGAAGAAATAGTAGAATACGCTGCAAAAATTGAAGAAGAATTAGAAACATTGCAAAATAAAGAAACTCATATAGATAAATTAGAAAAGGAATTAGAAAGCCATCATAAAGACTTGATTGTAGAAGCTAATGAATTAACGGTACTGCGAAAAAAAGCTGCAGTACGCTTGACAGATGATATTCATAAAGAATTAAAAGAACTTTATATGGAAAAAACGGTTTTTGAAGTAAGGATAACATCAGATGATGAGAAAATATCGAAAAACGGGATAGATGAAATTGAATTTTATATTTCAACCAATCCAGGTGAGCCTTTAAAACCCTTATCAAAAATTGTATCGGGTGGAGAATTATCGAGAATGATGCTGGCATTAAAAAGCATTTTTTCCAAGCATCAAGGAATTACCTCCATTATTTTTGATGAGGTCGATACAGGCGTAAGCGGGAGAGTTGCTCAGGCAATTGCAGAAAAAATTGCTTCTGTTTCATTTGATTCACAAGTCCTTTGTATTTCCCATTTACCACAAGTAGCAGCCATTGCAGATACTCATTTATTTATCGCTAAATCCATTCATGAAGGCAGAACCTCTACTACCGTACTGCCTTTATCAAAACAAGATAAAATCAAAGAAATTGCTCGAATGATATCAGGAACTGAAATAACTGACTTAACCAAAAAACATGCAAAAGAGTTATTAAAATTAGCACAAAAAGCGAAGAATAAAGGATAGAAATGAAAACCTCTGAAAAAACAGGGGTTTTTTTGATTTGACGAAAGAATGGAATTATTCTTCTATTTCTTCAGCCAAATTCTTTATGAATTATTAATAATTTGGCAATAATGAAGGGGAATAAGGACATAAACAGGATAAATAATACGTTTTAATCTATACATTTGTTTGTAAATTACTATTACTATCCAAAGTGGGTAGGTTTTTTATAGTTTTTGAAGTAATAATTGATCTCCATGCAGGCAAAGTTATATATGTAGCCAATAATCGTGGTGAACAAGAAGCGAGGAGAGTGAATGGTTTGAAAAAAGACTTCCTTAGAAAAATAATTGGTGGAATTCTCCTTGTTTCATTAATTTCCTTAGGTTTTAATAAATCCTTTCAAGAATATATGCATATACCAAAAAATATAACCATTTTTGAAGGACAGGATGCAGAGATTGATACGGCTGCAATTCCTGCCGCTGCAATGACAGCAGGTGATAATTCTGTTATTGCTTTAAGCCAGGATGAAAAGAAATTTTCCTTGCATGGTGAAGAAAATGGAAAAAGTGAAATGGTATTAGAACTTGCTGGCTTCCCAATAAAAAAAGTGGATGTGAATGTTCTAAAAGATTTTAAAGTGATTCCTGGTGGACAATCCATCGGTGTAAAACTAAATACAGTTGGCGTATTAGTTGTAGGGCATCATCAAGTAAATACAGAAGAGGGGAAAGAATCCCCTGGCGAAAAAGCAGGAATAAAAGTTGGCGACTTGATTACAGAAATAAATGGAAAAAGAATTGAAAAAATGTCAGATGTAGCACCATATGTACAAAGTGCAGGAAATTCAGGAGATGCCTTAAATATAACCATTATGCGAGATAATAAAAATATTCAAACAAAACTCTTACCATTAAAGGAAAAGCGAGAAAACTCATATAAATTAGGTTTATATATTCGAGATTCAGCAGCAGGAATAGGTACAATGACGTTTTATCATCCAGGGACAAAAAAATATGGAGCTTTAGGACATGTTATTTCGGATATGGATACGAAAAAACCGATTGTAGTGGATGATGGTGAAATTGTCAGATCAACCGTTACAAGCATTGAAAAAGGAAGCAGCGGCAATCCAGGTGAAAAATTAGCCAGGTTTTCTGAAGATAAAGAAATCATTGGAAATATAACAACAAATAGTCCTTTCGGAATTTTCGGCGAATTGAATAAAGAGATGACTAATGGCATTATGGACACCCCTATGCCAATCACATTATCCGATCAAGTAAAAGAAGGTCCAGCACAAATTTTGACAGTAGTAGATGATGATAAAGTGAAATTATTTGATATTGAAGTCGTAAGTTCTATTCCGCAGAAATTTCCAGCAACAAAAGGGCTGGTTATTAAAGTAACAGATAAAGAATTATTGAAAAAAACGGGCGGGATTGTTCAAGGAATGAGCGGAAGTCCCATCATACAAAACGGCAAAGTAATTGGAGCGGTAACACATGTTTTTGTTAATGATCCGACAAGCGGATATGGTGTTCATATTGAATGGATGCTAAATGAAGCTGGCATTAACATATATGATAATGGAAAACAGAAAGCCTCTTAGCAATAAAAAGGAAAAAGCGCTGTGGTTAGCGCTTTTTTCCTTTTTATTCTATTGGTTGTTTTCTCAAAATTTGTTGTTTTTTACATAAAAAACATTTGGAACAGCGTTTCTTAGCAGCCTGCATACACGTAGACTCCTGTGGGAATGCGAGTAAGACGAGACTTATGCAGGCTGCGCGTTTAAAAGCAAGAATCAATACGAAAACAGCCATTCTTTTTAAGAATATACTGAGAATCTGTGTACAAGGCTTTATAGAGTGAAATATTGAATAAGTAAACCAATAGAAAGAAAAAATCCAAATAACGTATTTGTTAATGCAGTTGATTTCATTGCTGCAGGTGTTTGACTGCGATCCCCTTTAAAACCGATAATGGCCTGAATTGGTTTTTTAATGCTGCATAACACAATCAAGAGCCATGGACTTAACAAACCAAAAATAATGAGAACGATAATCCAAATATACGATAATGCAAAAAGGGAGGCTAATAATAGTACGGATTTATCAAACCCCATTAAAATGGCAATCGTTTTACGTCCACCTAACGTATCTTCCTCAATGTCGCGGATATTATTTGCTAAGTTGATGCTGCCGACTAAAAATGCAATCGGTATAGAAATAAGAACGCTTTGTACATTAATCATATTTGTCTGAATATAAAAAGATACTAAAATAAAGATAGACCCCATGCACACACCAGAAAAGATTTCGCCAAAAGGAGTGTAGGCAATTGGGAGAGGACCGCCAGTATATAGATAGCCGATAGCCATTCCAAATAATCCTACTAGAGCCAGCCACCAGCTGCTGCTCATACAAATATAAATGCCCAGCAATAAAGAGACGCCATACAATAGAAGGGCAAATTGCAATACAGTTGACGGCTTCATGCCATGCCTCACGATTGCTCCGCCAATGCCTACTGACTCCGCAGTATCTAAGCCCCTTTTAAAGTCATAATATTCATTAAATAAATTTGTAGCAATTTGAATAAATAAACATGCAAATAACATGGCGGAAAATAAGCTGATATGAATCGGTTTATACTGCATGGCTAGCACAGTTCCTATTAGCACAGGAATAAAGGATGCAGTTAAAGTATGGGGCCTTGTTAGCTGCCACAGTACTTTATGGGTAGGCTGTATTTCTTTTGTAACATTTTCCATAAAAAAATCCTTTCTATAATAACAATAACAATTATTAGTTAACGATAAGTTTATCCCACTCTTAACGGACAGTAAGACCCCCACTCGGGGATGCCGAGAAATCAAGGAAGCTAGGTGGTGGCTAGCTGCCCGTTAAGGTCCGATAAGTTCAACTAATCATCAGTGGGGGATGAAGAAAACCTCCACTGATGGAAAGGTTCACTTTATAATGAAAGTCCAACTCTTATAATAACGTAAGATTCTATTTTCCAACAAGAAGTTATTCATAATTTCGCCATATTTTTTTTAAATACCTTAAAAAAAAGGAAATTAGGCTGATTTTCTATAAATAAATAATGCATTCTTCTAAAGCATGTAGAATATAGTAAGCAAGAGAATGCAATTTTTTAAGATTTTTCGACAAAACTTTATTAAGGAAGAAATAAATATCGAATATGGTCGAAATCAAAAGAAAATGCGAGAAAAATAAAGATTTTCTTATTTTTTTTAGATTTTTTTTTTAAAATCAAAGGAATTTTAGTTACTTTGTCGAACTTGTCATTTAGAATAAAGATAAAAAGAGACATTGGATTAAGGAGGAATTTATCATTGAAAAAAATAAAAGTTTGTATCGTTGATGATAATAGAGAGTTAGTCGGACTATTAGAAGAATATATCGATGCACAAGACGACATGGAGGTAGTAGGGGTCGCACACAATGGTCAGGATTGTTTGGATTTGATTGAACAAATCGAACCAGATATAATGCTTTTAGATATTATTATGCCGCATCTTGATGGATTGGCAGTATTGGAAAGAATGAGAGAGTTAAAAACCAACAATATTCCAAATGTTATTATGCTGACTGCTTTTGGTCAAGAAGACGTAACAAAAAAAGCAGTTGAACTTGGAGCTTCTTATTTTATTCTAAAACCATTTGATATGGATTATTTAGCGAGTCATATTCGTCAAGTGAGCGGAAAATCAAACGGTTTCATAAGAAAAAGCCATTCTTCATACCGAACGTCTCAGCAGGAATCAAAACCAAGGAATCTTGATGCGAGCATTACAAGCATTATCCATGAAATTGGAGTTCCTGCCCATATAAAAGGCTATTTATATTTAAGAGAAGCTATTTCTATGGTATATAATGATATAGAATTATTGGGTTCCATCACAAAGGTTTTATATCCGGATATTGCTAAAAAATACAATACAACAGCAAGTCGTGTTGAACGGGCTATCCGCCACGCGATTGAAGTCGCTTGGAGCAGAGGCAATATTGATTCTATCTCTTCCCTTTTCGGGTACACAGTCAGCATGAGTAAAGCTAAACCGACAAATTCAGAGTTCATTGCCATCGTTGCTGATAAATTGAGGTTGGAACATAAAGCTTCCTGAGAGGGCAAGAATTTTTGAAAAATGAAAATCGGTTTTATGCAATTCATATCAAAGCCACTTTGTATTTGCTGCATGAAGAATTAGATTTAAATGATCGATTAATAAGACGGAAGCAAAAAAATAAATAAACAATTTCTGTTAAAATTTGCTTTCCGTTCATTAAACTGTTACTATTAAATAGTATTATTTTTGTTCAATTACAAGAGAAGATATCTTTTCTACATAAGAACAAGGATAGTGTTATTATTTTGTGTGTATCGCACATAGGAGGAAAATAAACATGGCTACAGGTAAAGTTAAATGGTTTAACGCAGAAAAAGGTTTTGGATTTATCGAATCTTCTGAAGGAAACGATGTATTTGTACATTTCAGCGCAATTCAAACTGAAGGATTTAAAACATTAGAAGAAGGTCAAGAAGTATCTTTTGATATAGAAGAAGGTCAACGTGGACCTCAAGCTGCTAACGTTGTTAAAGCTTAATGAACTGATCTGATTACAAAAACAGACGCTATCCATTGGTTAGTGTCTGTTTTT
Source organism: Niallia sp. 03133 (assembly GCF_052663225.1). Taxonomy (NCBI): domain Bacteria; kingdom Bacillati; phylum Bacillota; class Bacilli; order Caryophanales; family Bacillaceae; genus Niallia; species Niallia sp. 03133. The sequence continues at coordinate 13,387 of NZ_JBQTCY010000023.1, forward strand.
TTTTATTATAAATCATTTAGTGACTTTTCTAATCATTGTTGCTAAATTGAAAATAAAAGAAACACTTATTTTTCCTCTTCATTTTGCAGAAGCATAAGTTTTTGAACTAATATATGCTGAGGCATATGCATGATTTGTTCTAAAGGAACATTTAGTTTTTCTGCTAGCTTTATTGCTGTCTCTGGTGATAATTGCAATGGTTTCATAATTATTTCTCCTTATCATAAATTGTTAGGATGTGGATTCATGTCACTCATTTTTGCTCATCGAGGATATTCAGCTCAATTTCCTGAAAATACAATGTTGGCGTTTCAGCAAGCAGTGAAAGCGGAAGCCCATGGAATTGAGCTCGATATTCAAATGACGAAAGATGGAGAGCTAGTAATTATTCATGATGAAAAAGTGAATCGCACTACAGACGGTTCTGGATATGTAAAAGATTTCACTTATAATGAACTCCGAATGTTGAATTCTGCCTATAAATATAAAGGAAAGCTGCCAAAAGTGCAAATTCCTGCATTAGAGGAATTTTTAGAATGGATGCAGCAAGCAGATTTCATTTGCAATATTGAGTTGAAAAATAATCAGTTTCCATATACAGGAATGGAAGAAAAAGCAATTGAACTTGTTAGACGGTATTGCCTCAGTGAACGGGTTATTTTTTCTTCGTTTAATCACTACAGCATTGTACATAGTCATCGACTGGCTCCTGAAATTGAAACAGCGCCATTATTTTCTGATGGCATATACCAGCCGTGGATTTATGCAAAAGCAATAAAGGCAGCAGCTATTCATCCAAATCACCGATTATTAAATAAGAAAATAGTGAGAGCTTCAGAGGATTTTGGTATAAAAGTTAGGGCATATACTATAAATAATGAAAAAAGAATGAGATATCTTTCAGAAGCTGGAATTTCAGCTATTATTACAGATAATCCGCTTTTGGCAAAGGATGCAATGGGAAATTTACCTAATAGCTGAAAAGCTATTAACTGCCTTATTCAGTATGTGATTTAATTCATGATTTTTATAATTTGATATTTTGTCAAAAGAGGCTGTCTCAAAAGGTCGTTCGTTAATAACGACTATTTAGAGTCAGCTTTTCTTTGCCTTTACTAAATCCATAATCCATCTATTGGACAGTTTGCTTATAAATCGAACGAGTTTTGTCCTATACACTTTTATCCCACTCTTAACGGGCAGTAAGACCCCCACCTCGGGGATGCTGAGGAATCGAAGAAGCTAGGTGGGGGAGGAAGAAAATCGCTGATGGAAAGGTTCGCTTTATTTGAATTGAAAATCGATTTAAAAAAAGGTCGTCTCAAAGCCAAAAAATTAAACTTATTAGATAACCTCTTTTTGTGAGATTATACAGAAAATTATGTAAATGAGAAAAAAATTGCATAATTTTTAGGAAATGTTTATAGTGTAAGTATGAAATAATTTGCACGGTTAATAGTAGGTTAGGAAAATTAATGCAAAAGAGAGGCCTTTGCTATATGCAGTTTTCTGTACAGATACAGGATATTTTAAATGAGATGAACCAAGGCATTATTGTCATAGACAAAAATAGTGCCATTGTGTTTTTTAATGAGGAAGCAGCAGACCTAGTTGGCTTTGCTGAAAGCGAAGCTGTTGGAAAGCATATCATGGAGGTTGTTCCTACTAGTGGATTGCCCCGCGTAATACGAACTGGAAAAAAAGAAACTGAAAAATTGTTCGATTTGGAATCAAATAGGAAAGTGCGCATCTCAAGACTTCCACTGTTTAATAAAAAGAAGCAAATACTTGGTGCAATTGCTTTGTTCTCCAGCGTTTCCGACTATAATGAAGAGTGGTTTGAAAAAGAAACGATGCAAGCATTAGTAGAAATGCTTGTACAAAATATTGATGCGGCTATATCTATTATAGATGAAAAAGGCAAATCCATGATGAAAAATTCTGCATACGAAAATTGGGCTGATTCGATGGAAGAAGGGGTGAACGAGCAATTAAAAGTACTGCACCATAAAGTTTTGCAAACACGAAGAGCCCATCAATACATAAAAAATAACAATCAACTTTCCATTAAAATGAATGCCTTTCCCGTTATGATCAATGGAAAATTAAAAGGAAGCTTTCAAACGGTTCATGATTATACTCAACTTGAGAAGTTGCAGAAAGAGCTTAAAGGCGCCCGAAGCTTTATTCGAGCTTTAGAAGAAAAATACATATTTGATGATATTATTGGCAGGTCTCCATCCATGCAAATTCCTCTTCAGCAATGTAGACTTGCAAGCAATAATGATTATCCAGTTTTTATTAGAGGGGCAGCAGGTACAGGGAAAAAAATGTTTGCACGTGCAATCCATAATGAAAGCAACCGAAAATACAATCGATTTTTTGTTATTTCTTGCTTGGATACGTCAGAAAAAGAATTAGAAGAAATACTAATTGGAATGGTTAAGGGAAATGATAGGAAGGTTGCTCAAGCTGTCTATCAAAAAGAATGGCAAGGTACGGTTTATCTAGATGAAATTAGCTGTCTTCCTTTAGCATTGCAGTACAAATTACTTTCTTTTTTACAATGCATGGATAAAAAGGAAAAGAGTTTTCGAAACAATGTTCGAATTATAGTCGGATCTTCTGAAAATATCGAAAAAGCATTGATAAATGGTGATTTCTTAGAAGAACTTTATTATAAATTAAACAAAATAAGTATTCATTTGCCTTTATTAGAAGAAAGACAGGAAGATATTCCGCAGCTGACAAAAAAATTTGTTCAGCTGTTTAATCATGATAATGCTCGTAATGTTTCCGTTGCCCAAGAGGTGATAGAAAAGCTGAAGCTTTATTCATACTCGGAAAATGTAAAGGAACTAAAAGCGATTCTACAATTATCTCTGGTAAAACTGCAGAAAAAAGAAAAAGTATTGGGAATAAATCATTTGTGCTTTATTGAAAAAATAAGTACAGACAACAAAGAACTTCTACCCAAGAAAGAAGACATTTCAGAAGATAAGCCATTATCCTTATTAGTGGAAGAATATGAAAAAATAATAATCGGGAAAGCATTAACTAAAAATGATGGAAACAAAACATTAACAGCAAAATTATTAGGGCTCTCCGTTCGCAATCTTTATTATAAATTAGAAAAATATGGACTAGGGTAATTGTTTTGCCTTACAGATAAAAAGAAGGGTGGGCAAGTGGTTGAGGCAGCAAAAATTCCGAATTCTAGTAATAAATCCAAAAACATCTTCCACTAATATTGCATTGTATCAAAATGAAATTCCTTTAATAACAGACACTATCTTTCATACTAGCAATCATTCACCTGAAAAGTTGTCTATTACAGAGCAATGTAGAGTTCGTTCAGAAGAGATTTTAAGCTATTTGTACAGTAAAGAAATAAATTTTTCTAAACTGGATGCAATCTGTGGACAAGGCGGACTACTGCGTCCAATGGAAGGCGGAACGTATCAGATAAATGAAACGATGCTGGAAGATTTAAAAACTGGTTATGGAGGAGAACATCCTTCTAATTTGGGTGGAATTCTTGCATATGAAATTGCAGCTGGATTAAACATTCCGTCCTTTATAGTTGATCCAGTAGTTGTAGATGAATTGGAGGATGTAGCGAAAATATCCGGCTATCCAGGCATCCCTCGAAGAAGTGTTTTTCATGCTCTCAATCATAAAGCATGTGGCAGGCGTGCTGCATCCGAACTTGGAAAAAAATATGAAGAAGTGAATTTAATAGTAGCCCACTTAGGGGAAGGAATTACGGTTGGTGCCCATCGAAACGGTAAAGTAATTGATGTAAATAATGGATTAAATGGAGAGGGTCCATTTACGCTAGAACGTACAGGAACAATTCCACCTGGGGATTTAATCGATTTATGTTATTCTGGTGTATTTACCCATACCGAAATGAAGAATGAGCTTCATTTTAATGGAGGGATCAAGGGATATCTACATATAAAGAATGCATCAGAAGCAGTAAAATTGATGATGTCAGGCGATAAGAAAGCTTCCCTCATCTTAAATGCCATGTGTTATCAAATAGCAAAAGAAATTGGCAGTATAAGCACAGTTCTTTCAGGAAACGTTGATGCGATTGTGTTAACTGGTACGCTTGCAAATAGCGATGTATTAATGAAGAAAATAATAGAGAGAGTTATGTGGATTGCAGATGTTTACGTTTATCCTGGGGAAAATGAGCTTCAATCATTAGCGGAAGGCTGTTTAAGAGTTTTAAGAAAAGCGGAAACACCGAAAAAATATGGTAACCATTTTATATGAAAAGAGAGTGGGAAAAATGGCAAACGAATACGATGTAGTTATATTAGGCGGGGGAACAGGCGGTTATGTTGCTGCCATTCGTGCATCTCAATTAGGCTTAAAAACGGCAATAGTAGAAAAAAACAAGTTGGGTGGAACTTGCTTGCACCAAGGCTGTATTCCTAGTAAAGCATTGCTTCGCAGTGCAGAAGTGTACCGCACTGCAAAAAAGAGTGCAGATTTTGGAGTAATAACATCAGATGTTAAATTGGATTTTGCCAAAATACAAGAAAGAAAAAAATCGATTATTCAGCAATTGTACACTGGTGTTCAATACTTAATGAAAAAAGGAAAAATCGATGTATTTGAGGGAACTGGGAGAATTTTAGGTCCATCAATCTTCTCCCCAATGCCTGGAACGATTTCCGTTGAAATGAACAATGGAGATGAAAACGAAATGTTAGTTCCAAAAAATGTGATTATTGCAACAGGATCAAGACCAAAAACATTGCAGGGGCTGAAAGTAGATGGCCAATATGTAATAAGTTCAGAAGAAGCATTGAAAATGAATGCATTGCCAAAATCTATAATTATTATCGGCGGTGGAGTAATTGGCGCAGAGTGGGCCTCTATGCTTTCCGATTTAGATGTGGATGTTACGCTTCTAGAGTACAGCAATGTCCTTATTCCGACAGAAGATAAAGAGATTTCAAAAGAACTGCAGAAGCAGCTGGAGAAAAAAGGAGTAAAGGTTGTTACAGGAGCAAATGTACTTCCAGAAACCTTGACGATAAATGGCTCGGTTTCCATTCAAGCAAAGTATAAAGAAGAGAACCATACCTTTATTGGAGAAAAAGTGCTCTTATCAGTTGGACGTACAGCGAATATAGAAGGCATTGGATTAGAAAATACGGATATTGTGATAGAAAAGAATGTGATTAAAACAAATTCATTTTATCAAACGAAAGAGCAGCATATTTATGCGATTGGCGATTGTATTGGCGGTCTGCAGCTTGCGCATGTTGCATCCCATGAGGCAATAAAAGCAGTGGAGCATTTGGCTGGCTTAAGTCCTGACGTCATGAATGATAAAAAAATACCAAAATGCATCTACACCAGTCCGGAAATTGCAAGCATCGGATTAACAGAAGAAGAAGCAAAAGAAAAAGGCTATAGCATAAAAAAAGGGAAATTCTCCTTTAAAGCGATTGGAAAAGCACTAGTTTATGGAGAACATGAAGGCTTTGTCAAAATTATCTCAGACAGTAAAACAGATGATTTGCTGGGTGTTCACATTATTGGTCCGCATGCAACAGATATGATTGGAGAGGCAGCATTGGCAAGTGTATTGGATGCAACTGCCTGGGAAATTGGATCTACCATTCATGCACATCCAACCTTAACGGAAGCAATAGGAGAAGCTGCTCTTGCAGTAGATGGAAATGCCATTCATGGGTAAATAAGAAAAGCGGAAGCGCCTTGCTGATCGCCGTACGGACTGGCCGATTAAGTACGCCACGTCCTGTGGCAACATCGGCACTTGTACATCCTGTACTACGGTAGGGCTTCGACTGAGATAAAGGAAACACGAAGAGCGTTAGCGAGTTCGTGCTTGACTTATCGCAGGGAGCGATCTGAAGTACGAAAGGCGATAGGCGCTAGACATTCATCTGATTAAAAAAATTGTATACGTTCTTATCTTCAAATTAAGTATAGAAAAAATAGGAGGTACAAATATGGTTGAAAATCGCCATAAAAAAGTGGGATTAAGTGATGAGCAAGTATTTGCTATGTATGAAAAAATGCTGCTTGCAAGAAGAATAGATGAAAGAATGTGGCTATTAAATCGGTCAGGAAAGATACCTTTTGTTATATCCTGCCAAGGTCAAGAAGCAGCTCAAGTGGGCACAGCTTTTGCTTTTGACAACACCAAAGATTATATTCTGCCATACTATCGGGATTTAGGTGTTGTTTTATCATTTGGTATGACAACAAAGGATATTATGTTATCTGGATTTGCAAAAGCGGAAGATCCAAACTCTGGAGGCAGACAAATGCCCGGTCACTTTGGACAAAAAAGTAATCGAATTGTTACAGGATCTTCTCCTGTAACAACACAAGTTCCTCATGCAGTAGGCATTGCGCTTGCTGGGAAAATAGAGAAAAAAGACTTTGTTACATTTGTAAGTTTTGGAGAAGGCTCCTCCAACCAAGGTGATTTCCATGAAGGAGCAAATTTTGCTGGTGTTCATAAGCTGCCGGTAATCTTTGTATGTGAAAACAATAAATATGCTATTTCTGTTCCAATTGAAAAACAGCTTGCATGTGAAAAGGTATCAGATCGGGCAATTGGCTACGGCATGCCAGGAGTTACAGTGGATGGAAATGATCCAATTGAAGTATACCGTGTTACAAAAGAGGCAGTCGACAGGGCAAGAAGAGGCGATGGCCCAACGCTTATTGAAACAGTTTCCTACCGTTTAACACCACATTCATCTGATGATGATGATCGAAGCTATCGAGGAAGAGAAGAAGTAGAAACTGCTAAAGCGAATGATCCGCTTGTGAAATTTAAAGAGTATTTAGTGCAAACAAATGTGCTGACAGAAGATAAAGATAAAGAACTGAATAATCACATTATGCAAATAATAAATGAAGCAACCGATTATGCAGAAAATGCACCTTATGCACAGCCAGAGGATACACTTAAATATGTTTATGGAGAGGAAGGAGGAGTATAAATGGCGGTAATTTCCTATATTGATGCCGTTACAATGGCGATCCGCGAAGAAATGGAACGGGACGAAAAGGTTTTTATAATGGGAGAAGATGTTGGTGTAAAAGGCGGCGTTTTTAAAGCGACTGCTGGTTTATATGAACAGTTTGGAGAAGAAAGAGTGATTGATGCTCCACTTGCAGAATCAGCGATAGCTGGTGTTGGCATTGGAGCAGCAATGTATGGCCTTAAACCGATCGCTGAAATGCAGTTCGCCGATTTTATCATGCCAGCAGTAAACCAAATCGTATCAGAGGCTGCAAAAATCCGATACCGCAGCAATAATGACTGGACATGTCCAATTGTAATTCGCGCCCCATATGGTGGAGGAGTTCACGGGGCATTATATCATTCTCAGTCAGTAGAAGCGATGTTTGCAAATACACCAGGCTTAAAAATAGTTATGCCGTCTACACCTTATGATGTAAAGGGGCTGCTTAAGGCTGCCGTTCGTGATCCGGATCCTGTGTTGTTTTTTGAACATAAACGGGCTTATCGTTTAATAAAAGGAGAAGTTCCTGAGGAAGACTATATTTTGCCAATCGGCAAAGCAGATGTAAAGCGTAATGGAGAAGATATTACAGTTATTACATATGGTTTATGTGTTCATTTTGCTCTTCAAGCAGCAGAAAAGTTGGAGGAAGATGGAATTTCCGTACATTTATTAGATTTAAGAACTGTATATCCTCTCGATAAAGAAGCAATAATAGAAGCTGCCAGCAAAACAGGGAAAGTGCTTTTGATAACGGAAGACAATAAGGAAGGCAGCATCATCAGCGAAGTTTCAGCGATCATTGCCGAAAATTGTTTGTTTGATTTAGACGCGCCAGTTATGCGGCTTGCAGGTGATGAGGTGCCAGCTATGCCGTATGCTCCAACAATGGAGAAATACTTTTTAATAAATCCAGAAAAAGTGGAAAATGCAATGAGAAAGTTAGCAGAATTCTAACAAAAAGGAGGGTAAAAAGGTGACGATGGAAAAAATAAAAATGCCTCAATTAGGTGAAAGTGTAACAGAAGGCACGATAAGTAAGTGGTTAGTATCGGTTGGAGATAAAGTAAATAAGTATGAACCTTTAGCTGAGGTAATGACTGATAAAGTAACAGCTGAAATCCCATCTTCCTTCACTGGAGTTATCTCTGAAATCTTGGCAAAAGAAGAAGAAACTTTACAAGTGGGCGAAGTTATTTGTTCGATGGAAGTAGGAGAAGAAAAAGCAAGTCCAGCTTCTATTGTGAAGCAGGAAGAAGCCCCAATTGAAAAAAAAACAGTGGAACAGTCCGATAATAAACGAAGGTATTCTCCAGCTGTGTTGCGTTTATCCCAACAAGAGGGAATTGATTTAACAACATTAAGCGGAACAGGCGCCGGTGGCCGGATTACCCGCAAAGATGTGTTAAAAGCAGTAGAAGCGGGTGTTCCTCATAGTGAAAACAAAAAAACACCTGCTGTTTCTGTGAATGAAATAACAAATCAAGCACCAGTCCCTATATTCGAAGCAGAAGAAGTACAGCAGCCTTCTATTGAAAACGGAGATGCCGTTATTCCTGTAACAGGTGTTCGAAAAGCAATTGCAGCCAATATGCTAAAAAGCAAACATGATATTCCTCATGCTTGGACGATGATAGAAGTGGATGTAACAAGTTTAGTAAATTACCGTAATAAAATAAAAGACAATTTTAAAGCGGTAGAAGGGTTTAACTTAACTTTTTTTGCTTTTTTCGTTAAGGCAGTTGCAAGGAGCTTGAAAGAATTTCCGGAAGTAAATTCAACATGGGCTGGAGATAAAATTATCCGCAAAAAAGATATTAATATTTCCATTGCTGTTGCAACAGAGGATGCTTTATTTGTTCCTGTTATTAAAAATGCAGATGAAAAGTCCATTAAAGGCATCGCAAAGGAAATTACAGAGCTTGCTAAAAAGGCAAGAACCGGCAAACTTTCACTTGAAGAAATGCAAGGAGGGACTTTTACTGTCAATAATACTGGCTCATTTGGCTCTGTTCAGTCAATGGGGATTATAAATCATCCGCAGGCAGCTATTCTGCAAGTTGAATCTATTGTGAAAAGACCAGTAATCAAAAATGGAATGATTGCAATAAGTGATATGGTTAATTTATGTTTATCGTTAGACCACCGTGTGTTAGATGGCTTAGTTTGTGGAAGATTTATGCAAAGGGTAAAAGAATTATTGGAAAATACGGATGAAACAAACACTCCTATTTTTTAAGGTGATACTCTTTCTGTACTTTAAAATGGAGTATTAGAAAAATTTAATTCTTCTAAACTATAGGGCTTAAATATGCATAATTATTGAAAATTCAGTGATTATTAATAATAATATAGATATGACATATTTAAACTAAAAGAGGATGAAAAAGCAAACAGAGTATTTTGATAATTATTCAAAAGAAGGAGCGAAACAATGAATATTGATTTTAATTTATTTATGAATGATGTTGTCCGCCAAGCCCGTCAAGAAATAGTCGATGCAGGATATAAAGAATTAACTACGCCAGAAGCAGTGGAAGAAACAATTAGCAAACAAGGTACAACGCTTGTTATGGTTAATTCTGTGTGTGGATGTGCTGGAGGCATTGCCCGTCCTGCTGCAAAATACTCTTTGCATTACAATAAAAAACCAGATCAATTAGTTACCGTATTTGCTGGACAAGATAAAGAGGCGACAGAAAAAGCTAGATCTTTTTTTACTGGATATGCACCATCTTCGCCATCATTTGCTCTATTAAAAGATGGAGAAATTCTTACAATGATTGAACGCCATGAAATTGAAGGCCATGATCCAATGCAAGTAGTGGAAAAACTGCAGAATGCATTTGAATCTTATTGTGAAGAAAAGTAAAATCAAATAATTGAATTATTAACAAGGACAATAAGAAAATTTCTTATTGTTCTTGTTTTTTTCTGATAAAAAAGGGTATGTAGTAAATGTTAATAAAACTAGTTCGATTTAAATTATATAAGAAAAAATATCAGAAAAATCAAATGATTAAATTTTTTCAGAATAATATTTCATCGAATAAACTTGTATAAATTCTATTGAATAATTATTGGTATGTGTTAAAATTCATAGTGTTGTATGATTATGTAGTAAAAAATAGGATATTTTTTATGGAGAATAACACATATTAAGTAGGAATACAACTTGATTGAAAGTATAGGAGGAAAATAAAATGAAAAAATTAATGGCTGTGATGCTGTTAGCCATGTTAGTACTTTCGGCATGTGGAACAGGGACAGGCAATGGAGATAAAAATTCAAATGAAAAAGTATTAAAGATGGGAACTTCAGCAGATTATAAACCGTTTGAGTATGTGGACTCTGCAAAAAGCGAAGATATCATTGGTTTTGATATTGATTTAGCCAATGCATTAGGAGAAAAATTAGGGTATAAAATTCAAGTGAAAGATATGGACTTCAGTGGATTAATTTCAGCACTTCAAGCGAAACAAGTTGACTTGGTTCTTGCAGGCATGTCTGCAACAGAAGAGAGAAAGAAAAATGTAGATTTCAGTGATGTTTACTATTCAGCGAAAGATTTAGTTATTACAAAAAAAGATAGTGGCATTAAAAGTATAGAAGATCTAAAAGGCAAAACAGTTGGGGTGCAGCTAGGATCCATTCAAGAAGATTCAGCGAAAGAAATTGCTAAAACAGTTAAAGTAAAAGTGGAAAACAGAGATAGAATTCCTGAATTATTACAAGAAATTAAAGCAGGAAGATTTGATGCAGCCATTATTGAAGATGTAGTTGCACAAGGATATTTAAAAAAAGACAACAGCTTAACTTCTGTTGAAGCTCCTCAACCAGAAGATTCTGCAGGATCAGCAATTGCTTTTCCGAAAAACAGCAAGCTGACAGAAGAATTTAATGCAGAGCTTAAAAAAATGAAAGAAAACGGCGAAATCGACAAGCTAGTTGTGAAATGGTTTGGAAACTAATATATCGTAATGCATAAGAAACGTTTAAAGATGCTCTATCTTTAACGTTTTCTTATTTTTTTCTATAAGAATGCATTGTAGATTTTGAAAGGAATGTTGTACGAATGGAGTTGAATTTTCACCAGTTTATTCCCTCGCTCCCATTTTTAATGCAAGGGATTACTGTAACTTTAAAAATTGTTTTCGTAGCCGGAATATTAGGATTTGTGTTAGGAATTATTTTATCTGTATTAAAAATCAGCAAGCTGCCGATTCTTAGCTGGATTGCAGATGCTTATACATCCATATTTAGAGGTACTCCTCTTGTGCTCCAATTAATGCTGATATATTATGGTACACCACAAGTGACAGGAATAGAAATTGCCCCATCATTTGCAGCGATATTATCATTTGGCCTTAACTCTGCAGCTTATATTTCTGAAATTATCCGCGCTGGAATTCTTGCAGTCGATAAAGGACAAAATGAAGCTGCTTTGGCACTTGGTGTTTCGAAAAAACAAGCAATGTTTGATTTGATTCTTCCTCAAGCGTTGAAAAACATCTTTCCTGCACTAATAAATGAAGCAGTAACTTTAACGAAAGAGTCTGCGATTGTAACGGTAATAGGTGTAACGGATATTATGAGACGTGCTTATATTATGGGTGGAGAAAAATACTCTTATTTTGAACCATTATTATTGGCTGGCCTCATTTATTATATATTAGTTATGCTGTTAACCATGCTTGCTAAGGTTCTGGAAAGGAGAATGAGACGCAGTGATTAAAGTTGAAGATTTAAATAAATCCTTTGGTTCGTTGCAAGTGTTAAAAGGAATTTCTACTGACATTAAAAAAGGGGAAGTTGTCACAATTATTGGTCCTTCTGGTTCTGGTAAATCCACTTTCCTGCGCTGCTTAAACTTATTAGAAGTACCTACATCGGGGAAAGTATATATTGAAGACGTAGAAATTACGAATAAAAAAACTAATATCAAAAAAATAAGAGAAAATGTAGGCATGGTATTTCAGCATTTTCATTTATTTCCACATAAAACTGTTCTGCAAAATATAACGTATGCACCTATAAAAGTAAAAGGACTAAGCAAACAAGAAGCAGAAAAAAACGGCTTGGAATTGCTGCAAAAAGTGGGTTTGGAAAATAAAGCAAATGAATATCCAAATAGATTATCTGGAGGGCAAAAGCAAAGGGTTGCCATAGCAAGGGCTCTAGCGATGAATCCGGATGTTATACTATTTGATGAACCAACATCCGCACTAGATCCAGAAATGGTAAAAGAAGTGTTGGAAGTAATGAAATCATTAGCCGATACAGGAATAACCATGCTGATTGTCACGCATGAGATGGGGTTTGCAAGAGAAGCAGCAGACAGAGTGCTATTTTTAGATCAAGGCTCCATTGTTGAAGATGCACCACCAGCTCAATTTTTTACTAATCCTGCAAGTGAAAGAGCGAAAGAGTTTTTACAAAAAATGTTATAAAAAAGCAGCTTTTCCGGTTAGGTTATTCAACTCAACTGGATGGCTCTTTTTTTTGCATTTTATTTTTCGGAGAGGGAATTCAAGTATATATATAAACATATTTCACAAAATAAGAGCAAAAAGTGGTGAGCATATGTTAAAACTTTTATCTATGCTGCTGTTTATATCGCCGATTTGGCCATTAGGCAGCAATCCGTTGCAAGGAGATCCCTTTATCATTATTAATAAACGTACAAATGAATTAAGTATTGTGAACGAAAATAGGGTTCAAACGACTATAAGTGTGGGAACAGGAAAAACAGAAGAAATGACGCCAGAAGGAGTCTTCACCATAACAGTTAAAGCGATTAACCCTTATTATCGAAAAAAAAATATACAAGGTGGCCATCCGAAAAATCCTTTAGGAACGAGGTGGATTGGTTTTGATGCAAAAGGAACAGATGGAAGAACATATGGCATCCATGGAACAAATAATCCGGCATCCATAGGCGAATATGTATCACAAGGGTGTATTCGAATGCAGAATGAATCGATTCAAACTATTTTTGATTCTATTCCTTTAGGAACGAAGGTGCTTGTTATAAACTCCAATAAAAGTACAGAACAATTGGGGAAGGAATTTGGAGCAATAGGGTGGAAGGGGTAAAACAAATAAACACCGGAAAGCAATAATCCTTTTCCGGTATTTATCTTTTTATTTTAGGCTCTTTTTGTATAGCTTGTTGTACAGCCTGAATACACTTCGTTTTCCACGGGGCTACTTCTTGAGCTGCTTCGTCGTTTCACTCTTGTAGGGTCTCGCTAATCTAAGCAGGTGTCTACGTGTATTCAGGCTGCTCAGTATTTCTAAAAGGTTTTTCAACATGTTAAAAACCTTTTAGAAAACAGCCTTATTTTAAGAAAATAACATGCCGAGACCTACCAATAAAGTCGATAGAAGCATAATAAATATCATTAAATAGACTACAGTTTTTCTAAAATTACGATTGCGCATTATATCCTCCATTTACTATCAGTGATTCTATTCTTTTATTTTACTAAGAAATAGAACATGCCACAACTAAAAGGTAATTAAAAACAGAGATGGTTTGCAAAAGGGTAAAAGATTAGCACAAACTCTGGAGATTTATCAACAGTTGCAAGGTTTCATTTGCTGTTAAATCTTGCTAACGGTATACTAAGATAGTGAGTAATAACTTGGAGGAATGTATAATGATTAATGAAGAACGTTTGCTAAACGAGTTTTTAGAATTAGTGAAAATTGATTCTGAAACAAAGTATGAAAAAGAGATAGCGGAAGTTTTAAAAAATAAGTTTACTGCTTTAGGATTAGAAGTAGTGGAAGATGATACAACATCCATTACAGGACATGGAGCAGGCAATCTAATTTGCACATTAAAAGGAAAAGCGGAAAATGCAGATCCCATTTATTTTACCTCTCATATGGACACAGTTGTACCTGGGAATGGAGTGAATCCATCAATTCAAGATGGGTATGTTGTAACAGATGGCACAACCATCCTAGGAGCAGATGACAAAGCAGGATTAGCAGTAATTTTGGAAACGATTAAGGTGTTAAAAGAAAATAAATTACCCCACGGAATGATTCAATATATCATCACAGTAGGCGAAGAATCTGGCCTAGTTGGTGCAAAAGCATTAGATTCCTCGCTTGTAAAAGCAAAATATGGATATGCCCTAGACAGTGATGGGAAAGTCGGCAATATCATTGTGGCGGCTCCTACCCAAGCAAAGGTAAAGGCAACTATTTTAGGGAAAACTGCACATGCAGGTGTTTCACCTGAAAAAGGTGTTTCTGCCATTACAATTGCTGCAAAAGCGATTGCCAAAATGCCTTTAGGAAGAATTGACAGCGAGACTACAGCGAATATCGGACGATTTGAAGGTGGAAAACAAACAAATATAGTTTGTGACCACGTCGATATTTTAGCAGAAGCTCGTTCTTTAATAGAAGAAAAAATGCAAAATCAAGTCGCGAAAATGAAGGAAGCATTTGAAAGTACTGCTAAAGACATGGGCGGAGAAGCGATAGTGGAAGTGGAAGTGATGTATCCTGGCTTTAAATTTGGAGATGGAGATCATGTAGTGGAAGTTGCCCGTAAAGCTGCATCTAAAATAGGCAGAAGCTGTGAATTGCAGCAAAGCGGCGGTGGAAGTGATGCCAATGTGATTTGTGGGTTTGGAATTCCAACCGTTAACTTAGCAGTTGGCTACGAAGATATACATACAACAAATGAAAAAATGCCCATAGAAGAATTAAATAAATTAGCGGAAATGGTCTTGGCAATTATTGAAGAAGTAGCAGGGAATTAAATCACATCTAGTGAAAAGCACTTATTCCAATAATATGGAATGGTGCTTCTTTTGCCTTAGAAAGGAGAAAAAAGGCTGGTTATAAGACAAATAAGGAATTTATATTCATTGTTTTAATAGAGTCCTTTAAGAAAAATTAGTATAATATAATTAAAAAGATAATTTCTCTGGGAAAATAAAGAAAGTCAGCTGAAAAAATGGATAAATGTTATTTGAGGGGTTGATAAGGAAATGATGGAGAATAATAATAAGGTTGTTGTTTTTCAAGTGGAAGAAGGAGAATATGCTATTAGTATTAATTATGTAATTTCGATTGAAAAAGAAGAAGGAATTACATTAGTACCTTCTTTGCCTTCCCATGTTATCGGAATAAAAAATGTAAGAGATGAATTAATACCTGTAATAAATTTAGAAAAAGTATTGTATAATCGTGAATTAAAAAAGACGGACCGAAACAGGTTGATTGTCTTAAAAACAGAAGAACTTACTTTCGCTGTCGGTGTGAGTGAAGCAAAAGAAATCCTGATGATTCCAGAAGAATCAATCAAGCAGACAGGAATTGCCGCCTACCAAAACACACAATATTTTTCTGGTGTCATTCAATTGGAAAACCGTTTAATGATGATGATTGATCCTGCTATTTTAATCAATTCACTGGAAGGGTTAAAGGAAATTAAAGAATATATGAAAAATCAACCTGCCTAAACTGCTATTGAATGATAGGATGTGGGCTTCTATGAAAGAGTATTATCCGAAAAAAGGAAGAGTTATTTTACATGTTGATATGAATAGTTTTTATGCTTCAGTGGAAATGGCGTATGATCCATCCTTGAAAGGAAAGCCGTTGGCGATTGCAGGGAATGCAATGGAACGGAAAGGGATTATTGTCACATGCAGCTACGAAGCAAGAAAATATGGAGTAAAAACAACAATGCCTTTATGGGAAGCGAAAAAGCTTTGTCCTAACTTGCTTGTTAGGAGTCCGAACTTTGATCGCTATCGGAAAGCTTCTCTAGGGATGTTTTCAATTTTAAATGAGTTTACGACACTAGTAGAGCCTGTATCTATTGATGAAGGCTATTTAGATATTACAAATAGCTATGATTTAGGCAGTCCCATTGATATTGCTAAAACAATTCAACAATGTATTATTGACCGTTTAGATCTGCCTTGCAGCATTGGCATTGCACCAAATAAATTTTTAGCGAAAATGGCTTCTAATTTAAAAAAGCCAATGGGAATTTCCATCATAAGAAAAAGAGATGTACCTGTTATTTTATGGCCTATGGATGTAGAGGAAATGCATGGTGTCGGAAAGAAAACAGGGGAAAAGCTAAGATCTATCGGCATTGCCACGATTAAAGACTTGGCAGAAGCTGATTCGCTTCAGTTAAAGGCTGCTTTAGGTATAAATGGAGCCCGACTAAAAGAAAAAGCAAACGGGGAAGATAATAGAGCAGTTGACCCGGATGCCGCAAATGAATTTAAAAGCATTGGCAATTCAACTACTTTACCGAAAGATATATCACATCAGCAGGAACTTTTTCAAGTTTTGCAATCTTTAGCCCATAAAGTCGCAACGAGAATGAAAAAAAAACAAGTTCATACGAATGCTTTAAGCATTACCATTAGGTATGGCAACCGAAAAAATTTTACAAAAAGCATGAAATTGGATAATCCTATAAAAATGGAAGAAGATATACTAAATAAAAGCAAAGAATTATTTTTGAAAGCTTGGAATGGAAATCCTGTTCGACTGCTTGGAATTACGGCAACTGATTTAACGGACAATAATATTGTAGTAAAACAACTGGATTTATTCTCCTATGAAAAAGACGCAGAAAGGGAACCGCTTTTGAAAACGATTGCCGTATTAAAAGAAAAATATGGTACTTCCATTATTGACCATGCAAGCGAGCGCCATGGCGTTAAAATAGATGAAAATATCGGCACACAAACGAGTTTTAATAAAGACTTTTTGCAAAGAAAGAAATTTTTATAGAAAAAAGCATCAGAAGAAAATTTTTTTTATAAAACCTATAGAAAAAGTAGTGCTTCTTCAGTTAGAATAGTTGCATATATAACAGAATCTTGCTAAAGTAAAGTGAATTCTACTATATACAAAAGATACATACAAGTAAGAAGGGACGTAAGAAAAAATGACAAAACAGCAATTTGGTGTTATTGGTTTAGCGGTAATGGGTAAAAACCTTGCAATGAACATTGAAAGCAGAGGGTACACTGTTTCCGTATTTAACCGTTCAAAAGAAAAAACAGAAGAAATGCTTCAAGAAACAGAAGGCAAAAACCTCGTTGGGACATATACTCTAGAAGAATTTGTTCAATCCTTGGAAGTTCCTCGCAAAATTATGCTGATGGTTAAAGCGGGTCCTGCAACTGATGCAACAATTGAACAATTAAAGCCTTTATTAGATAAAGGGGATATTGTAATTGATGGAGGAAACACTTTCTTTGTGGATACGCAAAGACGTAACAAAGAATTAAGTGAATTAGGCATTCATTTCATCGGTACCGGTGTATCAGGTGGGGAAGAAGGGGCGCTTAAAGGACCATCTATCATGCCTGGAGGACAAAAAGAAGCGTATGAGCTTGTTGCGCCAATTTTCAAAGATATTTCTGCTAAAGTAAATGACGAGCCATGTACAACTTACATTGGTCCAGACGGTGCTGGCCATTATGTAAAAATGGTTCACAACGGAATAGAATACGGTGATATGCAATTAATCTGTGAAGCATATTTTATTATGAAAAACGTGCTTGGTTTAGATGCGCAGGAGCTTCATGAAGTATTTGCTGACTGGAATAAAGGAGAGCTTGACAGCTACTTGATTGAAATCACTGCTGATATCTTTACAAAAGTAGACGAAGAAACTGGTAAACCATTAGTAGACTTAGTATTGGATACTGCTGGTCAAAAAGGAACTGGAAAATGGACAAGCCAAAGTGCATTAGATTTAGGTGTGCCGCTTCCAATGATTACGGAATCTGTATTTGCCCGCTTCATTTCTGCAATGAAAGAAGAACGCGTAAAAGCAAGCAAAGTTTTAACAGGTCCTGCTATTCAACCTTTTACTGGCGATAAAGCTGCATTTATCGAATCAGTTCGCAAAGCTCTTTATTTAAGCAAAATTGTTTCTTATGCTCAAGGTTTTGCTCAAATGAGATCTGCATCTGAAGAATATAACTGGGATTTAAACTATGGGGAAATTGCGATGATTTTCCGCGGCGGCTGTATCATCCGTGCTCAATTCTTGCAAAAGATTAAAGATGCTTACGATCGTGATGCTGATCTTGCAAACCTATTATTAGATCCATATTTCAGTGAAATTGCAGAAAATTATCAAGCAGCATTGCGTGAAGTAATTGCAGGTGCTGTTATGAATGGAATTCCTGTACCAAGCTTTGCGGCTGCATTATCTTACTATGACAGCTATCGTACAGAAACACTTCCAGCAAACCTTTTGCAAGCACAACGCGACTACTTCGGAGCTCATACGTATAATCGTATTGACAAAGAAGGCGTATTCCATACAAATTGGATGAAATAATTCCATAATAAAAGTCATTCTGGATGCTTCTATTTAGTTAGCATTCAGAATGACTTTTTTGTTCTCTAGTAAATGATAAACGAAATAGAGTGGTGGATAACTTAGCAGTATGGTCCGCGTTCAGCTTTTTCTGTCGATGAGCAAGGACGCTTGCGCTTTTCTTATATTAATTGAATATCTATATACACAATTTCAGAACGGCTTCCTAAACGGATAGGCGGACCCCAAAACCCAAATCCAGAGGAGACGATAGCATGTAGCTGGTTTTTCTTCAGATAGCCCCAGTCTAACTCAAATACTCTTCTTGTAATAAAGTGATTGGGAGCCATTTGACCGCGGTGAGTATGGCCAGAAACAATTAAATCAATCCCCTCATTCATCGCTTCGGTCAATTCTGCTGGTTGATGATCCATCATAATAAGCGGAAGATCTTCTTTTTTAGCCTCCACTAATTGCTGAATAGTTTGCCTTTGTTTATCAGTTTTGTCTTTTCTCCCAATCAAGACAAAACTGTTGTCAATCAACACTTTCTCATCCAATAAAATATTAATTCCGATTCGGTCCATTTCTTGCAGGAATTCCGGAATTTTTTTGCCGTAGTATTCATGGTTCCCTAAAACACCAAAAATACCTAGGGGAGCTTTTAGATTCTTCATTTTATCGCCCATTTTCTTTTGTAAAAAGGGATTGGGATCATCGTCAATTATATCCCCTGGAAGCAATATTAGATCTGCTTGCAATTCATTTATCTTCGAAACCAGTTTATTTAAATGGGCATTGCCGGAAAGAGTACCGAAGTGCATATCGGAAGCCATGGCAATTGTTAATGAACGACGGTGACTGCTTTTTTTTGGCAGAGTAAGTTTGTATTTTTTTATGACAGGAGAATAAGCATTATAGGTGCCAAATAGAAAAATAAGCAAAAAGGTGATAACAGCAATAGTACCGGTAATTAATATATTGGTCGTCCGTTCTAAGTAAAAGGATAAGATAAAATAAAGAATATTGGCAGCAGGAAGCAAAAACAGGGCATATTGCAAGACAGCAAGCCAATATGAGCCAAGTATTTTATAAATGGCAATGGAAGGGAAGGCGTGGCTTAAAAAATAAGAATATGCCAATATAAGTACAATTATGATATAAGCAGCAAGCTGGAAATGAGTGAATGCTGTTTGAAATAATACATAGCCATTCCAGCCAATATAAAAAAGATAGACATGATAAATTAGGATACTCAATGAGATAAGGCAAATTCTTTTCATAAAGTACTCCTTTCGATTAATTAATAAATTTTTTTCATTTCTGTTCAGGAAATGAAACCATCATAAAAGAATAGAGGAACATGTTTATTTGAAAATACTATTTTGAAATAACAAATAACATTATTCCAAAGATAGAAAAAACGCGAAATCATAGAAGATTTCACGTTTTTTATTTAGGTGTTAGCAAACATCCACTGCAAGCTGGTTTACTGGCCACCAGAAGAAACCGTCTTTCTCTAGTAAATCGTCTGCTTCTTTTGGCCCCATTGAACCTGACGCATAGTTAGGATAGTTTGTAGCAGGCGTCTGCGACCATGCTTGAGAAATTTCATCTACAAAACTCCAAGAAAGAGATACTTCATCCCAGTGCGTAAAGTTTGTTGCATCCCCATTTAAACTGTCATCGATTAACTTTTCGTAAGCTTCCGGTGTATTAATGCTTGCAATTCCCGTATTTGCATAGCTAAGTTTAATCGGTGTTGCTTCCATATTTTGACCAGCTTTTTTAGCATTTAAATGAAGGGTAATGCCTTCTTCTGGCTGAATATGAATAACTAAAAGGTTCGGAGTTAATTCTTTTTCTGGATTATCATATAAATTCATTGGAATATCTTTAAATTGAACAACAATTTTAGTTGATTTTTCTTCCATTCTTTTTCCAGTACGAATGTAGAATGGAACTCCAGCCCAACGGAAGTTATCGATCATTACTTTTCCGGCAACAAAAGTTTCAGTATTCGATTCAGGGTTAACCATTGGCTCTTCCCTGTAGCTAGGAAGCTCTACATCATTAACTGTTCCTTTACCATATTGACCGCGTACAAAATAATCATTTACTTCGTCTCCTACAATTGAACGCATTGCGCGGAAGACTTTAACCTTTTCAGAACGAATCTCATCTGGTGTTAAACGAATAGGCGGTTCCATTGCAAGCAATGCGACCATTTGAAGCATATGGTTCTGTACCATGTCTCGTAAAGCGCCGCTTGTTTCATAATATCTTCCGCGTTCCTCGACACCTAATGTTTCGCTGGAAGTTACTTGGATATTGCTTATATAACGGTTATTCCAAAGGTTTTCGAAGATTGCATTAGAAAAACGAATTGTTTCAATATTTTGCACCATTGCTTTTCCTAAATAATGGTCAATTCTATATACTTCATTTTCTGAAAATGCTGTTCTTATTTGATTATTCAGCTCTTGAGCTGATGTTAAATCGTGACCAAAAGGTTTTTCTATGATTAATCGTTTGTAGCCGGCAACATCTGTAAGTCCATCTTGTTTTAAATGGATAGCAATTGGTCCGAAAAATTCAGGAGCCATTGCTAAATAAAACACTCTGTTTCCGCCTAATTCATATTTTGCATCTAAATCATCTGCAATATTTTTTAAAGCGATATATGAACTTGAATCCGTTACATCGTGTGAATGATAGCAGAAATGGGAAGCAAATGTTTCTAAATCACTTGCTTCTGTATTTGCAATCGATTCTGCAACAGAATTTTGAACATTTTGGATAAACTGTTCATTCGTTAACGTTCTTCTTCCAACGCCGACAACTGCAAAGCGAGTTAATTTTCCTTTTTGATAAAGTCTGTAGAGAGAAGGAAACAGCTTGCGGTTTGCAAGGTCTCCAGTTGCTCCGAAAATCATGATAAGTGCATTAGATTGTTGATTTTGATTCACTTTCTTGGACCTCTTTTCATTAAATATGTAAAAATTTCGAATTAGCTTTGAATCAAGCTTGCGAGAAATGCTCTTTTTATTTGTTGTTCGCCTTTCTCAGAAGATAATTGACTAATTCCAAGGCTTCAACCTAGTAATACTAACAGTTCCAATGAGCCTGTTGCTTATGCAAGGAATTCTTTTATCTACACTTTATTTCAAATTAGCATCATTCTTTTTTATAAGTTATTATAAAATAAACTTTATAAAAGAATAACAGGTATTGAAGAAGTTGAAAACATAATATTCTTACTTTTTCATTTTACCTTGCAATAAATTATTTGTTCCGAAATAAAATTTTATCTGTTTCTTGCTAATTAAGCAAACATTATGTTTGGAATTTGCTCGTTTTAACTGAAATTTTAGAAAAATCATTTTTTTAGTGTAGATATAGGGAAAATAATAGAATATTTTTTTCTTCTTCCGTTTTAAAGGTATAATGATCTTTTGGACGCAGAATCAGAATTGATTATACTTTTCTGAAATTTATTAAATAATTCATTATTGTAGATAATACATTAAAATCGATCAATATACTAGGAAAAAAGAAAAATATTTTTTGGTAACTACTTCTTTTTCTATTATACTAAAGGGATTAATTTAATGAAAGTATGTCTGTAATTAATACTTTGTATAGTATTATATAGAAAAATTATTTTTATCCCACTCTTACTGCCCGTTAAGGTCCGATAGAGATACACAAACGAAGGGAAGGTAGCCAATTCCTAAGGCAACGTTTGTGTGATCCACATCCTGTGGACCGCAAGCTTTCCATCAGTGGGGATGAGGAAAACCCCCACTGATGGAAGGTTCACTTTATCATAGAAGAGTCAATAACATCTTAATAGGGAGCTATTCTTTTTACATATAAATTAAAGGTGACTAGTTCTATACGTTAAGAGCTTTATCATGGATGGCAATTGTTGTTTGTTTAAGAAAATTTTTTATGAATAAATTGGAAAGAAAGAAGTGTGTATTTGTGGAATTACAATTTTTAGGAACAGGTGCAGGTATTCCGGCTAAGTCAAGGAATGTTACCAGTATTGCATTAAAACTTTTAGAAGAACGAGGCAGTATATGGCTGTTTGATGTAGGAGAAGCTACACAGCATCAAATTTTGCATACTACGATTAAACCGAAAAGAATAGAAAAAATTTTTATTACACACTTGCACGGCGATCATATATATGGCTTGCCGGGGTTTTTAGCAAGCAGATCCTTTCAAGGGGGAGAATCGCCTGTAACCATATATGGTCCAAAAGGACTTAAAATCTATATAGAAACAAGTCTTTCTGTTAGTCAAACGTATTTAAAGTACGAAATTCAAGTAGAAGAAATTGAAGAAGGGGTTATTTTTGAAGATGTAGATTTTACTGTTGAAGCGAGGAAGTTAGAGCATGGGGTAACCTGTTTTGGCTATCGTGTAACAGAAAAAGATCGTCCTGGTAAACTTTTGACAGATAAGCTTCAGAAAATCGGACTGACACCAGGACCTTTATTTAAAAAAATAAAAAATGGAGAAGACGTAATATTAGAAAATGGAACATATATAAAAAGCAAAGATTTTGTTGGTCCGGCTATTAAAGGGAGAATTATCACGATATTAGGGGATACAAGGGTTTGTCCATCAGCATCTCTTTTAGCCAAAAATGCGAACATCCTTGTTCATGAAGCAACGTTTGCGAGGGATGAAGGTGAACTTGCAAAAGAATATTATCATTCTACAACTGTTCAAGCAGCAAATATAGCAAAGGAAGCGAATATAAAGCAACTTATTCTAACACATATTAGTGCAAGATATGATCAAAACAAAACGCAGGAACTATTAGCAGAAGCACAAGGTGTTTTTGCTGATGTACAAATAGCTGAAGATTTGAAAATATACCCGATCAGTTAGAAGGACGTAAAAAGGCAATGGTCTTTTAATATTGGCATAGCGAGAATGTTTTGATAAGGAGAAAATAAAAGTGAGATTACTATCATTTAAAAATATTTATACGCCAAGCAAAATAGTTTTTGAAAACAGCCTTTTTAGACACTATCATTATCCTGAAGTGCTGCTGAGTTATGATAGTAATTTTCTCGAATTTAAACGGATGCCTTCATTTATTGAATTTAATGACGCTGAAGCTTATTTGAGAGAATTCCATTTGCAAAACAACCAAAACCATCTAAAATTTTGTTTTCCTGAAAATGAAAAACTTACTGTGGAACTTGAAGAGTATACCGAGAGTGCAAATTATGATATCGGTTTTCTTGAATTATATGGTATTAAGCCAAAGCAATTTCCGTCGTTTAGCAATGATCCTGATATAAACGTTCAAAGAGTTTCTGAAAAAAACGCAGATTTATTTCTCGAACTGCAATATCAGCAGGACCTAAAATATGGAAAGGACTTTGCCGAGCAAAAAGCGGAGCAGTATAAGCGGCAATTAAAGGACCGCTATACGATGCTTCTGCTTGCTTTTTATAAAGGTATACCAGCAGGAGCGCTAACTGTTTATATTTCCAATAAAACAGCAGAAATTGATGGTTTTTATGTCCTGGAGTCGCTGCAGAAAAAAGGCATCGGAAGCCATATGCAGAAGTTTATTATGAATGAATTACCTGAAAAAACAGTGATTTTAGTTGCCGATGGGGAAGATACGGCAAGAACGATGTACCGAAAACAAAACTATCAGTATATTGGCTTTAAATACGAAGCGCAAAAAGTATGTAAACAGTAATGGGCTGGAAAGTGGTGATACTACCTCTGTTAGGGAGCTGCAGGCTTTAAAAGCAAGCAGAAATCTACAATTCAAACAGAATAGACCCTTTTGAATGATTGTTTTTTCTGTTTTTTTATTGCCGTATAGAAAGGTCTGTTAATAGATTCATTTAAAAAGGAAAGTCCAAGATGATGTGTCATTTTGGACTTTCCTTTTTGCTGTCTAGGAAATGATAAACGAAATAGAGTGGTGGATAACTTAGCAGTATGGTTCGCGTCCAGCTCCGACGTACAGGATGTACTAGTGCCGATGTTGCAACAGGCTCGCAGGATGCGAGTCAATCGACGTTGCAACAGGACGTTGCGTATTTAGTCGATTTTCCTCTTTTGCGTACTTAATCGAGCGCCTATCGCCTATCAAACTTCAGGTCATCTCCCTACGATAAGTCAACATCGATTCGCTATTGCTCATCGTGTTTCCTTTATCACGTATTAACGGGCAGTAAGAGTACCTGAAAAAAGATGGTGGATGAAATAACTGCCCGTAAAAACCTGATCGACTTGACTAACCATCATGGGAAAAAACATCCCATGATGGAAGTCTCGCCTTATCTCAGTCGAAGCCCTTCCAGTTTGTACGGCGATGATCAAGGCGCTTGCTCTTTTGTTCATTAGTTTGAAATTTTTAACTGTTCGCTTAAAGCATTTCCCAACCGTTTTGATTGGGCAGTAGCTTCTTTAATGCATTGGATAAAAGCATCTTGTACTTGAAAGGAATCTAATACTTTTAAGCCAGCTTCGGTAGTACCGCCAGGACTTGTGACATTTCTTCGAAGCTCCTCAGGTGATTTAGATGAGGTGGAAAGCATTTCAGCTGCGCCTTTAAGTGTTTGTACAATCAATTCATTTGCTATTTGTCTATCTAGACCAATTTCAACAGCGCTTTTCTCCATTGCTTCTACAAGATAATAAATATAAGCAGGCCCACTACCAGAAAGCCCAGTTACAGCATCTAGTTGAGTTTCTTCTACCACGGTTGTTAAGCCAACCGTTTCAAATATGTTTAATATAAATTGTTTTTGGCTTTCATTAACATGCTTATTCATTGCAATTCCCGTCGCTGATTTACCGACTGTAGCTGAAGTATTTGGCATTGCACGGGCGATTGGAAGTGTACATTCAGCTAATAATTCTAAACTTTTAATGCTGACACCAGCTAATACAGAAATAAGAAGTGTATTTTTTGATAAATATACTTTCATTTCGTTGATCGCTTCTTTTACATCTTTTGGTTTCATTGCAAGGATGACAGCATCAGCATCTTCCACCAGTTCTTTTAGATTGTAGGAGTAATTTATTTGATATTTCTTTTTTAATGTTTGTAATTTTTGTTTATTCAATTTGTTTGTTACAAAAATATCTTCCCCATTTAACATTTTGCTTCCAACAATTCCAGAAATCAATGCTTCACTCATAGAGCCAGCACCAATAAAAGCCAGTTTCTTCATTCTTTTACCTCCAGGAAATTTTCTCTTTTTATTTATTTTATTACTTTGTAAACTATAAACAAAATAGATTTGTGGCAACTTAAGCAGTTCGTCCGCATTTCCCTCCGATGGACGGGATAACCTGTGTCTGCTATATCCAAGGATTGACGGATGAAAGTCAATCGACGATGACATAAGGGTGTGGAGTAGTTAGTCGATCTTCCTTTTATTGCAAATTTAATCTACCAGTCCTTACGTCGATAATCAAGGGGCTTGCACTTTTGTTCTTATGCAATAAAAAACCTTCCATCCAATAAAGGACGAAAGGTTGAATTCCGCGGTACCACCTTAATTTAGTAAAAATAAATACTGATTCTCTGGTCCGGATAACGACGGAATACGTTTAGGTTTGCCTATCAACTCGTAAGGTAGGTTCAATGAGGAGAGCTTCGATGAAGTTTTTCAGCCTAGAACTTCATTCTCTAATCGTATCTATCTCATTTACTAGTCTTAGTCATCATTTATGTCATTATGAAATTGCTTTGATTATGCAAGAAGAATGGCTTGTCTGTCAAGAGACAGATAAAGTAAACTTCCATCAGTGGGGGTTTTCTTCATCCCCCACTGATGGTTAGTTGCACTTATCGGACCTTTACGGGCAGTTATCCCCCGCTTATCTTCCTCGATTTCTCGGAATATTGAGGCAGGGGTCTTACTCC
>NZ_JBQTCY010000024.1:0-16578 GCF_052663225.1 Niallia sp. 03133
AATAATAACATTTTAACTTTCACATGTCAAATGTTTTTTATTTTTAATTTTCACAACCTCGTTGCGACTTCTAATATACTATCACCTTATATATTTAAAGTCAACAATACAAAAAAAAATCAACTAAAATAAATTAGTCGATTCATAATATATACTTCTGGACGGCAACAAGCGCTATTACACCAGGAATTCCTAATAAACCAGAAACAGTTGAAGTGGTAAAATTTATTGGTATGTGGATACCATACTTATTACCAATCGCATTTAGAAAAAATAAAAAAAGTGCTCCTATGACAATTTTTATAACCCCTTGCCCGACAATTCTCAATGGTTTAATAGGAGTTCCAGCAATAAGCAAAAGAACAATTAGTCCCACGACTATAGAGACAATCATAACAGGGCTCAATTTTACTCATCCTCCCTAAAATAACTTGTACTAATAGATATGTGGCAAAACTATCTAGTAGAACTCCGGAGGAAAAGAAAAACGCAACCGCCTTGTTCATCACCATACAGACTGGCTGATTAAGTACGCAGAAAAAGGAGAATCGACTAACTACGCCACGTCCTGTGACGACGTCGATTGACTTGCATCCTTCGCCCCTGTGGCAACGCCTGCACTTGTATATCCAGTACATCGAAACTAGAGTCTCATCTAAGTTGAAAAATTTTAAACTTTCTTGTCTTTTAACTAATTATCTCAGTGTAACTTTTCTTTCTTTTGCCTCTTTAAAAAGAAAAAAGTATTTTGCTTCTGTTAATCTTGCTGCACATAATACTTCATCAGAAGGATCGAAACTTTTATCTAATAATGACTTTTCGTTTAACCAATCCTGCTTTAGATGTTTAAATTGGACTAATAACTTTTCATCGAACTCTTTTCTTAACTTTCCTTTTCGGCGAAAAAGCATTTGTAAAGGTCCCCCAATATTTTATACTTCTCTTCTTCCTTCTAACGCTTTAGAAAGCGTTACTTCATCAGCATATTCCAAATCTCCGCCAACTGGCAATCCATGAGCAATTCTTGTAATCTTAATGCCTGATGGCTTTAAAAGCCTTGATATATACATGGCAGTGGCCTCTCCTTCAATATTTGGATTGGTGGCCATAATTACTTCCTCAACTTCAGCATCTTGAAGCCGTTTTATCAAGGTTGGAACATTTATATCTTCCGGACCTATTCCATCCATAGGAGAGATTGCTCCATGTAAAACATGATACAACCCTTCGTATTCTTTCATTTTTTCCATCGCGATGACATCTTTAGGATCTTGTACGACACAGATAATTTTTCCATTTCTTCTTTTATCTTCACAAATATAGCAAGGATCTTGGTCTGTTATATGACCACAAACAGAACAATAAGATAAATTCCTTTTAGCATTTACTAATGCTTTGGCGAAATCTAAAACGGTATCCTCTTTCATGTTCAGTACAAAAAAAGCCAGTCGTGCAGCCGTTTTAGGGCCGATGCCTGGCAATTTCATAAAGCTGTCAATTAGCTTTGATATTGGTTCAGGATAATGCATAAACTTCCCTCCTAGAACATTCCAGGAAGATTCATCCCTTTTGTGAATTGTCCCATCGTTGAGTTTGCAAGCTCATCTGCTTTTTTCAATGCATCATTTGTAGCTGCAAGCACAAGATCTTGGAGCATTTCCACATCTTCAGGATCTACAACTTCTTCCTTGATTGTTACTTCAACAATTTCCTTATGGCCAGTAACAATAACAGTCACCATACCGCCGCCAGCAGTACCTTCGATCTTTTTTTCCCCAAGCTCTTCTTGAGCCTCAGCCATTTTTTTCTGCATTTTCTGCATTTGTTTCATCATATTTTGCATATTACCCATTCCTCGCATTTTTACAACCTCCATTAATAATAATTTTATACTATTTGTTAGATACTAGTAATTTCTCCTATTACATATGTTACTATGTGTACCAACATTCCTCACTCTTTTACTTCTAACAATTCCTCGCCGAATAATTTTATTGCTTCTTCTACAATCGGATCCTTTTTTTGTGTTTCCAAATCATTGCCTTCAGTTGTATGAGAATGATGCGAACTGTTAAGAAAGTCTTCTCTTATCTTCAGCCACTGGTCTTCTGGAACTCCTACTATTTTATATCTTTTTCCTATTAGCTGATATAAAGAAGTCGTAATTGTCTCTATAAATTTACCATTATCCAAGGCCATTTGACAGTGAATTTCATATTTAAATTTTATGATAATGGAATCATCTGATGCTGCTACCGGCTCGGCTTCGTTTAATAATGCAGCTTGTGACCGCATTTGATTTTGTACAAGCTTATTTAACATTTCTCCCCAGCTGCTTTTAATATTTTGCAATTCAGGTTTAGTTGCCACTTTAAGAATCTCATTAATTTTTCCCGTCGGAGCTTGAAACCCTTTTCTATTTGTTCTTATTTTCTTTTGGGGAGATGACTCTTCTGCTCTTACACTTACACCTTGTTGTTTTAAGCTTGCAAGTTCTGCTTCAAGACCATCAATTTTATTTATTAAGTTTTGAAGTTCAGGCAGTTCAACCACACTTTCGGATGATCGGGGTCCTTCCAACTGACTTAATCTCACAATTGCCACTTCTAAAAAAATTCTTGGGTGATTAGTCCAACGCATATCCTGCTGTGTTTTGTTCAGCAGATTTATTATTTCGTATATATGCTCTTGGACATATGCTTCTGTCAATTCTTTAAACTCCTCATCCAACAGAACTCTTTCCAGTGATTCTTCGAGATTGGGCGCAGTTTTATATAAAAGCATATCGCGATAAAAGAATATAAAGTCCTCAATAAAGCGACCTGGATCTTTTCCTGCCAGCAATAGCTCTTCTAATGATTGTAACCCACTTATTGTATCTTTTTCAAAAATGGCTTTTGCTAATTTATTTAAAAATCCTTGAGAAACTGCTCCTGTTACCGTTAATGCATCATCAACAGTTACGGAATCTTCACTATAAGAAATAGCTTGGTCTAATAAGCTTAGCGCGTCGCGCATTCCTCCATCAGCAGCTCTTGCAATCATCTGCAATGCTTTTTCTTCACAAGAAATACCAGACTCTTGTACAATTAGGCTCATTCTATTTACAATCGATTGAGCGGTAATCCTCCTGAAATCAAATCGCTGACATCTCGATATAATCGTTAATGGAATTTTATGTGGTTCCGTAGTGGCTAATATAAAGATAACATGTTTAGGGGGTTCCTCTAAAGTTTTTAGCAGTGCATTAAACGCTCCTATTGAAAGCATATGCACTTCATCTACTATATAAACTTTGTACGATACAGAGCTAGGAGCATACTTTACTTTATCTCTAATATCCCGTATTTCCTCTACGCCATTATTGGATGCTGCATCTATTTCAATTACATCCGGAATCGAGCCATCAGTAATACCTTTGCAAGCAGCACATTCATTACATGGTTCAGCTATTGGAGCTCTTTCACAGTTTACTGCTTTTGCCAATATTTTCGCAGCACTCGTTTTCCCCGTTCCTCTTGGACCTGAAAAAAGATATGCATGTGATATTTTTTGTTGAAGAAGGGCATTTTGCAACGTTTTGGTTATATGTTCTTGACCTACAACATCGACAAACTGCTGTGGTCTCCAAACTCGGTATAATGCTTGATAATTCATTCATTCGCCCCCTATCGTTATTCCCATGACTATTATAGCTTATCTATTATCTTTTTTACATATGTGTACTCTTTGGAACAACTCAATATACAAAAAACTCATCCATTAAAATAGGATGAGTTTTATTATGTAATATATAACTGCCGTGCACCTTTCTTCGACTGGCACCCATAAGCGTTACTTAAGCAGTTAGCTCAGTCCAGGTAACCCTGCGGCACATGGGGGTGTCCACTTAATGCTGCTTCCTTCCGGACCTGACATGGTTCATGGATTCCCATTGCGCAGGACCCGGACGTCAACACCACTTACTTTAGGCAGACCCTACAGGATACGAGCCTCAGAAAGGAATTCAGCCTCGCTAGAGCGGATTGCGAGTACAGGGCACCGCTACCTCCCCGCTTAGCACGACAAAATTGATACCATTTTTAAGGTGTCATGTAAGACACATCTATAAGTATACTGATAAGATATCAAAATTGCAACGTTTATCCTTTGTTAATTTTTGTAATTCGTTTTTTCTCTTCCTTCTTGCGAGTTCGCAAATCTCTAAAAAAGTCAGTAAGCAACTGTCCACATTCATCTGCAAGAATGCCTGATACCACCTCACTTTGATGGTTGAATCTGTTATCCTGCAGCAAATTCATAAATGTACCAGCACACCCTCCTTTAGGATCGGCCGCACCATATACTACTTTAGCAACTCTTGAAAGAATGATTGCACCAGAACACATCGCACACGGCTCAAGTGTTACATATAATACAGCATCATCTAATCTCCATGTCCCTGTTTTTTTACATGCTTCATCAATTGCTAATAATTCCGCATGCGCTATTGCCGTCTGCTCTGTTTCCCTTAAATTATGCGCCGATGCAAGAATCTCTCCATTTTTTACAATAACAGCCCCAATAGGCACCTCATAAATAGCCGCTGCCTTTTTTGCTTCCTCAATTGCCAACTGCATATAAAAAGAATGTTCCTTTTCCACTTTCATATAAAACACACCTTAAGTATTCTCATTTATAAAGTGAACCTTTCCATCAGTGGGGGTTTTCTTCATCCCCCACTGATGGTTAGTTGTACTTATCGGACCTTTATGGGAGTTATCCCCCACCTACCTTCCTCGATTTCTCAGCATCTTAAGGCGGGGGTCTTACTGCCCGTTAAGAGTGGGATAAAAATAATTCACTCATTTTTTTCTAAATTATATCCAAACTAATAAGAAAAGCGCAAGCTCCTTGTACATCGACGGACAGACTGGAAGGTCTCCGACTGAGATATAGGAAACACGATGAGTGCAAGCGTTTCGATGTTGAATTATCGTAGGGAGGAGACCTGAAGTACGGTAGTCGACAGGCGTTGGAGCTAGACAATAAGAAAAGCGCATTGTTGAAGAATAGGTACACGTCCGCTCTCCATAAGGCAACGCCATATGGCACAACATTTATATATGAAGCGAGGTACATATGAAAAAACATAATCATGCAGCACTACTTATCATAGATATGATAAATGATTTTAACTTTACTTACGGAAATACCCTTGCAGCAAAAACACTTGAAATCGCAACGAATATTTATTCTTTAAAACAAAAATGCACAAAAGAAAAAATACCTGTTATTTATATTAACGACCATTACAACTTATGGAAGGCAGATTTAGAAAAAATACTTTCTTTTTGCCAAAATGACAAAAATAATGAAATTCTTCAAAGAATAAAACCGACAGATAGAGACTATTTTTTAATTAAGCCAAAACACTCTGCTTTTTATGGAACAGCACTCCATACACTGCTCCAGCAGCTTAATGTCGATACTTTACTGCTCGCTGGCATTGCCGGGAATATATGTGTCCTGTTCACAGCAAACGATGCCTACATGCGTGAATATTCTTTGATAGTACCGGAAAACTGCATTGCTTCTGTAGATAATGAGGATAATCTGTATGCGATAAGAATGATGAAAAATGTGATGGACGCAAAAATATTCACTTATCAGGAAAATACTATCATGTCTACCCTTTTCCCTTCATAAAATGTTTTAAGTGCTTTTAACAGCAGGAGGGAATAAAATGCAAATACATGTGGTACAAAATAATCAAACATTAGCTGGCATCGCCCAAGCATATGGAACAACCGCTGCAGATATTATAGAAGCAAACGATCTTCCTAATGCCGATCGATTAGTGGTTGGGCAGGCATTAGTGATTCCAATAGTAGGAAGCTTTTATTGGGTGCAAGCTGGTGATAGCCTTTGGTCTATTTCCCAAAAATTCCAACTGTCTTCTCAAGAGCTTGCCTCCATAAACAGAATACCTGTTAATCAGCCTTTAAGAATCGGACAGCGCCTATATATTCCACCAAGACCAAAAAGGGCTGCAGAATTCAATGGATATGTAGAGCCTAGAGGATCATCAGTTTCTCCCGTTTTAGAAACAAGCGCACGTGAAGCAGCACCCTATTTAACCTATTTAGCACCATTTAGCTTCCAGGCGCTTCGAGATGGCTCATTGAAAGAGCCCTTATTAAACAACTTCCCTACTATCGCAAAAAACAACAATAATGTTTTAATGATGGTCATAACAAACCAAGAAAACGATCAATTTAGCGATGAATTAGGAAGAATTCTTCTAAATGATCAAACCATTCAAAATAGATTTTTAAATAACATTGTAAATACAGCTAAAAAATATGGTTTTAAAGATATTCATTTTGATTTTGAATATTTAAGACCAGTTGATAAAGAAAGCTATAACGCTTTTCTCAGAAAGGCAAAATCCCGTTTTTCCAAAGAAGGCTGGTTATTATCAACAGCACTCGCTCCAAAAACAAGCGCAGGACAAAAAGGCCGGTGGTATGAAGCACACGATTATAAGGCGCATGGTGAAATTGTCGACTTCGTGGTGATTATGACTTATGAGTGGGGCTACAGTGGAGGACCTGCCATGGCTGTTTCACCCATTGACCCAGTTAGAGACGTTTTAGAATATGCGATTACCGAAATGCCTCCGTCTAAAATTTTGATGGGGCAAAATTTATACGGATATGATTGGACACTTCCTTTTGTCGAAGGAAGTACTGCAAAGGCACTTAGTCCACAAGCCGCTATTCAGCTTGCAAGTGAAAACAACGTACCAATTTTTTATGATCAAAAAGCACAAGCCCCTTACTTTAAATACACGGACAGCAACAATAAACTACATGAAGTTTGGTTTGAAGATGCAAGATCTATTCAAGCAAAATTTAATTTAATAAAAGAGTTGAATATAAGAGGAATGAGCTATTGGAAATTAGGATTATCATTTCCCCAAAATTGGTTATTAATTGTAGACAATTTCCAAGTAACCAAAAGGCCTTAGCACCATTTGATTAAATAGGATGCATTTCTTTTCCTTTCACTAAATTCCGCCTTTTTTCAAATCACAATACATACAAGATCCTATCTTAAGTCAACAGATCCCTTTAATCGATTTCTTTCATCTCAGGAGCTGTCCGAATATCCTAGGGCAGCCTTTCTTTATTTTACAACAGGAAAAAACATACAGGTAGAAAATAAGCATGCATTCTATCCTAAAAAACCTTCTATATGGTAAAATGTCATTTGTGCCATTTTTTCAAAAAGAACGGGGGACATGCAATGAACACTATCCCTTTTATTACTGTAGAAGGAACTATTGGTGTTGGAAAAACATCTTTAGCAAAGTTACTTTCCGACCACTTTCAATACTATTTACTCAAAGAAATAGTAGAGGAGAATCCTTTTTTAGGAAAGTTCTATGACAATATTGAAGAGTGGAGTTTCCAAACGGAAATGTTTTTTTTATGCAATCGCTATAAGCAGTTAAATGATATAAATACCCTTTACCTAAGCAAACAACAGCCAGTTGTCGCAGACTATCATATTTTAAAAAATTTAATATTCGCCAAACGATCTTTGCAAGAAAAAGAGCTTGCGAAATACAGCCGTATTTATGATGTGTTAACAGAAGATCTCCCCACTCCCAATATTATCATCTATTTACACGCCAGTTTAGATACAATAATGGGACGCATCAAAAGGAGAGATAGAGATATTGAAAAGAATATAAGTCCTCTTTACTTGAAACAGCTATCGTCTGATTATAAGCTTGTAATGGAGAATTTCAAAAAACAAAATCCTACTATTCCTGTTTTATCCTTCAACGGAGATAATTTAGACTTTGTAGAGAATAAACAAGACTTAGAAACAATTATTCATACTATTAGACAAACTTTAAATATAGGAGCATATAAACATGAATCTACACAGTAAATACAATATTCCAAGCAATTCTGTCATTACGATTGCTGGAACAGTGGGAGTAGGCAAATCTACTTTAACAAACGCACTTGCTGACGCTCTTCAATTTCGTACATCATTTGAAAAAGTCGATACAAATCCATATTTAGATAAATTTTATCAGGATTTCAGCAGGTGGAGTTTTCATCTACAAATATATTTTCTTGCCGAACGTTTTAAAGAACAAAAAAGAATTTTTGAATATGGTGGGGGATTCATCCAAGATCGATCCATTTATGAGGATACAGGAATATTCGCAAAAATGCATGTTGAAAAAGGAACCATGTCAGAAGTAGATTACGAGACCTATACTAGTTTGTTTGATGCAATGGTTATGTCCCCTTATTTTCCTCATCCCGACCTATTAATTTATTTAGAAGGGTCTTTAGAAGATATTTTGAAGCGCATGGAAAAACGGGGAAGAACAATGGAAAAACAAACGCCAATCCATTATTGGGAGGAAATGCATATTCGCTATGAGAAATGGATCAATTCTTTTTCTGCATGTCCAGTGCTTCGTCTTAATATAAATGAATACGACGCAATGGCAGGAAGCAATTCTATAGAACCAATCTTAGAAAAAATCAGTCATATTGTTAATCAAAAAAAATATATAAAAAAGGCATAAAGTGAACCTTCCATCAGTGGGGGTTTTACTGCCCGTTAAGTGTGGGATAAACTTGAAAGAAGAGGGGACTTAGATCCTCTCTTTTTTATATAATAAAAAAGAGTATACTACATTTGCAGTATGCTCTATATCTTCAACATTTATGCGCAATTTTATTAAAATCATGGAGGAGGAAAGGGGATTCGAACCCCTGCGCGGTTTGACCCGCCTGTCGGTTTTCAAGACCGATCCCTTCAGCCGGACTTGGGTATTCCTCCATCAGACAAAATATAATTTATCATATATAAAAATAAAAGTCAATATAATTTTTCATTATTTTTACGATAAAAAGAGAATCTACCTCCTTTTATCGTAAAAATAGTTTTCCTTGTTTATTTAGGAGCTATTACTTCTTTATTGCCCATATACGGACGAAGTACTGCTGGAATAACCACACTTCCATCTTCTTGTTGATAATTTTCTAAAATAGCTGCAACTGTACGTCCGATCGCTAACCCAGATCCATTTAATGTATGAACATGCTCTGGCTTTCCTTTTGGATCTCTACGGAATCGAATATTTGCACGTCTAGCCTGGAATGCTTCAAAATTACTGCAAGAAGAAATTTCACGATACATATTATAGCTTGGAATCCAAACTTCTACATCGTATTTTTTTGCAGCCGTAAACCCTAAATCACCTGTACACATGCTTAATACACGATATGGCAATTTTAAAAGCTGCAGCACTTTTTCCGCATTTGCAGTCAATCTTTCTAATTCTTCATAAGAATCTTCCGGCTTCGCAAACTTTACTAATTCAACCTTATTAAATTGATGCTGTCTTATTAGCCCTCTTGTATCTCTTCCTGCAGAACCAGCCTCAGAACGGAAATTAGCACTGAATGCTGCATATTTAATCGGCAGCTGCTCTCCATCTAGAATTTCATCACGATGCAAGTTTGTAACAGGCACCTCAGATGTTGGTATTAAAAAGTAATCTTCTTTCTCAATTAAAAAAGCATCCTCTTCAAATTTAGGCAGCTGGCCTGTTCCTGTTAAGCTTGCTCTATTCACTAAAAATGGAGGAATGATTTCCTGATATCCATGCTCTTCTGTATGGAGATCCAGCATAAAGTTAAAAAGTGCTCTTTCCAGTCTTGCGCCTAAACCTTTATAAAAAACAAATCGGCTTCCAGTAACCTTTGCCGCCCTTTCAAAATCAAGCAAATCTAAATCTGTTGCAACATCCCAGTGCGGCTTAGGATCAAAAGAAAACTGTCGAATTTCTCCCCATTTCCTAACTTCCACATTATCATCCTCCGTATCCCCTACTGGAACACTTTCATGTGGAAGATTTGGAATGCCGAGCATAATTGTTTGTAATTTTTCTTCTACAACTCGAAGCTCATCATCAAACCCCTTAATCTTTTCGCCAACTTCTCTCATTTCAACAATGAGAGCCTCTGCATCTTTTTTTTCTCGTTTTAATGCTGCAACTTGCTGTGAAACTTCATTTCGTTTGCTTTTTAACTGCTCTGTATCCACAATTAATTCTCTGCGTCTTTTGTCTAACTCCTCGAAATTTTCCAACTCAGATAAATCTTCGCCTCTATGTTGCAATTGTTGTTTTACCATTTCAAAATTAGCACGGACAAATTTAATATCCAGCATATCGAACCCCTCCTGTTATCGTATCCTATCTACTATGAATAAAAAATACTTTAAACCTTCACATGGAAACATGGCTATTTAATTCCTGAAAACACAAAAAACTCCCATCCCAAAAAAGGGACGAGAGTTACCCGCGTTGCCACCCTAGTTGAAAGTATGCTACTTTCCACCTTAAAGAAAATAACGGTTTTTAGCCGAAAGCAATTACTAACTATATAAATAGCGTTCCAAGCTTTTACTCTAGGATGGATTCACAGGTATTATTCACCGATTCACACCAGCCATCGGCTCTCTTTAAAATAAATCACCTGTTACTATTTCCTATCAACGTAGATATACTATAAAAGTTTTTTTCATCGTACTATAATTATTAACACACTTCAACCATAATATGCAAATTAATTCTTTGCTTCTTTCACCATGTTAATAAAGTAACCCGTTAATCGATGATCATCTGTTAACTCTGGATGGAAGGAGCAGCCAAGAAATTGACCTTCCCTTGCTGCAACAATTCTTTCGTTATGTTTTGCAAGAATTTCTACATTCTCTCCAGCGGAAACAATGTGTGGCGCCCGAATAAATACTGCTGTAAAATCTTCAGCTACACCAGCTATATCGAGATCGGCTTCAAAGCTTTCCTTTTGTCTGCCAAAAGAATTGCGGGCCACTTGTACATCCATTACGCCGATATGAGGTTCATCATAACCCTCAATGGAACTTGCTAACATGATTAAACCTGCACATGTCCCAAACATCGGTTTTCCTGAATGTGCGAACCCCTTTAAAGAATTCATAAAATCATATTTATCAATTAAACGGCGCATTGTTGTACTTTCTCCACCAGGAAGAATTAAACCATCAACTTCGTCCAATTGTTCCTTATATTTAACAACTACTGCGTTTGCTCCATTTGCTTCGATCGCATGAACATGCTCTCTAACGGCACCTTGCAGGCCAAGAACACCAACTGTCACATTTGACATAGTATCTTACCATCCACGTTCTTGCATACGAGATTCTGGAGCAAGACTTGCTATTTCAATACCTTTCATAGCAGTTCCTAAGTTCTTTGAAATCTCAGCAATTAATTTATAATCTTGATAATGTGTTGTTGCTTCTACGATAGCACGAGCAAATTTTGCAGGGTTATCTGATTTAAAGATACCAGAACCAACAAATACTCCGTCTGCTCCTAATTGCATCATAAGCGCTGCATCTGCAGGCGTAGCAACCCCGCCAGCTGCAAAGTTTACAACAGGAAGACGTCCTAATTTTTTAATCTCTAATAATAATTCATATGGCGCACCAAGAAGTTTTGCTTCTGTCATTAACTCATCTTCATTCATGTATGCTACCTTGCGAACTTGTGCATTTACCTTACGAATATGACGAACTGCTTCTACGATATTACCAGTACCAGGTTCACCCTTCGTTCGCAGCATAGCTGCCCCTTCGCCAATACGTCTAGCTGCTTCTCCCAAGTCACGGCATCCGCATACGAACGGTACTGTATAATCATTTTTGTTTAAATGATACTCTTCATCAGCAGGAGTTAATACTTCACTCTCATCGATATAATCAACGCCCATTGCTTCTAAAACTTTCGCTTCTACAATATGGCCAATACGCGCTTTTGCCATAACAGGAATCGTAACAGCATTCATTACTTCCTCCACAATAGTAGGATCTGCCATTCTGGCTACTCCGCCAGCTGCACGAATGTCTGATGGAACTCTTTCTAGAGCCATAACAGCAACTGCTCCAGCTTCTTCTGCAATTTTGGCTTGCTCTGCATTAATAACGTCCATAATAACGCCGCCTTTTTG
The DNA here is from genome assembly GCF_052663225.1 of Niallia sp. 03133. NCBI lineage: Bacteria > Bacillati > Bacillota > Bacilli > Caryophanales > Bacillaceae > Niallia > Niallia sp. 03133. The sequence goes on from NZ_JBQTCY010000024.1 coordinate 12,078, forward strand.
CATTTCAGCCATTCCACGTTTTACTCGATCAGTACCTGTTTTCAACTTAATTGCCCCCTATAATAGCCTACAGTGTTGTAGATTTAGTATGTTCCAAACATTAAGGAATTTTTCATGGTATGAATAATTAATATCCCTAATGAAAATAAACAATAAAAAAAGGTTCCTGTCAAGACAGGAAACCTTCTTTTATTTTTAAAACCAACCTTTTACTGTTGAAGATACACTTTTCCAAACGTCAGAAAAAAATCCTCCAACCCCTCGCATTGCCAGCACAAACCAATTAGCTTTTTCTACATTATCGGTTGCAACAACCTCTACCGAAGTTATATTTTTTCCATCACTTGTTAAGAAAGGGATGTTTTTCCCATCTTTTGTTTGCAGTGTGATATAGCCTACTTTTTCTCCCTTTTTTACAGGAGCAGTAAGTTCACCTTTGCTATTTAATTTCTTTTCATCTATTACAAGCTTTGTTTGGTATTTATCTTTATCATCATTTTTTATAAGAAGGCTAATTGCTTTGTTGGTGCTGATTTTCACCTTATCCTCTTTCCCTTTTACCACATTAAGTGTTTCTTTCTTTTTTGGGATAAAATGATTTGGAAGAACTTCTTCTTTTTTATAATTATTAAATGCATAATCTAATATCTTTGTTGTTTCAGTAAAACGGGAATTTTTTGTTTTCCCTTTCATAACAACCGTAATATAGCGTTGATCTCCTTTTTTTGCGGTTGATGTAACATTATAGCCTGCGTAATCAGTTGAACCCGTTTTTAGTCCATCCACTCCCTCATATCCAAAAATCAATGAAGGTATTAGCCAGTTGAAGTTTTTATATTCTCTTCCATCTCGGAATTTCAAACTTGCCATTCCAGATGTTTCCAATACTTCTGGGTAATCTTTAACTAACCTGTATGCTAACTTCGCAACAGCTCTTGCAGACATTTGGTTCTCGCTTGTTTCATCGCCAGCAGGATAGTTTCCTAATAAATCAACATTATTTAAACCGGATGAGTTAACAAATTTATAATCTTTTAATCCTAACTCTTCCGCCTTCTTATTCATTACATTAATATAATTTTTTTCCGTTCCTGCAATCAATTCGGCCAAAGCTACCGTAGCTGCATTTCCTGAATGGATAGCCATTGCTTGATATAATTCTTTTACTGTATATTCTTCACCTTCTGTTAATCCAACATTAGACAATTCAGGTGCGCCAGAAAGTCGATGAACATAGTTATTTATTTTTACTTTTTGATCCCAGGTAATCTTACCGTTTTTAATAGATTCAAGAACAATATATTCCGTCATCATCTTTGACATAGAAGCAACGCCCAATAGCTTATCAGCATTTTTTTCATATAATATTTGTCCACTGCTTGCATCTATTAGCATTGCGGCTTCTGATTCAAGACCTAACTCATCTTTTCCTGCTGCTTTTGCTTGTTGTGGTAGACCTGTAGATAATGCCGCCAGCATAAGCAGCATGATCGTAAAATACAGCGCCCACTTCCTCATTTGGTTCAATACTATTACCTCCAAAACTATTATTATAATCTATTAATATTACTATTATTTTTTTGTTAAGAATTTCCCTTGTACAGTTTACCACAAAAATTTCAAAAAAAATAGGCAGTGAACTAGTTCACTGCCTATTAAAAATGAAAGAAATAAAGCAACTATTAATTTAACATATTACTTAAGAAATAGAGTAATTTGGTGCTTCTTTCGTAATTTGTACATCATGTGGATGACTTTCTCTTAAACCTGCCCCAGTCATTCGGATAAATTGAGCATTTTCTCTTAACTCAGACAAGTCTTTCGTACCACAATATCCCATACCTGAACGTATCCCTCCGATAAGTTGGTAGATAGTATCAGATAGTGGTCCTTTATATGGAAGACGCCCTTCTATACCTTCTGGAACAAACTTTTTATTGTCTTCTTGGAAATAACGGTCTTTTGATCCTTTTTCCATCGCTGCAACAGAACCCATTCCTCTGTATACTTTAAATCTGCGTCCTTGGAATATTTCTGTTTCTCCTGGGCTTTCAGAAACACCTGCAAGTAAGCTTCCCAGCATAACAGCATGTCCTCCAGCTGCAAGTGCTTTAACAATATCTCCAGAGTATTTAATCCCACCATCTGCAATAATTGACTTCCCGTGCTTTCTAGCTTCTGTAGCACAATCATAAACAGCTGTTATTTGAGGTACCCCTACACCTGCAACAACCCTTGTTGTACAAATCGATCCTGGCCCAATTCCTACTTTTACAATATCAGCTCCAGCATCTATTAAAGCTTTTGTTCCTTCTGCAGTAGCTACATTTCCTGCGATAATTGTTAAATCAGGGAATGCATTTCGAATTTCTCTTACACCTTCTAACACCCCTTGGGAATGTCCATGAGCGGTATCTAATACTACTACATCTACATTGGATTTAACTAATAATTCTACTCTTTTTAAAGCATCATTCGTTACACCAACTGCCGCGCCCACTAGAAGTCTTCCGTGTGCATCTTTAGCTGAATGAGGAAATTCAATTACTTTTTCGATATCTTTAATTGTTATTAAGCCCTTTAATACACCTTCTTCATCAATTAAAGGCAACTTTTCGATTTTATATTTCTGTAAAATGCTTTCTGCTTCTTCAAGCGTCGTTCCCACTGGAGCCGTTACTAAATTTTCTTTTGTCATTACATCGGAAATTTTAATGGAAAAGTCTTCAATAAAACGAAGGTCACGATTTGTTAAAATACCCACTAATTTTTGTTCATCATCGTTATTAACAATTGGTACACCAGAAATACGGTATTTACCCATTAAATGCTCAGCATCAAAAACCTGATGGTCTGGAGTAAGGAAGAACGGGTCTGATATAACTCCACTTTCAGATCTTTTTACTTTATCTACTTGTTCAGCCTGTTGTTCGATAGACATGTTCTTATGAATAATTCCCAACCCGCCTTGTCTGGCAATTGCAATAGCCATTTCAGCTTCAGTAACAGTATCCATGCCTGCGCTGATTAACGGAATATTCAAGTTTAAATTAGGTGCTAGTTGGACTTTTAAACTAACATCTCGTGGAAGTACTTCCGATTTAGCTGGTATTAATAAAACATCATCAAATGTTAATCCTTCTTTAACAAATTTACTTTCCCACATTTTAACGCCTCCATAAAGTTAAAAATATTATTAGTAGGTTATCAATTGGACAAAATACTGTCAAGGTTAGTTTAATAAGTTTCATTTTTCAAAAAATTCAGGAGGTATATAACATGGTGGAGCGATATAAAGGATGGGATTCATTTAATTGCTTTTTTTCAGCAGAATACACCCAATTTTTTCTAAAAAAATGCTACAAATTACTAAATGTTGAAGATGTAGAGAAAAGGTGCTATCAAAATTGCTATCCTTTTATTTATTTTTTAGAGCAAGGTAAACTCTATTACCAACAAGGGTTAAATTCCCCCTTATCTTTACAGCCGCTTTTAATTTTTTATGGTTTTGTTCATTTAATTAAAGCCTGTCTTCTTACCATTGATCCAGCTTATCCTAATTCTACATCTGTATTAGCCCATGGAGCTTCTACAAGAAAGAGGAAAAAACAGCAATATCGCTTTTTTCAGGATGAAGTAAAAATTCAAAAAAATGGTTTGTTTACTTACATGGCAGAAAAGATGTTTTGTATAAAATCCTTGGACGGAGAAAAAGTAAAAATGGAAAATCTGCTTAAACAAATTCCAGAATTAACAGATCTTTTTCATATCATGGATGGACAGGATTTCTTTTTGCCTGTTGTGTTACATGATACTATAGTTTCTATTCCTGTCCAAATATTAGATACTTATTTTATGAATGCTAATCGTTTTAAACAGTATATAGAGAAAAAGAATCATACACCAATAAAAAACATGGAGCAAACAAAACATTTTATTAAAATGGAATTTTTGGAATCACTTCATTTTCGAGAACCTTTTAAATATAATATAACAAATCGCAATTATTATATTTCGATAACGAAGGAAGAACAATTTCATTTTCCAGAAATACTTAGTCATTATTTGGTGTTATATAATTTGAGCATGATATCCCGGTATGAAATTGAATGGTGGAGTGAGCTTTTAAAAACAACACCAAACCAAGATTATCCTTTTATTGAGAATTTTTTATCCATTTCTATCCAGAAAGGACCTTATTTAATATATAAATTTTTAGAAAAACATATGTAAGATAACGATTAACTCTAAAATTTTTTTATTAAGCATAGCTACTTCCCGATAGTATCTTACTGTAACAAATGCACGATGTTTTATACTATTAGTTGTTATCAAGTAGGAAATAAGCTGTTTTTTCAGCGTTTAATTTATTTAAAAATAATATAACATGCAAAAAATATAAAGCTAACTCTTTTATTTTCTCATTATTTATATCAACAATTCATACCTGTCTTTATCATTTGATTATATGATTATAAAAGGCAAAAAAAAACACCTAATA
>NZ_JBQTCY010000025.1:0-3275 GCF_052663225.1 Niallia sp. 03133
GTTTTTTCGTTTACAACAAAGGTTATAAACGTTTATTGTTGACGTTTTGTTTGTTCAGTTTTCAAAGAGCAATTTTCATTCACTTCAGAAGCGAACTCTCTTAATATATCATATCTTTCTTTATTACGTCAATAACTTTTTTAAAGTTATTTCAGTTCTTCAATCATTATTGATAATAGGAAAGTTATGTTATTTTTCGTTGCTGTCAGAAGCAACTTTTATATAATAACAAAATAAAATGGTTTCGTCAACACCCTTATGAATAAATAAAATCTTTTCCTTTGTAAAAGATTTTATTATCTATATAATGCCTTTTGCCCATTACTCAAGTAAATTCAAATAAGGTATTTATTTTCTCTCTACCAACTCTATATCCTGGGATACTGTCAATTTAATTTCATCTAGACGTTTTCCTTGGGCTGCAAACGATCGATATTTGATAACAATTAATATAGGATATTTAAAGTCTCATGATTTTGGCATGGATGTATGAGTAAGATACAACAATAAATATTGTGCCTAATACAAGGCACAGAACCTTGAACAGAAGCAGGATAGGATCCAAAAGACTGCTAAGATATAATTTACGAAGTGGGTTTTAAATTATCAAAGAAATTCTAACTATACTGCTAGATTTAAACATTCAAAAGTAAATAACTATTACAATCGTCTTACTACTCCCTCTTGTAATAGTCTCAGATTATCAATCTTTATCAGAAATAGCCTCGATTCTATTCTTGTTTATTTAAAGAAGATGATACGGTGACCAAAATATACAAAACAGAGGAATGCATTTGGATATTGCCGAATATTTTATGATGATTATAAAGTCATACTGAAGGTAACCAAGTTATGGTCTTGGACATACAAGAAGTTTTCATAGATAGAGAAGGAACTAACGGTTGAGAAAATAACCTTTTTTATTTCCCCTACATTATTAAAGATTTGATAATCACTAAAAGTAGGTAAAAAACAGCATCGGCTAATTCCGATGTTTGCATTTGAATTTATTCGCTAAATCTTATGCCATTTCGGTTGCTTTTTAAAAAGAAAAATTGAATTTTCCATCTCAAAACGGAACCCGTTAGCTTTTTTTCAATTGTTGTATTGATTCTGCTACATCAGGGAACAGTTCAAACTCTCCAGGGTATAGAACACTACTATTACCAGCTTGCTTCTATATAAAATGATAAAATTAAAGAACCAAGTTGAATCTTTTTAATAAAGGGGAGAGGATTATTGACTAAAATATACATAACTCAGGAAGAATTAAATACGGACGAAGAATATATTTTATTCGATAACGTACAAAAAATTTCTAAATTATATATTGGACCTTCAGAATATAATGATTACGATGATGAAACAAGACTATTTTTATATGATTTTATTCGCAATCAAGCTTTATTCCCAATTTTTCTTACATTTGAACCCTATAATGATTTAACTGAAGAAATCGAATACACATTCCAAAAAGAGTGCGTTCAATACTCTTTAAGATTTGAAAGTACAAAAAACAAAAGCTTCCCAGTTTTCAACGTTATCATCAATGACCCACATTCACTAAAGCTTACTTTAGAAGAAACTTTTTGGATTGCTTCCTCCAATCAATTTTATGCATTTTCCTTCTCTGATAATATCAGTTACAAATTGGCGATTAAAAAAGGGGTATTGGGAGGCAAAAAGCCATATATGCTGCCGTGCTTTAATATGAAAGATACCTTTACTATTATTAAGTTATGGCACGATGGACAAGGATTTAACCTTTATTCAAATGACACCCGATATTCAACAATAGAAATGCTAACTAATCATTTGCCAAACGGCACTATAATAGAAAACAATTAATAATTGGAGTGGAACCTCCTCCAATTATCAAAATCATCATCAGTAAGAAGGCCCTTTAAAAATTTATCTACAACTTCACTTTCGGTGTACTGGACTATACTCCGCATAAACTGCCATGATGTTCTTTACGTGTACTGATATTAGTTAATCTGGCCGCTCTGCATTGACGTTTTCCACTAAAGCGCAGCTGTAGCTAAGTAAATACTTTTAAGGTCCCTTTTTATTTGTTGAATATAAACAGAATCATTTAACATAACCCTTCAAAAAAAGAAAACACCGTTTCTTTAAATAAAGAAACGGTGTTTTTGTCTTTAGAGTTTTTGTGTCTCTCCCATTGAGGGGTTACAGGCAACTCCATTATTCCGATTAAGTTTACGCGCCTTAGAGGATTCGAACCTCTGACACACGGCTTAGAAGGCCGTTGCTCTATCCAGCTGAGCTAAAGGCGCAAATAAAATTGAATTACAACTGAGAAATAGATATTAAGACACCGTTGTCGGTTAACGAAGTGAAATTCTTAACAATGACCTATCCAGTCTTTTATCTATTTTATAAAAAAATGGCTCCGCAGGTAGGATTCGAACCTACGACCGTTCGGTTAACAGCCGAATGCTCTACCACTGAGCTACTGCGGAATAATTGTTATTTACATCTTAACTAAATATAATGTTGCCGAATGTCCTCATCTCAGAAAGATAATTCAAGATGTTTCTCGATGAGTACAACTCGAAGTAAAATTCATAGATGTTTTGCTCGTTGCTCTACCACTGAGCTACTGCGGAATAAATGGTGGGCCTAAATGGACTCGAACCATCGACCTCACGCTTATCAGGCGTGCGCTCTAACCAGCTGAGCTATAGGCCCATTAATATACATTATTGGAGCGGGTGATGGGAATCGAACCCACGACATCAGCTTGGAAGGCTGAGGTTTTACCATTAAACTACACCCGCATAAAAGGTTATTATTGGAGATAAAAAAAGTTTTAACCGTGTAAAGGATTGTCAAACCTTTTAAATACTACTTAGCTAAGGACTGGGCTAGCTGGATTCGAACCAACGAGTGACGGAGTCAAAGTCCGTTGCCTTACCGCTTGGCTATAGCCCAATGAAATTATTAATGGGGCGATTGATGGGAATCGAACCCACGAATGTCGGAGCCACAATCCGATGCGTTAACCACTTCGCCACAACCGCCATATTCTTAGTGACAGGGGTAGTAGGAATCGAACCCACACCGGAGGTTTTGGAGACCTCTGTTCTACCTTTAAACTATACCCCTATATTATAAATGGTGGAGGGGGACGGATTCGAACCGCCGAACCCGAAGGAGCGGATTTACAGTCCGCCGCGTTTAGCCACTTCGCTACCCCTCCATTATAACAAAAGGAATACTTTGCTCTATTAACTGAATTATAATTTATATTT
>NZ_JBQTCY010000026.1:0-2650 GCF_052663225.1 Niallia sp. 03133
AAGGGCGCACGGTGGATGCCTTGGCACTAGGAGCCGATGAAGGACGGGACTAACACCGATATGCTTCGGGGAGCTGTAAGTAAGCTTTGATCCGGAGATTTCCGAATGGGGAAACCCTCTATCCGTAATGGGATAGAATCTTTACCTGAATACATAGGGTACTGAAGGCAGACCCGGGGAACTGAAACATCTAAGTACCCGGAGGAAGAGAAAGCAAACGCGATTCCCTGAGTAGCGGCGAGCGAAACGGGATTAGCCCAAACCAAGAGGCTTGCCTCTTGGGGTTGTAGGACACTCTACATGGAGTTACAAAGGAACGGGGTAGATGAATAGGTCTGGAAAGGCCAGTCATAGAAGGTAAAAACCCTGTAGTTGAAACTTCGTTCCCTCCAGAGTGGATCCTGAGTACGGCGGGACACGAGAAATCCCGTCGGAAGCAGGGAGGACCATCTCCCAAGGCTAAATACTCCCTAGTGACCGATAGTGAACCAGTACCGTGAGGGAAAGGTGAAAAGCACCCCGGAAGGGGAGTGAAAGAGATCCTGAAACCGTGTGCCTACAAGTAGTTAGAGCCCTTTTATGGGTGATAGCGTGCCTTTTGTAGAATGAACCGGCGAGTTACGATTACATGCGAGGTTAAGTTGAAGAGACGGAGCCGCAGCGAAAGCGAGTCTGAATAGGGCGACATAGTATGTGGTTGTAGACCCGAAACCAGGTGATCTACCCATGTCCAGGGTGAAGTCCAGGTAACACTGGATGGAGGCCCGAACCCACGCACGTTGAAAAGTGCGGGGATGAGGTGTGGGTAGCGGAGAAATTCCAATCGAACTTGGAGATAGCTGGTTCTCTCCGAAATAGCTTTAGGGCTAGCCTCAAGATGAGAGTATTGGAGGTAGAGCACTGTTTGGACTAGGGGCCCCCATCGGGTTACCGAATTCAGACAAACTCCGAATGCCAAATACTTATTCTTGGGAGTCAGACTGCGAGTGATAAGATCCGTAGTCAAGAGGGAAACAGCCCAGACCACCAGCTAAGGTCCCAAAGTATACGTTAAGTGGAAAAGGATGTGGAGTTGCTTAGACAACCAGGATGTTGGCTTAGAAGCAGCCACCATTTAAAGAGTGCGTAATAGCTCACTGGTCGAGTGACTCTGCGCCGAAAATGTACCGGGGCTAAACGTATCACCGAAGCTGTGGATTGACATCTTAGATGTCAGTGGTAGGAGAGCGTTCTAAGGGCGTTGAAGCTAGACCGGAAGGACTGGTGGAGCGCTTAGAAGTGAGAATGCCGGTATGAGTAGCGAAAGATGAGTGAGAATCTCATCCACCGAATGCCTAAGGTTTCCTGAGGAAGGCTCGTCCACTCAGGGTTAGTCGGGACCTAAGCCGAGGCTGAAGAGCGTAGGCGATGGACAACAGGTTGATATTCCTGTACCACCTTATGAACCGTTTGAGTAATGGGGGGACGCAGGAGGATAGGGTAAGCGTGCTGTTGGATTAGCACGTCCAAGCAGTTAGGCTGGTAATGAGGCAAATCCCGTTACCATAAGGCTGAGCTGTGACGGCGAGGGAAATAGAGTACCGAAGTTCCTGATTCCACACTGCCAAGAAAAGCCTCTAGCGAGGTTCAAGGTGCCCGTACCGCAAACCGACACAGGTAGGCGAGGAGAGAATCCTAAGGTGAGCGAGAGAACTCTCGTTAAGGAACTCGGCAAAATGACCCCGTAACTTCGGGAGAAGGGGTGCTCTTTTGGGTGAATAGCCTAGAAGAGCCGCAGTGAATAGGCCCAGGCGACTGTTTAGCAAAAACACAGGTCTCTGCGAAGCCGTAAGGCGAAGTATAGGGGCTGACACCTGCCCGGTGCTGGAAGGTTAAGAGGAGGGGTTAGCAGTAATGCGAAGCTCTGAATTGAAGCCCCAGTAAACGGCGGCCGTAACTATAACGGTCCTAAGGTAGCGAAATTCCTTGTCGGGTAAGTTCCGACCCGCACGAAAGGTGTAACGATCTGGGCACTGTCTCAACGAGAGACTCGGTGAAATTATAGTACCTGTGAAGATGCAGGTTACCCGCGACAGGACGGAAAGACCCCGTGGAGCTTTACTGCAGCCTGATATTGAATTTTGGTACAGCTTGTACAGGATAGGTAGGAGCCTAGGAAGCCGGAGCGCTAGCTTCGGTGGAGGCATCGGTGGGATACTACCCTGGCTGTATTGACATTCTAACCCGCACCCCTTATCGGGGTGGGAGACAGTGTCAGGTGGGCAGTTTGACTGGGGCGGTCGCCTCCTAAAAAGTAACGGAGGCGCCCAAAGGTTCCCTCAGAATGGTTGGAAATCATTCGTAGAGTGTAAAGGCACAAGGGAGCTTGACTGCGAGACCTACAAGTCGAGCAGGGACGAAAGTCGGGCTTAGTGATCCGGTGGTTCCGCATGGAAGGGCCATCGCTCAACGGATAAAAGCTACCCCGGGGATAACAGGCTTATCTCCCCCAAGAGTCCACATCGACGGGGAGGTTTGGCACCTCGATGTCGGCTCATCGCATCCTGGGGCTGTAGTCGGTCCCAAGGGTTGGGCTGTTCGCCCATTAAAGCGGTACGCGAGCTGGGTTCAGAACGTCGTGAGACAGTTCGGTCCCTATCCGTCGTGGGCG
>NZ_JBQTCY010000027.1:0-1739 GCF_052663225.1 Niallia sp. 03133
TGTAGAAAACGATTATTAAACATTTCGATTGAATCTTAATCAATAAACACAAGTTTTTAGTAAATAATATGGAGCTGCCCACAGAGCAGCTCCAATCATTCATTTTATTCTTCCATTATTACTCCCCAACCATCTAGAATTCCACCGAAAGGACTGCTAACTTCGTCTAAATATTCTTGGATATTAACTACATTTTCATAGGTTAAATAGATAGTCTTTTGACAACAGCAGGACCATCCTCCATCTTCATCCATACTAATCAATATTTCAAAGTCCTCTTTACTAACAAGTTTGCTTATCTTCTCCCCAACTAACTTATCAGGAATAACAATAAAAAAGTCAACTTTATGCTTACTATTAAAATCCAAACCATATTTATATAATTCGTTTAACACTTGCCCATCTTCATCATTTGGAAATTTCATATGGAAACCTCCTTTCTATCAACAAGTTTATTCCAAATAAATTAATTTACATAATCTTTCCATTCCGATAAAAGAAGATGTCTTCTTTCTAACTTTCAACTGACTTTCCTAGTAAATAGAGAGCTTTCCACCCTCATTTAATTTTTCGGAAAGCTCTCTACTATATAATAATTTAACTATGCTTTTCCTGAAATCTCTCTATTAAGATCTCCTTAATGCCCAAGTCTCCAACTATCCCCAATGGATTAGGAATTTTTTCAGCCTCTTTCTCTTCAATTATTTCACAGTCAAATATTTCTCTATCACTAATTCCTATACTTTTGTAATATTTTCCTTCCATAGAAGCAACATATTCAATGTTTTGTAATTCTTGATCAGAAAAAATAACTTCAGTATATTGACAAGTCAACTTCCAATCATAATTCATTATGGATGCGTATCCAGTATTAGCAATCATTAAGAACTTATGATTGCTAATGTATGAATATATTTCTTCTACTTCTAAAGGTTTTTCTGAGAAAACATCTAAATATCCAATGATAATATCATCATTTTTATTAAGGACTAAATCTCCCCTGATAATAACACCATAATTATATTTTTGAATATCATTAAGAAAAATTTCATAGGTTTGACCCATTTTTATTTGTTTAAAATACTTAGTTTTTTTTTGTTGGTTTATTTTCACTTCGGATACTATTCCATCAAGTAATCGAAAATCATAATTAAGTAATTCAATTAAAAGGTCTTGAATATCTGATACTTTTTGTAAATTACTTGTATTATTAATATTTAATTTAATTTGTTTAACAATTGTTTCCTTGTCCATACTTCCTCCCTATCTATAAACACTTCTTGAAACAGACATATAGTATTTTTATTTTTTATTTTTTTACTGATTGGTCTAATTTTATTTCTTAAATTTTTCTTCCCACCATTTTTTAAGTATAACCTATGTTCTAAACCTCTTGCTTGGGCATAACTTAAACCACTTTTTCTTACATTAAAAGTAGCATCAGTATGAACTTTTGCATGAGCTGCTTTTCTAGCTTAAATATTCTTTGTTCTCCCTACATAAACAACTTTTTTCCCCTACTTAGAGTATAAACTGCATGAGTAGCCTTTCTTGCAGCCTTAAATCTAGCACCACCAACAAAACCTAACGCTGCAGCTCCTGCGATTTTCGCAGCAGTACCTCCAGCTCTGTATGCTTTATAGCCATCATATGCAGCAAACCCAACATTTACTGCCATCCAAAAGAAATCGCCATCAGGATCAACATTTGATACTGGATTATTCCCCGCATACATATAA
>NZ_JBQTCY010000028.1:0-1675 GCF_052663225.1 Niallia sp. 03133
GGCAAACGGCAAATGAATGACCTTTGGTAAATCAAATGCTACGCCAACCCAAACTGCTGCAAGCCATCCAACGATTAATTGTCCTTCTACCCCAATATTAAAAAGTCCTGTGCGAAAAGCAAATGCTACTGCAAGACCAGCAAGAATCAGAGGTGTAACCTGGCGAATTACTTCTCCTGTAAAATAAATCTCCCCAAACGCACCGTTCCATAAAGCGATGTAAGCATCAGCTGGACTGTAGCCAGTAATCAGCATAATAATGGTTCCTACTATTATTCCAAGCAAAACGGAAATAATCGGTATACTTATCTTCTTTATTGTATTAGACATTTTTCTCCACACCTACTTTATTATCATTTGATCCAGCCATCAGCAATCCTAATTCTTGTTCGGATGTTTCTTTTGGATTTACAGTTGCTATGATTTCCCCTTCAAATATAACAGCTATCCGGTCACTTACATTTAATATCTCATCCAGTTCAAATGACAGAAGCAATACACCTTTTCCATTATCCCTTTGTTCAATTAAACGTTTATGAATAAACTCAATTGCTCCTACATCGAGGCCGCGAGTCGGCTGTGCTGCTATTAATAAATCTGGATTGCGGTCTACTTCTCTGCCGATGATTGCTTTCTGCTGATTTCCTCCAGAAAGAGCACGTGCAGGCGTATGAATTCCAGGTGTTCTGACATCAAATTCTTCCATTAACGTTTTGGCCTTCTTATCGATTTCTTTCTGATTCAAAATGCCATTCTTAGAAAAAGGTTGTTGATAGTAGGTTTGCAATACCATATTTTGTCCAATTGGAAAATCTAACACTAATCCATGTTTATGACGATCCTCCGGAATGTGGCCAATTCCACTTTCCGTTATTTTACGTGGAGATAACACACTTATTTCTTTCCCATTGAGTGTAATGCTGCCAGAATCTTTTTTCATTAAGCCAGTTATGGCTTCTATTAATTCAGATTGCCCATTTCCATCTACGCCGGCAATTCCGACAATTTCTCCTGCTCTAACATCAAGGTTCAGCGAGTTAACAATCTTGACCCCTCGTGAATCTTTAACGGTTAAATCTTTAATAGCTAGAACCGTTTCCTTTGGTTCTGCGTCTTTTTTATTTGTTTTAAAGGTAACTTCTCTTCCTACCATTAAATTTGCCAATTCGTTTGGGTTTGTTTCTTTTACATTGTATGTACCAATCCCTACACCCTTGCGAATAACCGTCACACGGTCGCAAACTTCCATGATCTCTTTTAACTTATGGGTAATCAATATAATTGATTTCCCTTCTTTAATTAATGTTCTAAAAATAGCGATTAACTCTGTTATCTCTTGTGGTGTTAAGACAGCTGATGGCTCATCAAATATTAAAATCTCTGCTCCACGGTAAAGTGTTTTTAATATTTCCACCCTTTGCTGCATTCCGACCGAAATATCAGCAATTTTCGCTTTTGGATCAACAGCCAGTCCGTATTTTTCTGATATTTCCTTTACTTCTTTTTCTGCTTTTTTTAGATCGATTTTTCCATTTTTAACTGTTTCTTTTCCTAGAATAATATTCTCTGTTACCGTAAATGTATCAACGAGCATAAAATGCTGATGCACCATTCCAATTCCTAAATCATTGGCAATATTCGGATTCGAAATGTCAACCTTTTGTCCTCGTGCCCT
>NZ_JBQTCY010000029.1:0-1675 GCF_052663225.1 Niallia sp. 03133
CGAGCACGAGGACAAAAGGTTGACATTTCAAACCCGAATATTGCCAATGATTTAGGCATTGGGATGGTGCATCAGCATTTTATGCTTGTTGATACATTTACGGTTACAGAGAATATTATTCTAGGAAAAGAAACAGTTAAAAATGGAAAAATCAATCTAAAAAAAGCAGAAAAAGAAGTAAAGGAAATATCAGAAAAATACGGACTCGCTGTTGATCCAAAAGCGAAAATTGCTGATATTTCGGTTGGGATGCAGCAAAGAGTTGAAATTTTAAAAACACTTTACCGTGGAGCTGAGATTTTAATATTTGATGAGCCATCAGCTGTTTTAACCCCACAAGAGATAACAGAGTTAATCGCTATTTTTAGAACATTAATGAAAGAAGGGAAATCAATCATATTAATTACCCATAAGTTAAAAGAGATCATGGAAGTTTGCGACCGTGTGACCGTTATTCGAAAGGGAGTAGGAATTGGTACATACATAGTAAAAGAAACAAACCCAAACGAATTGGCAAATTTAATGGTAGGAAGAGAAGTTACCTTTAAAACAAATAAAAAAGACGCAGAACCAAAGGAAACGGTTCTTGCTATTAAAGATTTAACCGTTAAAGATTCACGGGGGGTCAAGATTGTTAACTCGCTGAACCTTGATGTTAGAGCAGGAGAAATCGTTGGAATAGCCGGTGTAGATGGAAATGGGCAATCTGAATTAATAGAAGCCATAACAGGTTTAATGAAAAAAGATTCTGGAAGCATTTCATTAAATGGGAAAGAAATAAGTGTATTATCTCCTCGGAAAATAACGGAAAGTGGAATTGGCCACATTCCAGAGGATCGTCATAAACATGGATTAGTGCTAGATTTTCCAATTGGACAAAATATGGTATTGCAAACATATTATCAACAACCTTTTTCTAAAAACGGCATCTTGAATCAGAAAGAAATAGATAAAAAGGCTAAGATACTAATTGAAGAATTTGATGTCAGAACACCAGGAATTCATACGCCTGCACGTGCTCTTTCTGGAGGGAATCAGCAGAAAGCAATCATCGGACGAGAAATAGACCGAAATCCGGATTTATTAATAGCAGCACAGCCGACTCGCGGCCTCGATGTAGGAGCAATTGAGTTTATTCATAAACGTTTAATTGAACAAAGGGATAATGGAAAAGGTGTATTGCTTCTGTCATTTGAACTGGAAGAGATATTAAATGTAAGTGACCGGATAGCTGTTATATTTGAAGGGGAAATCATAGCAACTGTAAATCCAAAAGAAACATCCGAACAAGAATTAGGATTGCTGATGGCTGGATCGAATGATAATAAAGTAGGTGTGGAGAAAAATGTCTAATACAATAAAGAAAATAAGTATACCGATTATTTCCGTTTTGCTGGGAGTAATAGTTGGAACATTGATTATGCTGGCTACTGGCTATAGTCCAGCAGATGCTTACATTGCTTTATGGAACGGTGCATTTGGGGAAATTTACTTTACTGGAGAAGTAGTTCGCCAGATTACTCCTCTTATTCTTGCTGGTCTTGCAGTAGCATTTGCTTTTCGCACAGGACTTTTTAATATTGGGGTAGAAGGACAATTAATCGTTGGCTGGCTTGCAGCAGTTTGGGTTGGCGTAGCATTTGATTTACCAAAGGTCATTCATTTGCCGCTTGCA
>NZ_JBQTCY010000030.1:0-1631 GCF_052663225.1 Niallia sp. 03133
GGCAATTTCAGCAACTGAACGAAATCGGAATGGATATTATTTTTGAAGAAAAAGTTTCCGGAGCAACAAAAGATCGTGAGCAACTTCAAAAAATGTTAGAGGATATACAAGAAGGTGACATCATTTATGTTACGGACTTAACTCGGATTACTCGTAGTACACAAGATTTATTTGAATTAATCGATAACATACGGAGTAAAAAGGCAAATTTAAAATCCTTAAAAGATACATGGCTAGATTTATCAGAAGATAATCCCTACAGCCAATTCTTAATTACGGTTATGGCGGGTGTAAACCAATTAGAACGTGATCTTATCCGTATGCGGCAGCGTGAAGGAATTGAACTGGCTAAGAAAGAAGGAAAGTTTAAAGGTCGGTTAAAGAAGTACCATAAAAATCATGCAGGAATGAATTATGCAGTAAAGCTTTATAAAGAGGGAGATATGACTGTAAATCAAATTTGTGAAATTACAAATGTGTCTAGGGCCTCATTATATAGAAAGCTATCGGAAAGGAACAGTTGATGAGTTATACCAAAAATCGGAAATATATAATAGAAAATAAATTTCATATAGAGGTGGAATTATATGCCTAAAATTGACAATATGTTAGCAATTCTATGGATGCTTCGTTCAGGTGAAAAAATTACTGCAAAACAAATTTCAGAAAAGTTAGAGATGAATATAAGGACTGTGTATCGTTATATTGATACAATTTCAACAAGTGGCGTACCTATAATTTCAGAACCAGGACATAACGGTGGATACACTTTATTGAACAATTTTATTGAGGCTCCTCTTTTTTTTGATTTTGAGGAGCAAACTTCACTATTTCACGCTGCTGTTTTTGCAGAAGAAGCCGGATATTATGGAGGTGAAGCACTAAATAGGGCCATTTCAAAACTAAGTAAATACTCAAATCAAGAGCAGGAAACAAAGATAAACCAACATTTAACTAGTCTTGAAGTAATAAGTCGATTAAGTTCACTCTCTATGGAACCTTTTTTGAAGGAGTTGGAGCAGGCAGTAGCTGACGGGTACTCAGTAAAAATTCTTTACCATAAAAGTGGCGAAAAGCAATTAAATTATAGATTGGTCGATCCGTACAGAATTATCTATTGGAATAATAAGTGGTATGTGATTGGATTTTGTCATCTTAGGAATGATATCCGTAGTTTTAGAGTAGATCGAATTGAAAGTCTAATGCTAACCGAAAATAAGTTTAACCGGCCAGAAAATTTTTCAGCACGTGACTTTTTTATAAAAAGTCTTCTTCCAACTATAGAAGATAAGGAAGGGATTATTTCTTTGGTTATTAATGGGGATAAAAGTGTATTGGCTGATATTTGCCAACATTGGTTTTTAGGACATTATTTACAAGAACGGACTTCAAATCAAGCAGTTTTTCTTCTTGAAAAAGATATGATACATACATATGTACCTTATTTACTTTTACCGTACAATAAATCTATTAAAGTTATTGAGCCAACAAGTCTTAAGAAAAGACTTATTGAAGTTCTGTCGGAATTAATAAAATTTCATCAAGTATGATAACTTCCCTGACGTTAACTGTCAGGGAAGTTATATTATAATAGCTATATCAATTGTGATTGGAGTGTTATTGGATGCAAA
>NZ_JBQTCY010000031.1:0-1597 GCF_052663225.1 Niallia sp. 03133
AAAATGTAGAAAAAGAACTAATTCATTTTTGGGTTTAGTTCTTTTTTTTTTGTATCCATTGTCATAGAAGGTAAAATAATGAGGAATAGCGATATGCTGTCATTCGGGTTCTTAAAATATCAGAATTACCTTGTTTGTTCTTGATTAATTCGTCAACACACCGATTTAACTGTTATAGTATATAGAAGGAGTTAAGATTGTAAATCACATTATTATTTCAAGCTGCAGGCAGGCTTTATCAGTTTTTTCCTCTCTTTAAATGAGGTTAAAGTTGGTATTTCTAATATTTTGTTGACTTTTTTTCCTAATATTAAGATGATTTAATCTAATCTTTTTTTAAACTTTAGATTCTGGTAAAAAAAAATTAATTAAAAATTGTAATACTATTAATTTTTGTGTTGACAAAATTCAAGTGATTTTTATATAATATATTTTGTCGCTGATTTAGAAAAAGCTATTTTAAAACTTTCTATGGCTTATAAATCATAGTGCCTTTTTTATAGTTGGCCCATTGGTCAAGCGGTTAAGACACCGCCCTTTCACGGCGGTAACACGGGTTCGAATCCCGTATGGGTCACCAAATGGAGGATTAGCTCAGCTGGGAGAGCATCTGCCTTACAAGCAGAGGGTCGGCGGTTCGATCCCGTCATCCTCCACCATATTTAATAAAAATTAGACATGCTTTTTAGAAAGTGCCGGTGTAGCTCAATTGGTAGAGCAACTGACTTGTAATCAGTAGGTTGGGGGTTCAAGTCCTCTCGCCGGCACCATTAATAAGTTTGAGCCATTAGCTCAGTTGGTAGAGCATCTGACTTTTAATCAGAGGGTCGGAGGTTCGAATCCTCCATGGCTCACCACTTTTTTAAAAAATTAGCGCCCGTAGCTCAATTGGATAGAGCGTCTGACTACGGATCAGAAGGTTATGGGTTCGACTCCTTTCGGGCGCGCCATATCCGGGAAGTAGCTCAGCTTGGTAGAGCACTTGGTTTGGGACCAAGGGGTCGCAGGTTCGAATCCTGTCTTCCCGACCAGGAAGAATTAAAGCACGTATGGGGCCTTAGCTCAGCTGGGAGAGCGCCTGCCTTGCACGCAGGAGGTCAGCGGTTCGATCCCGCTAGGCTCCACCAATTAATTATATAAAATAATGAATTATGGCGGCGTAGCTCAGCTGGCTAGAGCGTACGGTTCATACCCGTGAGGTCGGGGGTTCGATCCCCTCTGCCGCTATCATATAAAATGATAATTAATTTTCGTTTGGACCTTTAGCTCAGTTGGTTAGAGCAACGAGAAAGTACAACATGAATAATCTTCGAGTTGTACTCATCGAATAGCATCTTGCATAATCATCCCGAGATGAGGACAGACATTTTAAAGATAAACATTGTATTATCGTTTACTTTCTTTGGACCTTTAGCTCAGTTGGTTAGAGCAGACGGCTCATAACCGTCCGGTCGTAGGTTCGAGTCCTACAAGGTCCACATATATCGAGGAGGAATACCCAAGTCCGGCTGAAGGGATCGGTCTTGAAAACCGACAGGCGGGTCAAACCGCGCAGGGGTTCGAATCCCCTTTCCTCCTCCATTCAATTTACAAATAA
>NZ_JBQTCY010000032.1:0-1555 GCF_052663225.1 Niallia sp. 03133
GTTTTCTAAACTCATAATATCATCCCTTCACCTTATTATTATTTGTTCTACTTTTTTCATTCCACCTATGCGTTCTTTTAAACAGGGATATAGAAATTAATAAAATTAATTCTTTGCGATAATATGAACTTATCTATGATTACTACGTTATTTTCATATGGGATTCTGTCTTTTAAAATGAAGTAGACTCTTAAATGATAAACTAAGAAACAAAGAACTTAACCCACTAGCTTTTGTCATTATTGCTGTTAAGCAAAAGAGGTGCTAGGGTAGGATTTAAACGGTAGAAAGAGGAGAAGACGATGTGAGAGGTGATCTAAAACTTATTCGATTGATTGAAGAGCTCAAAGCAACCACCCTTGTCTGATAAAGAAAATAATTCGAAATATAATACCTAATACTAGTTTGGTTAAGGATGCAGAATCACAAGGTTTATCTGTGAGTTTAGATGAAGCAAAAGCATTTGCTGAACAAACTAAAGCTTCAATAGAAGCATTGAATACTTCTCAGGCAGAAGAAATGAAAAAAATATTGTCTGATTATATTAATACTTTAGGAAAAAGTGAAGAAGAATATTGGAATGAAGATACACCTAAAGCATATCAAGAATCTTTGTCAATTGGTGTCCTTAAAGAAAAAAGTTTGAAGAAGAACAAGAAAAAAATGAAGATATATCTCAAAATGAATTAGAACAAACCTGGAGCGAATATACTGAAGAAGTAGTAAAAGATGCAGACGTTGAAATAGTAAATTAAATACAATATAATTATTTTATTACTGAATGTGCTGAAAGTGGTGGGAACGATAAAAAAACATGAAACTCAAAAACAAGATGACGAGTATATGTTAAATGATGATGAGGTTTTTGTTTCAGAAGAATTTGCGAATGCACAGAAAGCAACAGGTGATAAAATAGGAATAAAAAACTATAATATCCGTTCTTTTCCCAAATTTGTTAGAATTGCAGGTTATTTGTTTATTTCATTATTGATTCTATTTGTTTTATTATCTGTTATATTAATAATTATTTATTAGTATTGTTAGTTAAAAAAAATCCATCCTTTAATTTTAGAAGGATGGATTTTTAGTCTTTTAGGAGTTAACATATAAAAAGCCCTTGATTGTATTGAGGCCAATGAAAAATTGATTTATTAGATAAATTATAGGTGAAACGCTTAAATTTTGTTGGGTTAAAATAGTATAGAGAATTTGAAAACGAACATCATTTTGGTTAGGAGAGGCGTCCGCACGACTCCTGCGGGATTAGCTCGACGCTCGCCCCGCGGAAAGCGTGTGATAAGCCTCGGAAAACCGAACGAAAAACTCTGCGTTGCTTGGATTGTCAATACCAATTTTTTATAGCATTCACTTTTTCAGTGACCCCATTGTATTTCCCCAATCTCTTCTATAGAAAATTCCTGCTTATATTTATTTTCAAGAAAATGGAGGAAACTGCAGGACAAATAACCAGAAAGCACAATCCTCTCTGGTCATTTTACTTCAATGTACGGCAAGTACCTTTCAAAATAGACACTTGTCTTTATGAGGGTTCGGA
>NZ_JBQTCY010000034.1:0-1187 GCF_052663225.1 Niallia sp. 03133
AGCGTTAGTAGCAGAGAATGACCAAGTAACAAAAGGTCAGCCGTTATTGAAAGTAGACTTAGACTATATTAAAGAAAACGCAACATCTACAACTACACCAATTGTCTTTACAAATCTTGCAGAAGGTGAGTCTGTACAGATTAACAAAGAAGGAAATGTAGAAATAGAAGAAAAAGTTGTATCTATAGTAAAGTAATTAGTTTTTGTAGAAACCCGGTATAGACGCCGGGTTTTTTGTTTTGTTATCTAGGAATGATAAACGAAATAGAGTGGTGGATAACTTAGCAGTATGGTCCGCGTCGAGCTTCGAAGTACAAGGATGCGAGTCAATTGACGTTGCAACAGGACGTTGCGTATTTAGTCGATTTTCCTCTTTGGCATATTTAGCCGACCAGCGCCTATCGTCTATCAAACTTAAGGTCATCTCCCTGCGATAAGTCAACATCTACGCTTGCGCTCATCGTGTTTCTTTTATCACTTTATAACGGGCAGTAAGGTATCGCCTAAGAAATGTGAAGCAGGTGAAAAAACTGCCCGTAAAAACCTGATCGACTTAACTAACCATCAGGGGAAAATCGCCCTGATAGAAGGTTCGTCTTATCTCAGTCGAAGCCCTTCCGAAGTATAAGGATGTACAAGTGCCGATGAAGACATAAGGCCGTGGCGTAGTTAATCGGCCAGTTTGTACGGCGATGATCAAGGCGTTTGCGCTTTTGTACTTTTAATTTGAAAGTATATTGTTGTTTTTGGTGGATAGAAGTTATTTTAGAACTATTAATCGAATGATTTGTAAATGATGAATATCTATGATGAAGCGAACAGGATGTTTGGAAGAATTATTAGTGTCATGCCTTGAATTTTAATTAGATTAGTGATGCTATCGTATGATAGATTAAGAGGATAGAAAATTTAATGAATTTTTTTGGGGGAAGTTGTTGACTTCTTCTTGATGAGTTGGTATTATATAAAAGTTGCTTCAGACAGCAACGAAAAAAACAAAACATAACTTGCTTATCATCCATAACAATTTAAGATAATGAAAAAAACTTCTTAAAAAAGTTATTGACGAGATAAAGGGAGATATGATATATTAAGAGAGTTCGCTTCTGAAGTGAATGAAAATTGCTCTTTGAAAACTGAACAAACAAAACGTCAACAATAAACGTTTATAATTTTCGTTATAAACG
>NZ_JBQTCY010000035.1:0-824 GCF_052663225.1 Niallia sp. 03133
TTATTTTTAGAGAAAATAAGTAAAAATAAAAGCAAAAAGGGGGAGAAGTAAGTGGGATTAATGGATGTTTTATTAATTGTCATTCCTTCTTCACTATTATGGGCTGCACCGCTGATCTTCACAGCACTTGGTGGGAATTTTTCAGAACGAGCAGGTGTAATAAATATAGGATTGGAAGGATTAATGGTGATGGGGGCTTTTTCCTCTATTGTGTTTAACTTAACCTTTGCAGATAGTTTAGGGGCTTGGACTCCTTGGGTCGCTTTGCTTTTCGCAATGGTTATTGGTGCACTTTTTTCTGTATTGCACGCCGTAGCTACCATTACGTTTCGTGCAGATCAAACTGTTTCTGGTGTTGCAATAAATTTATTGGCTGCAGGACTTGCGATGTTTTTAGTCAAATTAATCTACGGAAAAGGCCAAACAGGTACGATTCAATACAGCTTCAAAAAAGTGGATATTCCTGTTTTGAAAGATATTCCTGTTATAGGAGATCTATTTTTCACTAATACGTATTGGACTTCCTATTTAGCCATTATCGTTGCTATTATCGCTTGGTTTGTAATGTATAAAACGCCATTTGGACTGCGATTGAGATCTGTCGGAGAACACCCAATGGCAGCAGATACGATGGGAATAAATGTGTTGAAAATGCGTTATATTGGTGTTATTCTCTCCGGTGCACTTGGCGGAATCGGCGGTGCCGTATTTGCCCAGTCGATTACGAACGAATTTACCCATGCAACAATCAGTGGACAAGGATTTATGGCGCTTGCTGCACTGATTTTTGGGAAATGGAATCCATTAGGTGCAATGGGAGCAGC
>NZ_JBQTCY010000036.1:0-788 GCF_052663225.1 Niallia sp. 03133
CTTCACTTGGGAAATTAGGCTCGTAAAGAATGATAGTAGCTGTATCTATTAATGTTTCAGTATCTTCTTTGTATAAGTCTTCCACTATCACTTGAACTGACTCTTTATTTGGTAAAGATACATATAACGCTTGTCTTAATCCAGAAATAGAGAAAGTACTGTTTTTGGATCTATATTCATTGATTACTTCACCTATACCTGATATAATTTGTAATTTTGCAATATCTCTTTGTTCTAATACTTGCTTACTAGAAGATTTTATAGTATCTAAAAAAGATAGTAATTCTTTATTACCTTTGTTACCTAATATAGATAAATCAACAATTTTATCTTCATCGCTTTGACTTTTAAATCTTTCCATTATTTTTTTTAGATTTTTACCATAATCTTTAGTTTGTTTTTGTTCTATTACTCCTTTTGCTGCATTTTTAACGAAAAATAATTCAGTGTTATCGTCTTCTACAATTTTATTGATAAAACTATCCAACTCTTTATTATCTAAATATAAGCCAATTTGAATGATAGTTATTTTTTGAATCTCTGATAAAGTAGGAAAGAGATTCAGAAGGTAAGAAGTAGTATTTTTATTTAATAATCGAGCCAATTCTTGAGCGATTAAATTACTTGTTTCAATATCTACATTCACTAATAAATCATTTACCTTTTTATCAAACAAAAACTCTCCTCCTATTTAATACTTTAATACAATTCTAATTTTAGCTCCGGCTTTTTTATAATTATTTAATTGTTTTCTATAGCTTGATTTTCTTGTCTTTTTAGATTTTAAT
>NZ_JBQTCY010000037.1:0-669 GCF_052663225.1 Niallia sp. 03133
AATAAATATTTATATGGTGGAGGATGACGGGATCGAACCGCCGACCCTCTGCTTGTAAGGCAGATGCTCTCCCAGCTGAGCTAATCCTCCGATGTATAGGAAATCAATTGCATGTGCTGCGACAGTAAGTAGTGCATTTAACATGACTTCTTAAATTTATATGGTGACCCATACGGGATTCGAACCCGTGTTACCGCCGTGAAAGGGCGGTGTCTTAACCGCTTGACCAATGGGCCATAATATTTTTTAAAATGGTGAGTGTTTTAAATGGCGGAGAGCAAGGGATTTGAACCCTTGAGACAGGGTTACCCGCCTACACGATTTCCAATCGTGCTCCTTCGGCCACTCGGACAGCTCTCCAATAATGGCTCCGCAGGTAGGATTCGAACCTACGACCGTTCGGTTAACAGCCGAATGCTCTACCACTGAGCTACTGCGGAATAATTATATGCCTGGCGACGTCCTACTCTCACAGGGGGAGAGCCCCCAACTACCATCGGCGCTGAGAAGCTTAACTTCCGTGTTCGGTATGGGAACGGGTGTGACCTTCTCGCTATCGCCACCAGACTATTTTTAAAGACATATTTTATTATATCGTCTTCTCAAAATTTTTCAAGGATTTTTTCAAAAAAAATTATTCCCTGAAAACTAGATTATGTGTAAGAAGAA
>NZ_JBQTCY010000038.1:0-618 GCF_052663225.1 Niallia sp. 03133
TTCTTCTTACACATAATCTAGTTTTCAGGGAATAATTTTTTTTTGAAAAAATCCTTGAAAATTTTTGAGAAGACGATATAATAAAATATGTCTTTAAAAAATAGTCTGGTGGCGATAGCGAGAAGGTCACACCCGTTCCCATACCGAACACGGAAGTTAAGCTTCTCAGCGCCGATGGTAGTTGGGGGATCTCCCCCTGTGAGAGTAGGACGTCGCCAGGCGCATATATGGAGGATTAGCTCAGCTGGGAGAGCATCTGCCTTACAAGCAGAGGGTCGGCGGTTCGATCCCGTCATCCTCCACCATATTTAATTAAAATTAGACATGCTTTTTTGAAAGTGCCGGTGTAGCTCAATTGGTAGAGCAACTGACTTGTAATCAGTAGGTTGGGGGTTCAAGTCCTCTCGCCGGCACCATTAATAAGTTTTGAGCCATTAGCTCAGTTGGTAGAGCATCTGACTTTTAATCAGAGGGTCGGAGGTTCGAATCCTCCATGGCTCACCATTTATAAAAAGAATATGCGGGTGTGGCGGAATTGGCAGACGCACTAGACTTAGGATCTAGCGCCGCAAGGCGTGGGGGTTCGACTCCCTTCACCCGCACCATTCTAAACAATTC
>NZ_JBQTCY010000039.1:0-615 GCF_052663225.1 Niallia sp. 03133
AAAAAAAGTTTTTCTATATGTATTTAATACAATGTCGGACTGGGAATATGGATATTTAATTGCTGAACTAAACTCAGGAAGATATTTCAAAAAAGATTTAGCACCTTTAAAAGTAATTACAGTAGGAACTAATAAAGAAATGATTACTACTATGGGAGGACTGAGCATAAAACCAGATATTTCCCTTGATGAATGTACTCTTGAGAGTAAAGATCTTTTAATTTTACCAGGAGGGACTACTTGGAGTGAAGAAATTCATCAACCTATCTTGGAAAGAATTGGCCAAGCTTTAAAGCTTGGCACTATTGTTGCTGCAATTTGTGGTGCAACTGAGGGCCTCGCGAATATGGGATACTTAGATACTAGAAAGCATACAAGTAATAACTTAGAATATACTAAAATGGTATGTCCTAACTATAAAGGAGAAAAGTTCTATGAGTTGGGATCTGCGGTATCTGATGCGAATTTAGTTACTGCATCAGGAATAGCACCTCTGGAATTTGCAATGGAGGTACTGAAAAAAATAGATGTATTTACACCAGATGCATTACATTCATGGTATAACCTAAATAAGACTCATAAACCTGAATACTTCTTCCAGTTAATGAATTCAAT
>NZ_JBQTCY010000040.1:0-587 GCF_052663225.1 Niallia sp. 03133
AAATTTCCAACTAGTCAACCTGCACAAACCTTAGAACGTGGTCAAGGCACAGAAGAAAAAATGATTCCAAATCCTATTTATGAGGATGAAAGCTATATTGGTACTGGTAAATTGTATGGAAAAGTAGCCTTAGTGACCGGAGGCAGCAGTGGAATCGGACGTGCTGTATCGATTGCTTATGCGAAAGAAGGAGCAGATATCGCGATTGTCTACAATATAAATGATGAAGATGCAGAGATAACAAAAGAACGAGTGGAAGCACAAGGGCAGCGCTGTCTATTATTAAAAGGAGATGCTGGGGATGAAGCATTCGCCAAAAAAGCAGTGCAGCAAACGGTCACAGAATTAGGTGGTGTGGATGTACTCGTTAATAATGCGGCAGAACAAAACCCAATAGAAGAATTGACAGATCTCCCAACCGATCAAATGGAGCAGACATTTAAAACGAATTTCTACTCCTATTACTATTTTTCCAAATATGCACTTGAATTTATGGAATCAGGAAGTAGCATCGTCAATACAGCATCCATCAATGCTTTTGTCGGACACGCGATGCTAGTCGATTATACAAGTACAAAAGGAGCGAT
>NZ_JBQTCY010000041.1:0-538 GCF_052663225.1 Niallia sp. 03133
GGAAGAGCATGAAATGGGGCCTTAGCTCAGCTGGGAGAGCGCCTGCCTTGCACGCAGGAGGTCAGCGGTTCGATCCCGCTAGGCTCCACCAATTATATAAAATAATGAATTATGGCGGCGTAGCTCAGCTGGCTAGAGCGTACGGTTCATACCCGTGAGGTCGGGGGTTCGATCCCCTCTGCCGCTACCATAAATTAAATCTATATTTGGACCTTTAGCTCAGTTGGTTAGAGCAGACGGCTCATAACCGTCCGGTCGTAGGTTCGAGTCCTACAAGGTCCACCATCTATCGAGGAGGAATACCCAAGTCCGGCTGAAGGGATCGGTCTTGAAAACCGACAGGCGGGTCAAACCGCGCAGGGGTTCGAATCCCCTTTCCTCCTCCATTCTTTATAAAAATAATAGTATCGTCGCGGGGTGGAGCAACGAGCTTTTCTTCAGCGAATAAACATCGAGTTGTACCGATTGAACTGCTTCTTGATTAAGCATTCTGAAATCGGGACAGTTTTAACAAAATGCATTTTCAAAAAATCTTAAT
>NZ_JBQTCY010000042.1:0-526 GCF_052663225.1 Niallia sp. 03133
CATATATGGAGGATTAGCTCAGCTGGGAGAGCATCTGCCTTACAAGCAGAGGGTCGGCGGTTCGATCCCGTCATCCTCCACCATGTTTTTTATATAGACAAGTTTTGTAGAAAAATGGTATAGCCCTTTCGGTAGAATACGATAGAATAACCTTCCTCGAATTTACCACAGCAACCGATTTTATATCTTGACTATACTTCTTACAATATTGATAACCATTCATAATTGTAAAAAAATAACAATGAAAAACTGCCGGTGTAGCTCAATTGGTAGAGCAACTGACTTGTAATCAGTAGGTTGGGGGTTCAAGTCCTCTCGCCGGCACCATTTTTGTTGAGCCATTAGCTCAGTTGGTAGAGCATCTGACTTTTAATCAGAGGGTCGGAGGTTCGAATCCTCCATGGCTCACCATTTTAAAAAAGCATTATGCGGGTGTGGCGGAATTGGCAGACGCACTAGACTTAGGATCTAGCGCCGCAAGGCGTGGGGGTTCGACTCCCTTCACCCGCACCATTCTAAACAATTT
>NZ_JBQTCY010000043.1:0-399 GCF_052663225.1 Niallia sp. 03133
TTGGTTTCGGCTGAAAATAAACTTCGCATCTCTTCGTCAGCTCTCTCACTCCGCTCCTCACCTACTATGGTAGGCTCCGGTGCTCGTTCGGTCACTTCCTCGACCTGCTCGTTTCTTTTCACCCTCAAGTTTTCGAACAATGATTAGCTTCGTATATCTACGTCAACTTCTTCTCTATGCTCCTCACGTACCTTCGTACGCTCCGGTGCTCAATCAGGCGTTTCCTTGATTTACTTGCTTCTCCTTGTTCTCATGTTTTCTGCTATTAAGTAGATCGTATTTGACTACTATCTACTATAAATAGAGAATCTAAGATGGCGATTACTCGGTTTTCTTTCTTGGTTCTTACATAATCTAGTTTTCAAGGAACAATTACGGCTAAAAATAAACTTCAACCGG
>NZ_JBQTCY010000044.1:0-397 GCF_052663225.1 Niallia sp. 03133
TCTTGGTTTCTTCATATAATGATTTAGTTTTCAAAGAACAAAAAAGAAACGATAAATTCGTTTGGTGGAGCCTAGCGGGATCGAACCGCTGACCTCCTGCGTGCAAGGCAGGCGCTCTCCCAGCTGAGCTAAGGCCCCTTAAAAGGTATTTTATTAAAATCATGGTGGGCCTAAATGGACTCGAACCATCGACCTCACGCTTATCAGGCGTGCGCTCTAACCAGCTGAGCTATAGGCCCATCTTAATATCGGCTAAAGATAAGCGGCGTATCTTTTCGTTAGCTCTCACTCCGCTCCTCACGTACTAATGTACGCTCCGGTGCTCGTTCGGTAGCTTCCTTAACCTACTTGCTTCTCTTTACCCTTTTTTCGAACAAAGATCTCTCTTGTTCTTTAG
>NZ_JBQTCY010000045.1:0-390 GCF_052663225.1 Niallia sp. 03133
CCATTCTGAGAAATGGTATGGAACTATCTTCCACAATTTGATATGTTTTTATGATACAAAAATCCCCCCAAAAAGTAATTTTTGAGAGGAAATAAAAATGTATTTAATTCATACATAAATAATTTTGAAATATTCTTTTTACTTTAAAATCCATCTTATCCTCTAATAATTTCTTTCAGTATATCTGTTATTTCTTTATTTAGTATTCTATTCATTAAATTATTTTTTTTCATATAACACTTAGATTCAAAAATATTTAGTAGTTCTCTTTTTATATTTTTGTTTTTTCTCGATTCTCTTTTTAATATATAAAGTATTTTTTCTTTAATATTTCTAGAGTAATCGCTCTTAATAATTTCTAAAAACCTATTTAATACATGTTGATTTAAT
>NZ_JBQTCY010000046.1:0-359 GCF_052663225.1 Niallia sp. 03133
AGGCATCTTTTAATCTTTTTGAATTATTGACTTCAAGTATAGAGGCGTCAATAGCGAAAATTCGAAATCCCTTAAATGTCTTACTGGGATTTTCCTTGTAATACCAATCTACTATGGTATCAAATAACTGGATAAATGCCTTGGGTTTAATCTTCTTTCTGGCCTCAGAAAATCCTTGTTTACTAATGCTAATCCCCTTTTTTCCGATGAGTTTGAAAAAGTCATCTAGCTCAATCTGGAAACTCTTCTTTACAAAATTCAGCATAAAAAGGATCGTACTAATAAAATCTAATTTGTTTTTTCCTTCTCGTGTAAAATATGTGGGCTTAGAACGCGATTCACACATAAAAATAACATCA
>NZ_JBQTCY010000047.1:0-352 GCF_052663225.1 Niallia sp. 03133
CACTGTACCTTCTGATGGAATTATTGCAAATCCATCCCCCATCATTTTTTCAGCGAACACTGGATCTGGAACTTCTGAAATCGGCACGATTTGCCCTTTGATTGGTGCGACAATAGAATCCTCTTCACCAGCATCTTGTTGTGGTTTAGCATTTTCATCTTTAATAGATACAATTTCTTCTTCTTTTATGTCTACATTACCCTCTTTATTAATCTGCACAGACTCGCCTTCTGCGAGATTTGTAAAGACAATTGGCGTAGTTGTAGATGCTGCGTTTTCTTTAATATAGTCTAAGTCTACTTTTAATAACGGCTGACCTTTTGTTACTTGGTCATTCTCTGCTACTAACGCC
>NZ_JBQTCY010000048.1:0-285 GCF_052663225.1 Niallia sp. 03133
TTATATGTATGCGGGGAATAATCCAGTATCAAATGTTGATCCTGACGGAGATTTCTTTTGGATGGCAGCAGGTGCTTTAGTTGGAGGAGTATCATCTTATTTGTCTGCTAGAAAAAGAGGAGCAAGAGGATGGAAACTTTGGGGATCTGTTGCCGGTGGAGCTGCTTTGGGAGCTGTAGGTGGAGTAGGAGCAGGTGCTTATAGAGCTTTAAGAGTTGCACGATATGTTTCAAATAGTACAAAAGGTTCCTATTTAGCTAAAGGAAGAGCTGCACATAATGCGTG
>NZ_JBQTCY010000049.1:0-282 GCF_052663225.1 Niallia sp. 03133
AGGAAATTTGAGAGGAGCTGTCCTTAGTACGAGAGGACCGGGATGGACGCACCGCTGGTGTACCAGTTGTCTTGCCAAAGGCATAGCTGGGTAGCTATGTGCGGAAGGGATAAGTGCTGAAAGCATCTAAGCATGAAGCCCCCCTCGAGATGAGATTTCCCATAGCGCAAGCTAGTAAGATCCCTGAAAGATGATCAGGTTGATAGGTTTGAGGTGGAAGCGTGGCGACACGTGGAGCTGACAAATACTAATAGATCGAGGACTTAACTAAAACGAAAAGCG
>NZ_JBQTCY010000050.1:0-235 GCF_052663225.1 Niallia sp. 03133
AAATAAATGAGCTAAAAAAAGCAACTTAGCAGATTTATATTAGTTTAAATAATTACCATGCTTTAGACAATGTCAAAGCATGGTTTTTGAATATAACTTAAAAATGCTTATAGGGGTTGGACCCCTTATAGAGGAATGAAAAAGCCCAATTTCTATTAATTAACGGTGAAGTTGGGCTTTTTAGTATTGAAAATTCCTTAACGTTGTAAATCCGCATTTTCCTGACGGTACCCCT
>NZ_JBQTCY010000051.1:0-230 GCF_052663225.1 Niallia sp. 03133
TTTTAACGGGGCCTTAGCTCAGCTGGGAGAGCGCCTGCCTTGCACGCAGGAGGTCAGCGGTTCGATCCCGCTAGGCTCCACCAAAAAATAAAAAATATGTTGACAATATTCTTTAATGTTGTTAATATATAAAAGTTGCTTCTGATAGCAACGAAAAATTGCTCTTTGAAAACTGAACAAACAAAACGTCAACAATAAACATTTATAACTTTCGTTATAAATGAAAAAAC
>NZ_JBQTCY010000052.1:0-222 GCF_052663225.1 Niallia sp. 03133
GTAAGAACCAAGAAAGAAAACCGAGTAATCGCCATCTTAGATCTCTATTTATAGTAGATAGTAGTCAAATACGATCTGCCTAATAGTAGAAAACATAAGGGTAATGAGTAGCGAGTAGATCAAGGAAGCGACCGAACGAGCACCGGAGCGTACAACAGTACGTGAGGAGCAGAGTGAGAGAGCTGACGAAGAGATGCGAAGCTAATCATTAGCCGAAACAAT
>NZ_JBQTCY010000053.1:0-221 GCF_052663225.1 Niallia sp. 03133
TACTTCGGCCAAAAATCAGCTTCGCATCTCTTCGTCAGCTCTCTCACTTCGCTCCTCACCTACTATTGTAGGCTCCGGTGCTCGTTCGGTCGCTTCCTTGACCTGCTCGCTGCTTTTTGCCCTCATATTTTCTGCTATTAGGTAGATGGTATTTGACTACTATCTACTATTAATAGAGAATCTAAGATGGCGATTACTCGGTTTTCTTTCTTGGTTCTTAC
>NZ_JBQTCY010000054.1:0-209 GCF_052663225.1 Niallia sp. 03133
AGGGTTCGTCCATAGAACTTGCACGGGCAATGGCATCCTGTATCTATGATATAGAAAATAATCTAATTGTGAAAGCATTCATTTCGAAATGTACGGATGGCGAGCGTTCCGTGGCGGTGAAACTGATGGATAGTTATAAGGAACTGCGTTCCAACAACGACCTATTTCTTTTTGACCGAGGATACCCTTCCATCGACTTTTTTATTTAT